>NZ_JBWBWM010000006.1:0-281614 GCF_056174665.1 Bradyrhizobium sp. WYCCWR15520
AAATCGTGCCAAACTGTGCGGCGGTGGGCGTGTCTACGGTCGATGCTTGCATCTGACTCTCCGATGGTTCGAGTGTGGAAACCCAAACCTACCGGAGAGGGCACGCTCACCGCCCCATGGAATCTACACAGAGCGACCCCGCCTCAGTTCTTGGTCTTGTCGACCAGCGCGCCCTTCTTGATCCACGGCATCATGTCGCGGAGTTTTGCGCCGACTTCCTCGATCGGATGGGCGGCGAGCTTGGCGCGGGTCGCCTTGAACGAGGTCTGGTTGACCTTGTTCTCCAGCATCCAGTCGCGGGCGAACTTGCCGCCCTGGATGTCGGCGAGGACGCGCTTCATCTCGGCCTTGGTTTCGGCGGTCACGATCCGCGGGCCGGTGACGTATTCGCCGTACTCGGCGGTGTTGGAGATCGAGTAGTTCATGTTGGCGATGCCGCCTTCATAGATCAGGTCGACGATCAGCTTCACCTCGTGCAGGCACTCGAAATAGGCCATCTCGGGGGCGTAGCCGGCCTCGACCAGCGTCTCGTAGCCGCCCTTGATCAGTTCGACCAGGCCGCCACAGAGCACGACCTGCTCGCCGAACAGGTCGGTCTCGCACTCTTCCTTGAAGGTGGTCTCGATGATGCCGGCGCGGCCGCCGCCGATTGCCGAGGCATAAGACAGGCCGAGGTCATGGGCGTTGCCGGAGACGTCCTTGGCGATCGCGATCAGGCAGGGCACGCCGCCGCCGCGCTGGTATTCCGAGCGGACAGTGTGGCCGGGGCCCTTCGGCGCGATCATCAGCACGTCGAGGTCGGCGCGGGGGTCGAGCAGGTTGAAATGGACGTTGAGGCCGTGGGCGAAGACGAGCGCGGCGCCCTTCTTCATGTTGTCATGCAGGTGCTCGCGGTAGATGTCGCCCTGCAGCTCGTCCGGGGTCAGCATCATGACGAGGTCGGCCCATTTGGCGGCCTCGGCGACTTCCATCACCTTGAAGCCGGCGGCTTCCGCCTTCTTGGCCGAGGCCGAACCCTTGCGCAGCGCAATGGCGACTTCCTTGACGCCAGAGTCCTTCAGGTTCAGCGCATGGGCGTGGCCCTGGCTGCCATAGCCGACGATGACGACCTTCTTGCCCTTGATCAGGTTCAGGTCGGCGTCGCGATCGTAATAAACACGCATGGTCGTTTCCTCAATCGATGGCCAAAAAGGGCCGGTTAATCAGGCATTTGGGTGGGTGGGACCGCCGGCCGCCCGCGAATTTCCGGCGTTGTCTAGAGCATTTTCCTTCCGAGGGGAAATCCGTTTATGCATGGCCCGGTGCGGCATCATGCGTCCATGAAGACCGGATAGAGCGAGGCCAAGAGCAGCACCGCCATGACGATGTTGAAGGCGCGCACCGCCCGGCGGGAGGTCAGGACCGGCCGCAGCGCGGTGCCGAACAGGGCCCAGGCGGTGCAGGACAGGATTCCCAACAGCAGGCTGAGGCCGACCTGGATCGCGATGTTCCAGGGATAGGCTGCGATCGCCGCATAGGCGGTGATGGTGCCGATCACCATGACCCAGCCCTTGGCGTTGACCCACTGGAACATGGCCGCGCCCCAGAACGTCATCGGGCGGCCGCGGCTTTTGTCCTCCTCGGCGGAAGGTGGCTCGGACATCGCGATCGCCCAGGCCAGATAGATCAGATAGGCCGCGCCGGCATATTTCAGGATGGTCTGCAGCACCGGATAGGCGATGAAGATGGTGCCGAGCCCGAGGCCGACCGCGCCGACCATGAAGGCGAAGCCGACCGTGATGCCCATGATATGCGGGATGGTCGGGCGGAAGCCGTAAGTGAGCCCCGAGGACAGCAACATGATGTTGTTCGGCCCCGGGGTGAAGAACATCACGGTGGCGAACATGACGAAGGCGATCAAAAGCGACTGCGACATTGGGGGCCTCACGCGATCTTTGGCAGAACTTGTTTTTCTGAAGCCTGGGTAGGTTTGGACAGCAGCATGACGGCGATGCCGCCGACCACGGTGACCATGCCGGCGAGCCGCAGCGGCCCAAAAGTTTCGCCGAACACTACGCTCGATGCGGCGGAACCGACGAACGGCACCAGCAGCGCAAACGGCACCACCTGCGCCGCCGGATAGTCCCGCAGCAGCCGGCCCCACAGCCAGTAGGCGATACTGGTGGAGACGCCGCCCAGGCCGATCATGCACATCAGGCCGGTCAGCGACATGTGGGTCAGCGCATGCCAGGTCGGCTGCGGACCATTGCTGACCAGCGTCAACGCCAGCAGCGGAACTGCCGCGACCAGGCACAGCCACGCGAACAGGTCGAACATCGGCACGCCCTGCGCGCGCCGGAGCAGCAGATTGCCGGCCGCGAAGCTGAGCGGCGAGATCATCAGCACGGCAAATGCGCTGATGCTGAAATCGTAGCCGACGGTGCCGCAGATCATCAGTAACCCAGCGGTGGCAATACCGATGCCGACGCTCTGCCATGGGCCCGGCCGCTCGCGGAACAACAGCGCGGCAAAGCCGATGGTGAACAGCGCCTGGCTCTGCACGATCACGCTGGAAAGGCCGACGGGAACGCCATGCGCGATGGCGAAGGCTTGGGCCAGAAACTGGCCGAGGAACAGCGTGAAGCTGATCGAGGCCAGCACCGTCCATGAAATCTTGGGCCGCGCCACGAACAGGCAGGGCAAGGCGGCGATCGAAAAGCGCAGCGTCGTCATCAGTTCCGGCGAAAACTCATTGAGCGCGATCCGGCTGGCCACGAAAGCAAGGCCCCAGATCACCGCTACCAGCACGGCGATGCAGACATCCGCCGGTTTCATTTTTTTCTAGCTCTGTTGGTCCGGCTTTGGCTTGCGCAGGAGATAGGTGCCGTGGAGCGGCGCGTGGTAATCGACCGATTCCAGCGTGAAGCCGATATCGGTCAGCATGCGCTCGATCACCCAGCCGAAGGTCGAGTATTCGTCGCGCATATGGGTGACCACGCCTTCGCGCTGGAAATCGTGGTTCTTGATGGTGAAATCGGCCCATTGGTCGACATCGCGCTCGACGCCATCCGGCATGCTGACAAAGACGATGTCGCGCAGGTAGAAATTTGCGCCGGGCTTCAGCGCGGCATAGATCCGCGCCAGCGCCACCGCTTTCCAGAAATCCGGCAAATGATGCAGCGTGAATTCGCTGACGATCAGATCGTAGGAATTGGGCTGGTAGGCAAAGCTCAGCATGCCGGCCGGCTGGGTGCGGATTGCGATCTTGCGGTCGCGGGCCTGGATATTGGCGAGCGCCAGCATCGCCGGCGATATGTCTATTGCGTCTACTTCGGCCCCCATCAGCGCCGCTTCGCAGGCCAGTACGCCGTTGCCGCAGCCGATATCGGCCACCCGCCAGCCCGACTGCACACCAAGCATGGTGAGCGCGGCGCGGGCGCGCTCGTCGCTGTCGTCATGCCGGTCGTAGATCGAGGCGACCGCGCGATCGAGCCCGAGACGCCGTCTTTGAGTGTAGTACCAGTCCCGCGCCAGCATGTTCACATCCCCTCAGGCCCACGCCCGATTGCGGCAACGCCAGTGCGCGACACCTCGACAAGGCCGAGCGGGCGCATCAGGTCGATAAATTGACTGATCTTCGATGAATTGCCTGTGATCTCGAACACAAAACTTTCGGTCGTGGCGTCGATCACGCGGGCGCGGAACGCGTCCGCCAGCCGCAGCGCCTCGACCCGGCTGTCGCCGCGGCCACGCACTTTCACCATGGCGAGTTCCCGCTCGATCGAGCGGCCGGTGATGGTCATGTCGACCACGCGATAGACCGGAATCATGCGGTCGAGCTGGTGCTTGATCTGCTCGATCACCATCGGCGTGCCCGTGGTGACGATGGTGATGCGCGAGAGATGTTTCTGGCTCTCGGTCTCGGAGACAGTGAGACTGTCGATGTTGTAGCCGCGGCCGGAGAACAGGCCGATCACGCGCGCGAGCACGCCGGGCTCGTTCTGCACCAGCACCGAGAGCGTGTGCGTCTCGTTGGGATCGTGGCGCTCTTCCAGGAAGTAGGCGGATGCGGGCTGGTTCATGGTCGTCCCCTTACATGTCCTCTCATCACGCCATCGCTCGTTCGGCCGTCGGCGTGACCTCCGTCCCGACCCATTTGCGGAACAGATCGAAATCGATATTGCCGCCTGACAGGATCAGGCCGACGCGCTTGCCGGCGAGTTTTTGCTTTTCCTGCAGCGCGGCGGCGAGCGCGGCTGCGCCGGCGCCTTCGGCCAGGTTGTGCGTATCGGTCCAGTAGGCGCGGATCGCGGCTCCGACCTCATCGTCGGTCACCTGCACGATGCGCGCAGCGCCCTTGCGAATGGTGGCGAAGGCGTCCGGATCGGGGATGCGCGTCGCCATGCCGTCGGCCAGCGTATTGCTGGATTCGGTGGTCACGATTTTTCCTGCCGCAAACGACAGCGCGTAGGACGGCGCTTCGGTGGACTGCACGCCGACGATCTCCGTCTTCAGCCCGAGCAGATCGCGCGCCATGATGCAGCCGGAGATGCCGGAGCCCTGCCCGATCGGCACGTAGAGAATATCGAGATCGGGCGCGGCCCGGAACAGTTCGAGCGCGTAGGTGGCGACGCCAAGCACGAGATCCCTGTGGAACGACGGCACCATGTGCAGGCCGGCGAACTGGGCACGGCGCTGTGCCTCTTCGGCTGCCGCCTGAAAATCCTCGCCATGTTCGATCAACTCGGCGCCGAACGCGCGCATCGCGCGGTTCTTCTCGACCGAATTGCCCTTCGGCACATAGATCATTGCCGGCACGCCGTGACGGGAAGCCGCGAAAGCAAGGCTCTGGCCGTGATTGCCGCGGGTCGCAGAAATGATCCCTGGCGTGTTCGGCCATTCGCGCTTCAGGCGTTCGAGATAAACCAGCCCGCCGCGCACCTTGAAGGCGCCGATCGGCGTGTGGTTCTCATGCTTGACGATGACGCGCGTACCCAGCCGCTCGGCCAGCAGTGGCCAGGCATGCGCCGGCGTCGGCGGCACTGCCTGTCCTACAATTCCGTGCGCGCGTTCGAGCTCGGCGAGGTCAAACATGGATTCTCCCCACTAGCCGCACGCACGATGTGCTCCCTCGCCCCGCTCTTTGCGGGGAGAGGGTTGGGGTGAGGGGCTGCCTCCTCAAAGACGGTGAGGGAGGGACTCGCGGAGAGTCCCCCTCACCCGGCGCGTTGCGCCGACCTCTCCCCGCACGCGGGGAGAGGCAAAGAGAGAGAGCTCGTGATGAGCACTGCACAACCAATTACCTCACACCAGCGCCTTGCCGCCGGCGAAGGCCGCCGCCGTCGCTTCGTCAGTCGCTTCCACCGGCAGCAGCATTTCGTTGTGCGCCTTGCCGGACGGAATCATCGGGAAGCAGTTTTCCAGCGCTGCGACACGACAATCGAACAGTACCGGGCGCTTGACCTTGATCATCTCCTTGAGCGCGCCGTCGAGATCGCCCGGCTTGATCGCCTGGATGCCGACGCAGCCGAAGGCGTCCGCGAGCTTGACGAAATCCGGCAGTGCTTCCGAATAGGAGTGCGACAGCCGGTTGCCGTGCAGAAGCTGCTGCCACTGCCGCACCATGCCCATATACTGGTTGTTCAGGATGAAGATCTTGATCGGCAGTTCAAACTGAACTGCCGTCGACATCTCCTGCATCGTCATCTGCACCGAGGCGTCGCCGGCGATGTCGATCACGAGGCTGTCGGGATGCGCGACCTGCACGCCGAGCGCCGCCGGCAGGCCGTAGCCCATGGTGCCGAGCCCGCCCGATGTCATCCAGCGGTGCGGCTCCTCGAAGCCGAAGAATTGCGCGGCCCACATCTGGTGCTGGCCGACCTCGGTCGTGATGTAGGTATCGTGGCCACGCGTCGCCTCGAACAGCTTCTGGATGGCGTATTGCGGCAGGATAACGTCGTTGCTCTTCTTGTAGGCGAGCGAATTGCGCGCCCGCCAGGTGGCAATCTCCTGCCACCAGCTCTTGATGTCGGGTTTCTTCGCCTCGGCCTTGAACACCTGCAACAGGTCACCCAGCACGTTGCCGACATCGCCGATGATCGGCACGTCGACACGAATGTTCTTGTTGATCGAGGATGGATCGATGTCGATGTGGATCTTCTTCGAGCCCGGCGAAAACGCGTCGGTGCGGCCGGTGATCCGGTCGTCGAAGCGCGCGCCGACACACAGCATGACGTCGCAACCATGCATCGTCATGTTGGCCTCGTAGGTGCCGTGCATGCCGAGCATGCCGAGCCAGTTCTTGCCCGACGCGGGATAGGCGCCCAGCCCCATCAGCGTCGAGGTGATCGGGAATCCGGTGACCTCGACCAGTTCGCGCAGGAGTTTTGACGCCTCGGGTCCGGAATTGATGACGCCACCGCCGGAATAGATCACCGGCCGCTTGGCGGAAGCCAATAGCGCCACGGCCTTGCGAATCTGCGTCGCGTCGCCCTTCACCCGCGGCGTGTAGGAAACATGCACATCGTCCTTGCGCGGCGGATGATAGGTGCCGACCGCGAACTGCACGTCCTTGGGAACGTCGACCACGACCGGGCCGGGACGGCCTGAGCTCGCGACATAGAACGCCTCGTGCAGCACTTTTGCGAGATCGTTGACGTCGCGCACCAGCCAGTTGTGCTTGGTGCAGGGACGGGTGATGCCGACGGTGTCGCATTCCTGGAACGCGTCGTTGCCGATCAAATGAGTAGGAACTTGTCCGGTGATGCAGACCAGCGGGATCGAATCCATCAGCGCGTCCGTCAGCGGCGTCACCATGTTGGTGGCGCCGGGGCCCGACGTCACCAGCACGACGCCCGGCTTGCCGGTCGAGCGCGCATAGCCTTCGGCGGCGTGGCCGGCGCCCTGCTCGTGCCGCACCAGGATGTGCTCGACCTCGCTCTGCTGGAAAATCTCGTCATAGATCGGAAGTACCGCGCCGCCGGGATAGCCGAAGATGTGCTGGACGCCATGATCGATGAGCGCGCGCACGATCATCGCGGCGCCGGTCATCTGATTGGGGTCTTGGCTCTGGTCGGTCATGGTCTGCTCCGGATGCGCTGTTGGCGCGGCTTCTTTCGGTTGTCTGTTTTGGGAAATAAAAAGGGGCCCGAGAGGCCCCATGCACACCGCCTGAATTTGGATGGCCGTTAGCCACCCCCGGCGGTGCGCCTGGGTACGACGACGATCAGGAGTTTGGTAATAATATTACGCATTTTGCGGCTCGGACTTCCCAAAGGTTGCGCGGGTTATACCGTCCGGCTCCCGGAAGTCAAGGGATGGACGCTTTCGGCGCGATTTAGGCAGTGTAGCGGTGTTCCGGGCATTCGGCGAGGGGGAATTTTGCGCGTGCAGCCATGCGGCATCACGTCGAGGTCATTCCGGGATGGTCCGAAGGACCAGACCCGGAATCTCGAGATTCTCCGATGTGCAAGTGCACATCCTAGTTCGCATCTTCGATGCGCCCCGGAATGACGTTAGTCACCCACCCCCTCGCCGCTTCGGGCGTCACCCATTCAAACTCCGGCAACTGGTGCCGGAACCAGGTGAACTGCCGTTTTGCATAATGACGGGTATCCGCGCGGCCGATTTCGGCGGCCTCTTCGCGCGTAATCTCGCCGCCGAGGTAGCGGATCAAAGCCGGCACGCCATGGGCCTTCATCGCCGGCAGCAGTGGATCGAGCTTTCGCGCGGCGAGTGCGGCGACCTCATCCAGCGCACCTTCGGCCAGCATCGCGCCGAACCGTGCATCGATCCGCGCATAAAGCTGGTCGCGTTCGGGCGCGAGGAAAACTGCTGTGAATTCGCCGGGCGGCAGCAGCGGCGGCAGGCCTTCACGATGCCAGTCGGGCAACGCGCGGCCGGTCGCCTCGATCACCTCCAGCGCACGGGCGATCCGGGTGCGGTCGCGCGGTTTCAGGCGTTCGGCAGAGACGGGATCGCGCCGCGCCAGCTCGGTGTGCAACGCCTCGACGCCGTCGCGCTCCAGCCGGGCGCGCACGGCTTCTCGCACTTCCGTAGGGATCGGCGGCACCGCGGACAGGCCGCGCGTCAGCGCCTTGAAATAGAGGCCGGAGCCGCCGATGAAGATCGGCAGACGTTTTTCGGCGCGCGCTTCCGCCAATACCATTTCGGCATCCGCCACCCAGGCACCGGCCGAAAAATTGACCGACGCGTCGACATGGCCATAGAGCCGGTGCGGGACGCGCGTCTCCTCTTCCACCGTCGGCCGGGCCGTGATGATGCGGAGATCGCGATAGACCTGCATCGAATCGGTGTTGATGACGACGCCGCCGGCCTTTTGCGCCAATTCGAGCGCCATGGCCGACTTGCCGCTGGCGGTCGGCCCTGCGATAAGCACGGCCTTGCT
Source organism: Bradyrhizobium sp. WYCCWR15520 (assembly GCF_056174665.1). Classification (NCBI taxonomy): domain Bacteria; kingdom Pseudomonadati; phylum Pseudomonadota; class Alphaproteobacteria; order Hyphomicrobiales; family Nitrobacteraceae; genus Bradyrhizobium; species Bradyrhizobium sp. WYCCWR15520. Next base: position 8,387 of record NZ_JBWBWM010000006.1, read on the forward strand.
CAAACCAAGCTGATGCGCCTGCATGTCCCTCGTCGCCACCCTCATCTGCAACCCGGCCAATCCGGCGCTCGACAGTACCATTGTCGACGGCGCGCTGGCCGTTCTCCCCTCGCCGGGAACGGCACAATGGCTGTTCGACGAAGTGGCAGTCGACATTCCCTTCGACAGCCAGGTCAATAGCCCGGACGAGATCAAGGCGATCGAAACCCGCCTGCAACGGGCGCGCGGCGATCTGCCGATCGACATTGTCGTGCAGCCTGCCGCGGCAAGGCGCAAGAAGCTTTTTCTGGCGGACATGGATTCCACCATGATCGGCCAGGAATGCATCGATGAGCTGGCCGACTTCGCCGGGCTGAAGGCCCATGTCGCCGCCATCACCGAGCGCGCCATGCGCGGCGAGATCGAATTCGAGCCGGCACTGCGCGAGCGCGTCGCGCTGTTGAAGGACATGCAGGTCAGCGTGGTCGACGATGTGCTGGCCAAGCGGATCACGCCAACGCCGGGAGGCCGCGAGCTGGTCATGACCATGCGCGCCAACGGCGCTTACACCTGCCTGATCTCGGGCGGCTTCACGCTGTTCACCCATGCGGTCGCCGCCAGGATCGGCTTCCAGGAGAACCGCGCTAACGAGCTCAGGGTGCGCGACGGCAAATTCACCGGCGAAGTCACTGAACCGATTCTCGGCCGCGCCGCTAAGCTCGCAACCTTGATCGAGCTGCGCGAATCCTTCGACCTCGACGAGATCGACACGCTGGTGACGGGCGACGGCGCCAACGACCTCGGCATGATCCAGGCGGCGGGACTCGGTGTCGCCTATCACGCCAAGCCCGCGGTTGCCGCAGCCGCCGCCGCGCGGATCGACTACGGCGATCTCACTGCGCTGCTCTATGCGCAGGGATATCGGCGCGAGGAGTTCGCGGACTAATTGAAATCGGCTCGTTGCTCACGCCAGCAACGTGAACCTATTGCGACGATGAGCAACCTTAAGTAGCTTGCACAAAAGGCATCTTAAGAGGTCGCAATGAGCCAACCTAAGACGGTTGATCGTGGCGTTTCACTTATCAAATTCGTACTAGGACTCTTAAGGGCTCACCCGGACGGCATGCGTCCGCGCGATATCTACGCGGAGATCGAATCGAAGCTGCCGCTGGACGATTTCGACAAGGAGACGATGAAGGGATCGGGGCTGCCGCGATGGCGAGCCGCCCTGCACTTCCTTTCCGTCGCGGCGACGAAGGCCGGATTGCTCGTCAAGTCGGACGGACGATGGCGGGTGACCGACGAAGGCCAGAAGTTCGTGACCCTGCCGGACTACGAACTCAAGCGGCTGATGCGGTCCCGCTACCGAGAATGGCGCTGGAGCCATCAGAAGAGCAAGACCGATGCTGGAATTGCCAACGCCGTCGACGAAACGCCGCCACCCGATACGTCGGTCTTGTTTGAGGATGCCAAGGAAAAGGCGCGCGACGAAATCGACACCTATCTCGACACGCTGTCCGGCTACGAGTTTCAGAACCTGGTCGCCGCGCTGCTGGAAGGGATGGGGTACGCCACCAGCACCGTTTCAAAGCCGGGCTCGGATGGCGGGACGGATATCCTGGCCTATATCGATCCGCTCGGCGCGCAGACGCCGCACATCCGGGTTCAGGTGAAGCATCGCGACCAGACGGCGTCGCGGGAGGATGTCGCGGCGCTTCGCGGCATTATCCGGGGTGACAGGGAAATCGGCCTGTTTGTTTCTTCCGGCGGCTTCTCACGGGAGGCGCGCCGCGAAGCCGGCAATGGCTCCGTCCATATCGAGCTGGTCGACCTCGACCGCTTTCTTGAACTCTGGCTGCAGCATTACAGCAAGATACCGGAAGTGAAGCGATCGAAGCTGCGCCTCGAGCCGATCCACTTTCTGGCGGTGGTCTCACTCACGTGAGGCCGTTTGGCTCTCCGACGGGCTAAAACTAGTCATGCCCGGACTTGATCCGGGCATCCATCAATCTTGAGCGAGTCTTGCGAATAGGATCGATGGCCGGGTCAAGCCCGGCCATGACGAGATAGATCTACTGCACGCTGAGCGCGACGAAGCGCAATTCGCCCTCGCCGTTCGAGACCAGCAGCAACACCGACTTCTTGCCGTCCTTCTTGAGCTGGTCGACACGCTTCTTGATGTCGGCGGCGCTACCGACCGCCTCCTGCGCCACCTCGACGATGACGTCGCCGGCGGACAGCCGCTTTTCGGCGGCATCGGAGGAGCCGTCAACACCGGTGACGATAACGCCCTTCACGCTCTCCTTGATCTTGTACTTTGTGCGCAGATCCTTGCTCAGCGTGGCAAGATCGAGGCCGAGCGCCTTTTGCGTCACCGGCTTCTCGACCGGGTCTTCCTTGGTCTTGGCGGCCGCCTGCTGCACCTTTTCAGTGTCCTCGAGGCGGCCGAGCGTGACCTTGCGGCTCTCCTCATTGCCCTTGCGGATGATGACCACGTCGACTTCTTTGCCGACCGCGGTGTCGGCCACGACGCGGGAGAGATCCTTCGGATCCTTGACGTCCTTGCCGTCGAACTTGACGACGATGTCGCCGGGCTCGATGCCGGCGGGCTTCGCCGGTCCCTTGTCGTCAACGCCTGCAACCAGCGCGCCGCGGGCGGGCTTGATGTTGAGGCTTTCGGCGATCTCGTCGGTGACCTGCTGAATGCGCACGCCGAGCCAGCCGCGGCGCAGCTCGCCGAACTGCCGGAGCTGATCGACCACGCCCGCCACCGTCTTCGACGGCACCGCGAAGCCGAGGCCGATCGAACCGCCGGTCGGCGAGATGATCAGCGTGTTGACGCCGACCACTTCGCCTTCGAGGTTGAACAAGGGTCCACCGGAATTGCCGCGGTTGATAGAGGCGTCGGTCTGGATGTAGCTGTCGTACGGCCCCTGGCTGATGTCGCGGTTGCGCGCCGACACGATGCCGGCCGTCACCGAGCCGCCGAGGCTGAACGGATTGCCGATCGCGATCACCCACTCGCCGAGCCGTAGCTTGTCGGAATCGCCGAACTTGACCGCGTTCACCGGCTTCACCGGCTTGAACTTCAGGACTGCGATATCGGTCTTCTTGTCGACGCCGACCAGCTCCGCCTTGATCTTGGTGCCGTCGTTCATGATCACGTTGATCTCGTCGGCGTCCGCGATGACGTGATTGTTGGTAACGACGACGCCCGCGGCGTCGATGATGAAACCGGAGCCGAGCGAATTGGTCTTGCGGCGCTGCATCTCGCCGCTCTTGTCGCCATCCTTGGGAGCGGCGCCGCGACGGTTCTTGAAGAAGTCGTCGAAGAACTCCTCGAACGGCGAGCCCGGCGGCAATTGCGGCATCGCTTCCCTGTTACCGCTGCCCTTGGCCTCGACGTTCTGCGAGGTCGAGATATTGACGACGGAGTCGATGACCTTCTCGGCGATGTCGGCGATGCCGTCAGGCCCGCGTGCGCTGGCCGGCGCCGCCGCCAGCATACTGGCGGCGCTGAACGAGATCGCAATCCCCAGCAGGCGCAGGCGGCTCGTCAAAGCGGGTCTGACACCGGTCATATCGGCTTGTCTCCAAAAGGGGTCAAATTTGGGGTCCACACTGCGCCCGAACGGGTCCGAGGCGCAAGCATCTGCACCTGATATTCCGGCGAAAAACCGGCGCCAGGCGACTCACGATTGCGTTGGCGCCACAGCTATTTGCGTCCGCTGGGGCACCGGCATTCCAAGGTGCGAAGCAAGCCAAGGCACTAAACAAACCAAGGCAGGCCATTACACGCCGGAGGAGCCTTAAAGTTCCAAGGCTGTCCGTCGAATCTCGCCACAAACGGCGGTAAAATGCGCTACCGCCGCACGAACCAGATCAGCAGCAGACCCACGACCGCCGAGACGATGCCGACGGTCCGCAGGATATTGTCCGGGGTCGCCAGCGCGCTTTTCATTGCCCGGCGCATCCAGGCCGGGCTCGCAGCGAACATCAGACCTTCGAGCACAAAGAGGATGCCCACACCGATGAGGAAGTCGGCGAACGCTATGGACCTCATCGGATGGCATCCCCCCGCTCTTTAAGCGCCTTTTGCTTTTTTGCCGGCGAAGCGGCCCCCCCGCTTCGCCGTAACGCGCGTATCCCTGGCCCGACCTTACTGCTTCGGCGCCGCTGCCGCCGGCGGGTGGCCGGACGGATTGGCAAAGAAGCGGAAGAACTCGGAATCCGGCCGCAGCAGGAAGCGGGTGTCGTTGGAGCGGAGCCCGGTTTCATAGGCCGACATCGAACGATAGAAGGCAAAGAAATCCGGATCCCGGCCGTAAGCCTCGGCGAACAGGCGGTTGCGCTCGGCGTCGCCCACGCCGCGCGTCTGCTCGGCGGTCGAATTGGCTTCGGCGACGATAACGGTCGCCTCGCGGTCGGCCTTCGAGCGGATCTCCTGCGACTTCTGGCCACCCTGGGCGCGGAACTCCTGGGCCTCGCGCTCGCGTTCGGTCTGCATTCGCTTGTAGACTGCCTGGCTGTTCTGCTCCGGCAGGTCGGCGCGGCGGATACGCACGTCGACCACCTGGATGCCGTACTGGTCGGCCTCCCGGTCGAGCTGGTCGCGGATGCGCGTCATCAGGCCCTCGCGCTCGTCGCGCACCACATTGATGAAGGTGACCTCGCCCAGCACGCGGCGCAATGCCGCGTTCAACAGCGTGGTGAGCTGGATGTTGGCGGCCTGGATCGAGCCGATGCTCTGATAGAAGCGCAGCGGGTTCTTGATCCGGTAGCGGGCGAAGGCGTCGACCACGAGCCGTTTCTGGTCGGAAGCGATGACTTCCTGGGACGGATTTTCCAGATCGAGAATGCGCTTGTCGATGCTGATGACGGTGTCGATGAACGGCGCCTTGAAGTTCAGGCCCGGCTCGGACACGACGTCGACCGGCCGGCCGAGCCGTACCACGAGCGCCTGCTCGGTCTGCGACACCGTGAAGATCGAGCTGTAGCCCACGATCACGAGGGCGAACAGCAGGATCAGGCTGACAATACCTGCAACCGGAGACCTCATCGTGTGCCTCCGCTCTGCTGCTGGCCGGCGGGCGGCGCCGGACGGCGCGGCGTCAATTCGCTGAGCGGCAGGTACGGCACGAGGCCTTGGCCTTGTCCGTTGTTGCCGCCGTCATAGACCAGCTTCTCGGAACCGCCGAGAATCCGCTCCATCGTCTCCAGATAAATTCGCTGCCGCGTCACGTCGGGCGCCTTCTTGTATTCGTCGTAGACTTTGCTGAAGCGTGCGCTCTGGCCCTTGGCCTCGGCGACCGCCTGTTCCTTGTAACCTTCGGCGACCTGCAGGATCTGCGCAGCGCGACCGCGGGCGTCGGGAACGACGCGGTTGGCATAGGATTGCGCCTCGTTCTGCAAGCGCTCGAAGTCGGCGCGCGCAGCCTGGACGTCGCGGAACGCGTCGATGACCTGCGCGGGCGGGTCGACCTTCTGCATCTGCACCTGCGTGATCTGAACGCCCGAGCCGTAATTATCGAGCGTCTTCTGCATCAGCTCGTGAACGGCCTGCTCGGTGGTGTTGCGGGCGCCGGTGAGGATCGGCTGGATCTGCGAACGGCCGATCACCTCGCGCATCGCGCTTTCGGCCACCGCCTTCACGGTGCCTTCGGGATTCTGGATGTTGAAGAGGAAATTGCCGACGCCGTTCGGCTTGATCCGCCACAACACCGTGAAATCGACGTCGACTATGTTTTCGTCGCCGGTCAGCATCAGGCTTTCTTCCGGCACGTCCCGCATGGTGCGGCCCCGCCTTGCAGGATCGTCGATCAGCGTCATGCCGATCGAGATGGTGGAGACGCGCAGCGCCTTGGGCAGCAGCACGGTTTCGATCGGATAGGGCAGATGATAGTTCAGCCCGGGTTCGACGGTGCGCACATGCTTGCCGAAGCGCAGCACTACACCGAGTTCTTCCGACTGCACGCGGAAGAAGCCCGACAACCCCCAGATCACCAGCGCGCCGGCCAGTACCAGCGCGATGCCCATGCCGCTGAAATGTCCGCCCGGCAGCAGCTGCTGCAGCCTGTCCTGGCCGCGCCGCAGAAGGTCTTCCAGATCAGGCGGCCTCGGCCCGACCGACTGCGGTCCACCGCCCCACGGTCCCTTGGGACCCTGACCCCAGGGGCCCCCGCCTTGATTCTTCCACGGCATATAAACTCTCCTCTGCGGGGGACCTGGGTCCGCCTGTTGGGGATGCCTCAGCCTCGCATATCCGCCCGGCTTTATAGGGGACCGCCCGGGCCCTTACAACGCAAGCTTCCTGCTCGAAGCAGCTATGCCTGACGCCATAATTGTCAATGCAAAACATTGGTTAGCGAGGTTAACGCTGATGGCGCCGACGAAATGTCACATAGGAGAAATCGGCACTGTCGTCCGGACCGGCCGGATTCCGCACGCGCGCCACCTCTTCCCACGCAGTCAGATCGACCGCCGGGAAGCTCGTGTCGCCCTCGGGCCGGGCGTGCACCTCGGTAATCTCCAGGCGATCGGCGCTGTCCATCCATTGCGCGTAGATTTCCGCACCGCCGATCACGGCGATCTCAGTGGCGAAACGCCGCAGCGCATCGCCGGTGGCGATCGCCTTGGCGTCGGTGAAGGAATGGGTAACCACCACGCCGTCGGCACGGAATCCGCTGTCACGGGTGACGACGATATTGGTCCGTCCGGGGAGCGGCCGTCCGATCGAGACGAAAGTCTTGCGTCCCATCACCACGGGCTTGCCCGTCGTCAGCGCCTTGAAGTGCGCCATGTCGGATTTCAGCCGCCACGGGATCGCGCCAGCGGCGCCGATCACGCCGTTCTCCGCGACCGCTACGACGAGAACGATTTCCATTAACGCGTCCCTTGCGCCAGCGCCGTCAGATCAGGACCGCCGACCCGGCAAATCGTCCACTCGTCCATCAGGACCGCGCCGAGCGATTTGTAGAATTCGATCGACGGCGTGTTCCAGTCCAGCACCGACCATTGCAAACGCGACCAGCCATTTGCCACGCATTCCTTTGCGAGATGCACCAAAAGCGCCTTGCCGATTCCCTTGCCGCGCAGCGCTGGGCGGACGAACAGGTCTTCCAGATAGATTCCGGAGCGGCCGCTGAAGGTCGAGAAATTGACGAACCAGACCGCGAAGCCGACCGGCTCGCCTTCCCATTCGGCAATCTCGCAGAACAGGCGCGGATTGGCGCCGAACAGCGCCGCGTCGATGTCAACCTCCGTCGCCTCCATTTCGTGGAGCAGCTTTTCGTATTCGGCGAGTTCGCGAACGAAGGACAGGACAAGTCCCGCTTCGCCCGGCCGTGCGCGGCGGATCGTGAGAGACATCAGATGCTCACACCGCGACTCATACAGCGACTTCGGCCTTGATATGCGGGTGCGGGTCGTAGCCCTCGAGCGCGAAATCCTCGTAACGGAAGGCGAAGATATCCTTCACGTCAGGATTGATCTTCATGGCCGGTAACGGACGTGTCGGCCGCGTCAGTTGCAGCCGCGCCTGTTCGAGGTGGTTGGAGTAGAGATGCGCATCGCCGAGCGAATGCACGAAATCGCCGGGCTTCAATCCCGTCACCTGCGCGACCATCATGGTCAGCAACGAATAGGACGCGATGTTGAAGGGGACGCCGAGGAACACGTCGGCCGAGCGCTGATAGAGCTGGCACGACAGTTTGCCGTTGGCGACGTAGAACTGGAACAGGCAATGACAGGGCGGCAGCGCCATCTTGTCGACGTCGGCCGGATTCCAGGCGCTCACGATCAGCCGCCGCGAATCCGGATTTCGCCTGATCATGTCGATGACGTTGGAGATCTGATCGATGCTGCGCCCATCCGGCGCCGGCCATGAGCGCCACTGCGATCCATAGACCGGACCGAGATCGCCGTTGGCGTCGGCCCATTCATCCCAGATCGAAACGCCGTTATCCCTGAGATATTTGATATTGGTGTCGCCGGCCAGGAACCAGAGCAATTCGTGCACGATCGCCTTCAGCGGCAGCCGCTTGGTGGTCAGCATCGGAAACCCGGCCGAAAGGTTGAACCGCATCTGGTGACCGAAGATCGACAGCGTGCCGGTGCCGGTGCGGTCGTGCTTCTCCGCGCCGTCGCTGAGGATGCGTTCAAGCAGGTCGTGATACTGGTTCATGGCTGGTGCTTCAGGCCTTCATCAGGACGGCGAATGTAGCGACCGGGACATCCGATCAACACGCCGATTCGGCGTCAAACACCGATTATACCCGGAAAAATGATCATCTTCCGCGCAAACGACAAGGGGCGGAACCCCTGTCCCGCCCCTCGCCCATCTGCTTGATTGCGTGAATTAATTGACCGGCTTCACCACCGGCGTCCACTTGGCGATTTCGCTCTTCACCAGCGTTCCCAGTGCCGCCGGCGTCCGATCGGCGGCAGGCGGGATGACGCTGCCGAGTTCGAGCAGGCGCTTGCGCACGCCCTCGTCGTCCAGCGCCTTGACCACCGCAGCGTTCAATTTGGCGACGACGTCCGCGGGCGTTCCCTTCGGCGCGAAGATCGCGTTCCACGCCTGGGCCTGGAAAGCCGGCAGGCCAGCCTCGGTGGTAGTGGGAACATCGGGCAGCGATGGATTGCGCTCCGGCGTTGCCACCGCATAGGCCTTGATGGTGCCGCCGTTGATCTGCGGCACAGCGTTGACGATCTGGTCGCACATGTAATCGACCTGCCCGGCCACCAGCGCGTTCATCGCCGGACCGGTGCCGTTGAAGGGCACGCCGATCGGCTTGACCCCAAGCACCGAGTTCAGCAATTCGCACGAAACGTTCGAAACCGAGCCGATGCCGGCATGCGCGGCGTTGACCTTGGCCTCGTTCGCCTTGACGTAGGTAATGAATTCCTTGAGGTCCTTGGGCGGCAGGTCCTTGCGCGCCAGGATCAGGATCGGCGTGCCGGCCAGCAGTCCGACCGGTTCGAAGTCCTTTTCCGGGTGATAGGCGAGCTTGGGATAAAGCGGCACGGAGGCCGCATGTGTGCCCATATGCCCCGTAATCAGCGTATAGCCATCATTGGCGGCACGCGCGGCACGGGTGGTGGCGGTGGTACCGCCGGCGCCGACCACGTTCTCGATGATGATGGTCTGACCGAGCGTCTGCGCCATGTGGCCGGTGACGATGCGCGCGATGACGTCGGTCGGTCCGCCCGCCGCGAACGGCACGATCATGGTGATGTTGCGCGTCGGATAGGCCTGCGCCAGCGCCTGCGACGAAGACAAGCCCAGTCCGGCAAGTACTGCCAGAAAACCGCTCGCGAGCGAGCGACCGTACCGATTCATTTTGATCTCCCGAAATCCGTTATAATGCCGAGCCCGCCGGGTCGGCATTTTCCATGGCATAGAAAATTAGCCCGAAGTCGACCAGACTTCGGGCTGCGGCGCACCGACGCAGGTCAGTTCTCCGACTCGACGAAAACCTCGTCGCGCTTCTTGCGGAGCGCTGGCAGTACCGTAAGGACCAGCAACGTTGCGGCAATTGCCATCAGCACCGCCGACAGCGGCCGCGTCAGGAAGACTGACCAGTCGCCGCGCGAGATCAAAAGCGCCCGCCGCAGGTTCTCTTCCATCAGCGGTCCAAGCACCATGCCGAGCAGCAAGGGCGCCGGCTCGAAATCGTGCTTGATCAGCCAGTAGCCGACCAGCCCGAATATGCCTGCAATGATTACATCCGTCGGCGCGTTGTTCACCGAGTAGATGCCGATGCAGCAGAAGATCACGATGGACGGGAACATCAGGCGATATGGCACGCGCAGAAGTCTCACCCATATCCCCACCAGCGGCAGGTTGATGATGAGAAGCATCAGGTTGCCGACCCACATCGAGGCGATCATGCCCCACACCAGATCGGGTTGCTTCTGCATCACCTGCGGACCCGGCACGATGCCGTGAATCGTCATCGCGCCGACCATCAGCGCCATGACGGCGTTGGGCGGGATGCCGAGCGTAAGCAACGGGATGAAAGACGTCTGGGCGGCCGCGTTGTTGGCGCTCTCGGGTGCTGCGACGCCCCGGATTTCGCCATGGCCGAACTTCGAGGGATCTCTCGCGACTTTTTTCTCGAGCGTGTATGCCGCGAACGATGCGATCGTAGCGCCACCGCCTGGCAGGATGCCGAGGATTGATCCCAGCACCGTGCCGCGCAAGACAGCCGGGGTCGAATCCTTGAGATCCCTCGCCGTCGGCATCAGTCCCGACACCTTCTCCTGGACGAGCTTGCGATCGGTTTCGCCGCCGGCGTCGAGATTGCGAATGATCTCCGCAAAACCGAAAAGTCCCATCGCCAGCGTGGCAAAGCCAAGACCATCGGCCAGTTCGGGAATGTTGAATGCCATTCGGGACGCGCCCGTCTCGATGTCGGACCCGACCATCGACAGCAGCAGGCCCATCACGATCATCGCGATCGCCTTCAGCACCGAGCCCTTCGCGAGCACAACTGCGAAGATCAGGCCGAGCACCATCAACGAGAAGTATTCGGCAGGACCGAACGCCAGCGCTACCTTGGTTAGCGGCGCACCCAAAAGGGCAATCAGCACGGTCGCGACACAGCCGGCGAAGAACGATCCGATCGCGGCGATCGCGAGCGCCGGACCGGCGCGGCCTCTTTTCGCCATCTGGAAGCCGTCGAGGGCGGTAACCACAGAACCGGCCTCACCTGGAATGTTCACCAGGATCGACGTGGTCGAGCCGCCATATTGCGCGCCGTAGTAGATGCCGGCCAGCATGATCAGCGCGCCTACGGGGGGCAGACCAAAGGTGATCGGCAGCAGCATGGCGACGGTGGCGATGGTGCCGATGCCCGGCAGCACGCCGACCAGCGTGCCGACCAGCGCGCCGATCAGACACAGGAGAATGTTGACCGGAATCGGAATGGATGCGCCGCCAAGAAAAGCGGGGCTCCACTGCACGAACTGGAAAACGACGCCGAAACCGAGTCCAAGATTTGAGAAGATATCTCCCATCACGCCCTCACCGGATCATGAAAGTCGGCAGGAGCTGCAAAGGCAGGCCGAGCGCATACGGAAACAACAGGCTGCAAAACGCCGTCAGGCAGATGGCCACGATCACCGTTTCCACCCACTTTGTCTCCGGTGTCCCGCATGCCGCGATCAGGAAGCTGGCCATAGCGGCAAAGATCATTCCCATGGACCGGATCGTGAAAGCAAACGTCAAAATCGCGACCGTCACGAAAAAAGGTCCGCGCCAATGGTATTTCGCAAGATGCGGACCTTCGGTGACAACGCCAACGATAGCAATCAGGGCGCCCAGTCCCAGCAGCAAGAACGCGAACATCCGCGGCGCGGTACCGGCGCCAAACGAAAAGCCGCGCATGCCCTGCAGATCGCTCGATGCCCAGAGGGCAAACGCAGCAATCGCCATCAGGGCAATTCCGCCGACGAATTCCTGCGGATTCCGAACCCATTTCGGCATGATGGATTTAACCGGCGCTTGGCCCGGCGTAGCGTTCATCTATACTCCTCCCCCAAAGGCGGATACGCCCGCTTGTTTGGATAACTTGAAAGCTTGTCCCGGAAACTTGCTAGCGACTTTCGTCGGATAACGCCAGCAAAACCAAAAACGCTTTTGGGCCGAACGGCAAACGGCGCCTTAAGACCGTAATCAAGCCCGCCGGTCGCAACCATTGCGATTGCATCGCCGCAACACCCCTGGGCGGACGGGCCAATCAGCGTCCACGTCCCGCGCGCTGGCCGGGCTAACATGGATGCGCGCCCGGGAAGCCGCACGGCGCCCCCTGCGTTTGGCGGATGCTCGAATCCGTGGCGAAACCGCAACTGGGCGACATCAAACCGAAAGTTCAGGCTGCGTTCCCGTCCCGTTCAGCGCCTTCGGCCCTGTTTTTCTCCAGCCTTCCACCCTATATTAGGCCTGCCGGTTCGCCGGCTATGGAAATAAATGACCGTCGCAATAAACCATTCGGACCCGGGGGCAGTACCCGGCGCCTCCACCCAAGCCCACCCGAGAGCAGCGGGTTTCGGCGGGGGCGAAACAGGATCGACGAGGGCGTAAAGGGCGCGTTTTTTCTCGGTATGGTTCCGCCGATATCGGGCCATGCAATAGTTGCAAACGACAACTATGCTCCGGTTGCTCAGGCTGCGTAACGCAGTTTGAAAGACCAATCTAAAGTCCTAGCGGGTTAAGCTCCGCTAGGCGGGGTCCGGAGGCACCTGGCAACAGAAGCCTCCACTTAATTCTTTTCATTTCCGGCCGACGGAGCCGTTGCTGCAAATTCGATCCGTCGCGCCTGCTGACCTCTGGCTCCCGCCGGGGTAGCATGGGCAAAGGGGCGAGTCGGGGCACCGGCGGCCACAGACGTAACAGGACGACCATGGCAACCGACCATATCCGTTATGACGTGCTGGCGCGCGACGCGCTGCGCGGGGTGCTGCGCCGCGTGCTGGCGGACGCCGCCGAACACGGCCTGCCCGGCGAGCATCATTTCTTCATCACCTTCCTGTCCACCGCCGATGGCGTGAAGCTGTCGCCGCGGCTCTTGGCGCAATATCCGGAAGAGATGACGATCATCCTGCAGCATCAGTTCTGGGATCTGGTGGTGACGGAGGATCGCTTCGAGGTCGGCCTGTCGTTCGGCGGCATCCCCGAGCGGCTGGTGGTGCCGTTCGCGGCGATCAAGAGCTTCCTCGACCCGTCGGTGCAGTTCGGCCTGCAATTCGAGCCGTCGGAAACCATGGCCGAGGCGCCGGCGGCAAAGCTGCCAGCGGTTCCAGCCGCGTCCGCCCTGCCCGTCGCCGCGCCGGAGCCCGAGCCCGCCGCGGAAAGCAAGGACGAGCCGGCCAAGACGAACGAAGGCGCGGAAGTGGTTCGGCTGGATCGTTTCCGCAAGAAATAATCTAAGCGCGGGAAACCCCGCCACGCTGTAATGTACGCGTTCCGCCATTTCACGGCGCAACGGACATTACGCATGGCTCGATCAGAAACATCCGGAAACAAATCCACCCGCAGCGAGACCGACAGCTTCGGTCCGATCGACGTTGACGCCGACCGCTACTGGGGCGCGCAGACGGAACGCTCGCGGCAGAATTTCAAAATCGGCCACGACCGCATGCCGCTGGCGATCGTCCATGCGCTCGGCCTCGTCAAGCTCGCCGCCGCCCAGACCAACCTGGAACTCGGACTGATTGACGAACGCAAAGCCAACGCCATCATCCGCGCCGCGCGCGAGGTGATCGAAGGCAAACTCGACGATCACTTTCCGCTGGTGGTCTGGCAGACCGGCTCCGGCACCCAGACCAACATGAACCTCAACGAGGTGATCGCCAACCGCGCCAACGAGATGCTGGGCGGCGAACTCGGCGCCAAGGAGCCGGTTCATCCCAACGACCACGTCAACATGAGCCAGTCGTCGAACGATTCATTTCCGACGGCGATGCATATCGCCGCCGCCGAACGCATCATCGCCGACCTGATCCCGGCGCTCGACGAACTGCATGGCGCATTGCGAAGCAAGGAAAAGGCGTTCGCCAAGATCGTCAAGATCGGGCGGACCCATACCCAGGACGCAACGCCGCTGACGCTGGGGCAGGAATTCTCAGGCTACGCCGCGCAGGTCGAGAGCGGGATCGCGCGGCTGCGGACGGTGGTGAAGGAACTGTTCCCGCTGGCGCAAGGCGGCACTGCGGTTGGAACCGGCCTCAATTCGAAGCCGAAATTTGCCAAACTGTTCGCCAAGCACGTTGCCGAAATTACCAAGCTTCCCTTCACCAGCGCAGCCAACAAGTTCGAGGCGCTGGCTTCCAACGATGCGTATGTCAGCGTGCATGGCGCGATCAATTCGGTCGCGACCGGTCTGTTCAAGATCGCCAACGACATTCGCCTCTTGGGCTCAGGCCCGCGCTCCGGTCTTGGTGAATTGGTCTTACCAGAAAACGAACCGGGCTCGTCGATCATGCCCGGCAAGGTCAACCCGACGCAGTGCGAAGCGATGACCATGGTGTGCTGCCAGGTGTTCGGCAATCAGACTGCCGTCACCGTCGCCGGCAGCCAGGGGCATTTCGAATTGAACGTCTACAAGCCGGTTTTGGCATATTGTATGATGAATTCCATTCAACTGCTGTCAGATGCGGCACGCTCGTTCACCGAGCACTGCGTGGTCGGCATCCGCGCCGACGAAAAGCGAATCCGCGAGTTGATGGAGCGATCGCTGATGCTGGTCACTGCACTGGCGCCGAAGATCGGATACGACAACGCCGCGAAGGTCGCCAAGTCAGCGCACGCACGCGGAACGACGTTGAAGGAAGAGGCTGTGCGCCTCGGCTTTGTGGACGCCGCCGAATTCGAACGCCTGGTGCAGCCGGACAAAATGACACACCCGGGCTGATGGCCGCATTCCCCCGGGAAACTACGGATGAGGGATAGAAATTATGGATGATATCTGAAGAATGAGGTTGATCATCTATCGCGATTGCGTTGATGCGTGGTAGGAGCAGGGATTATTCGGTTTTCGCAGAGCGAAATTTATTTTTTGATGTTATCAATAAGCGCTACACGGGGATTCCGGATGACCGGTCAATTTGCATGCGTGCTACGTGACTTTTTTCTGCCCCATGAATCATCATGCCTTCGAGTCGCCGGATGATGGAGACGAACATGGGCGACGTGATCAACCTGAAGCGATTCAAGAAGCGTAACGAACGGGAACAATCGGCAAATCAGGCCGATGCCAACCGCGCGCGGTTCGGCCGGACCAAAGCCGAACGCACGCTCGACGAACGTCGCAAGGATCGCGCTGCAGATCTTCTGGACCAGCACAAGCTCGATGACGGAGAGGCGTCATGAAGTCACCCGTCGTCAAGCGCTCGATCGTCGTCGCCGGCCACAAGACCAGCGTCAGCCTCGAAGAGGCTTTCTGGAACGGCATGAAGGAAATCTCGGGCCTGCGGAACATGACGCTGTCCGAGTTGGTCGGCGAGATCGACGGCAATCGCCAGCAGGGCAATCTGTCCTCGGCGATCCGCCTCTTCGTGCTCGACTACTTCCGCACCCGCGCCATGCCGGCCGCCGCGCCGGACGCGCCGCGGCCGCAGGCTTAGGCCTCGATCGGCGAGCGCGTTACGCCGCGCGCCCGCCCTCTCTGTCCGCTCAATAAACGAGTCCGGTGCCGGGCGGCTTTTCCAGCGCCGCGGCCAGCGACCGATACTCCTCGCAGCCGGTGCCGCAGATCGCCGCGATCCGGGTCAGATGATACGACGCCTGGTCGCGATTGCCCTGCTCGATCTGCCACAGGCCGTAATATTGCCAGGTCAGCACGTGCTTTGGATCCGCCTTCAACGCGCGCTCGTACCAGGTCTGCGACAGTTTGTAGTCGCCGAGCTTGCGATAGGAATAGCCGATCAGGTTGGCAACATTAGCATTGTCGTCGCGGCCGAGCGCCTTCAGCTGCGCGATGGCGTCAGCGTAGTCCTGTCGCTCGTAAATCGTTGCGTGCGCGGCGCGATATCCCTGCCTGAACGCGGCATCGTCGGCGCTCGACTGCTTGGTGGCCTTCTTCTTGGCTTTCGAGCTCGACTTGGGCCCGGACCGGTTGTCCGGCGGCGGCGGGGTGGCCGAAGGCGGGTCACCGCCGCCTCCCGCGGCAAAGGCCGGAATGGATGGCGGCGAAGCGATCAGAACCATTGAAAACATGGCCAGCGTTGCAAGCTTGATGGCCGACTTCATCATGCGAACCTCCGGTTTTCCTTACGTGAGTGAATCCATGGTCCAGCCGCAGGTACAGACCCCGCCGCAAGCGAAGTATTCCGCCGGTTCGCCTGGAAAGCGTTGCGCCAGCGGCAAGCTGGACGAATGATGACAATGCGTATCTAATTGATGGACGTCACAGTTCCCCTGCAAAGCAGTGGGCGGAACCGCTAATACAGACACCCATCGAGAGCCCTGGAGAGAGAAATGGACATCGCAAAGCTGACCACGCCTCGCGACCTCAGTCCATTTTCGGAAGCTCTCCATGCCTGCCTTTCTCGTTCTGGATTCCATCTCCCTTGCCACCCCTGACGGACGCCCGCTGTTCGATGGACTGACGCTCGCAATTGGCGACGAGCGCACCGGCCTTGTCGGCCGCAATGGTAGCGGCAAATCCACCTTGCTGCGCCTGATCGCGGGCGAGATCGAACCCGCCGGCGGATCGCTGCAGCGCATCGGCTCGATCGGCATGCTGGCGCAGCTGACCGATGAACGGCTGACGGTCGACGAGGCGCTCGGTGTCACCGGCGGTCTTGCCCGGTTGCAGCGGCTCGAACGCGGCGAAGGATCGCTTGCTGATGCGGCGGAAGCAGATTGGACGCTGGAAACGAGGATAGAGGCGGCGCTGACTGGGGCCGGAGTGTCGTCATTGCCGCTGGATCGCCCGATCGTCTCCTTGAGCGGCGGCGAGCGGACCCGGGTCGCGCTGGCACGCCTTTTGATCGAGGCGCCGGACCTGCTGCTGCTGGATGAGCCCACCAACAATCTCGATGCCGATGGACGGCACGCCGTGGCGCAATTGCTCGAACGCTGGCAGGGCGGCGTCCTCGTTGCCAGCCACGACCGCGCACTGCTCGAACGCGTCGACCGCATCGTCGAACTGACGCCGGTCGGCATCACGATATTCGGCGGCGCGTGGCCGGCCTTTGCCGAAGCGCGTGAGGCGGCGCGGGCCCGCGCCGCCGATGACCTCGAGCGCGCTTCGGACGCGCTGCGCAATACCGAACGCGCGGTGCAGAAGGCTCGGGAAAAGAAAGCACGCCGCGACAAGGCCGGCCGCGCCTGGCGCGCCAAGGGCATCGAGGACAAGATGTTCATGGATCGCGAAAAGGAGCGCGCCGAGAACAGCGCCGCGCGCGCAAGCCACCTCGCCGGCCGCCTGCTCGGCGAGCGCACCGAGGCGCTGGAAATGGCCAAGGCGCAAGTCGAGATCCTCACGCCGCTATCGATCGATCTGCCGCGCACCGATCTGCCCGGCGGCCGCGAGCTCATTATCTTCAAGGACGTCGTGATGACCTTCGGCGAGCGCCGTCTGTTCGGACCGCTGTCGTTCGACATTCGCGGACCCGAGCGGATTGCCATCCGTGGCGCCAACGGTTCTGGCAAGACCACCTTGTTCCGCCTGCTCACCGGTGAGCTGAAGCCTGCGAGCGGCGACATCGGCCGCTTCACCGACCGCATTGCCGTGCTCGATCAGCATATCGGCCTGCTCGATCCCGCGCTAAGCATTCTCGACAATCTGCGCCGCCTCAATCCGGAGCTCTCGGCCAACGCGGCGCACGCGGCGCTAGCGCGGTTTGCATTCCGCAACAAGGCGGCGCTGCAGATCGCATCAACGCTCAGCGGCGGCGAGCGGCTGCGCGCGGGGCTTGCCTGCGTGTTCGCGCGACCGCAGCCGCCCTTGCTGTTGCTGCTGGACGAGCCGACCAACCATCTCGACCTCGCCTCGATCGAGGAACTGGAAGGTGCGCTGAAAGATTTCGACGGCGCGCTGATCGCGGTCAGCCACGATGAGGCGTTTCTGCGGGCGATCGGGATCGAAAGGGAGATCGTACTGAGTTAGACCGCGCAATGACAGGGTGGCGTGACGCGATTGCCGAACGGCAGCGAATGACGCGAGGAGCCCGACGCGGACATGACGGTCAATCGCAGTCGTCTTGGAACCAAACTCCGCGCGGCCGCGCGCCATTTGCGCCCGGAGCGGTGCCCTGTCTTTCGAAGTATTAATTTCGCCGCCAGCATCTCGTAATGGCGGAGCTGGCAACCATACCGTCGACCATCAAAGCGCGAGGTTTTTTGTGGGCGGTGCGTTGGAATACAATCTTACAACGCTGAGAATTTCCCGAGCATATGTCAGCCTACTGTCCCGCCCTGAGGGTGGTGACGCGACGGCGATTTCTCTGGCGTGGATCGGAGACTTTGAGATTCGTATGCACGCAGCCGTGCCTACGAGTGCCGCGGAGCAGCCGCTTTTCATCATCGATATCTTTGACCATGACGCGCAACTCTTTATCGACAGCCGCGCTTGTCACACCGTTGCGGAAGGCGCCATCGCGTTCGACGAATTCCTGCATATGGCGGAGCCCGTAGTAGGCAGGCCGCACAACAAACCCCCTGTGCATGGGCCGCCCGACTGATCTATCTCAGGACTACAACCGAAAAGGCGAGCCCAGCTTGCATTCGGAAGCTAAGGGACCGGTTTCACCAAAGCCCCCCACGATGATTTATGCGCGTTAGTGCACGACCAACACAGGAACGCTTCCGTCCACCAGGACCTCCGATGTTTGACTCCCCAAAATCAGCTTCCTGAGGCCGCGACGCCCATGAGAGGCCATGACGATCAAGTCGCAGCCTCTGGACTTTGCTGTTCCGATAATCGCAGTGGCTGGATGCGCATTCGGAACATGCACGAGTTCTGCGGATATCCCGATCTGCTCGGCCATAGCTCGAGCTTCATCGAGGGCCTCGCGCGCGCGTTGCTTGCCGGCTTCGTCAAGGCTATCCATCATTTCCTGCGTGGGAAAGGCGTGTCCGCTCCCATAGTCGAGCAGCAGCGGTTCGGTGACGGTGATAACTGTCACCTTGGCGTTCAAGGCCTTTGCCAAAGCAAAGCCATGCTTAACGCCTTTTCTCGCGACATCCGATCCATCCGTGCTCACGAGAATATTGGCGTACATTCGTTGGCTCCCGTGCTCGTTGAACATTTCCTTAAAAAGTGAGCCTTTTTCCTTCAAAAAGTGAACCTTGGCCGTAGGACATCGTAGCAGAAAGTACCAATCCGGCGCGCGGAATCGATAGATCAGCAAGGCCGCCGCGAGCGGTTCCCGACCGCCGAAGAACTGCAACGACAGGGCAGCGCGAGGGGCGGTGCGCGATGGACCGATGATTGATCTATCTCAAGATTCCGAAACGCGGGCCCAGCTTACATTCGGAAGGCAGCGGTACGTCCCGGACAATCGAGAGGTGATGCATGTACCGGCATATTCTCATTCCGACGGATGGCTCGGACCTAGCGGAGCATGGGGTGGCGCATGGGCTCGCGCTGGCGAAATCCCTTGGAGCGAAGGTATCTGTTATCTTCGTTCTCGAACCGTTTTCAGAACTGACAGGGCGGTTCCTTGAAGCCGTCGCAAGATATGCCGAGCTGCGCAAGGAGCAGGCCACGAGCGTGTTGGATCGCGCGGCAAACGCGGCCAAGGAGGCTGGTATTTCCTGCGAGACGATTCAGGTGGAGAACGGGCAACCCCATCAAGCCATCATCGCATCAGCCGAGGACAAAGGCTGCGATCTCATTGTCATGTCATCGCATGGGCGCAGCGGACTTTCCAAGCTTCTGATCGGCAGTGTGACAAACAGGGTGCTCGCGCACGCGAAAATCCCCGTACTGATTTGTCGGTGAATGTGCAGACCGTCGATGGCTTAGAATATGCGCCTTGAGCATGATCTTTTCGGGAAACCGCTGCACACTTTTCCGGTCACGCTTTAGTTCGAGCGCGGCGACGGATTGCCGACCTGCGGCGTCAGCGCCAGCGGCGGACGCGGCGGCGGCGGCTTCTGCTTGGCGGCGCCCGGTGCGGGCCTGACGTCGATCGGCGGCGGCAGCGGCGCGACCTGCGGCTGGCCAGCGACAGGCGCGGGCGGCGCAGTGACGACGGGCGAGCGCTGCGGCGTAGCCGCCTTCTTCGCCGGCGGCCGCGGTTCGCGGCCACCCTTTGGCGCAGGCGTCGCCGGCGCGCTCGGTGTCGCTTCCTGGATCGGTGAAAAACCCTCTGCGGGCAGCACGATCGGCGGCGGCGCTGGCGGCGGCGGCTCGCCGCGTTCGATCGCATCAAGCCTTCGGGTTTCGTGATCGATCGCGCGCACCGCCAGCCATGACGACAACGGCGCGACATCGACGCTGCGGCTCAGCGCGTCCGGCGTGCCCACCGCAAGCAGTTGAATCTCCGGCTTCCCGGTCGTCATCGTCAGCGAAAGCGCGGCGCGGATATCGGCCTGATCGGCGGCAATATCGTATCCGCCGGAGACGATCGCCCGCACGCCATTGGCATCCAGCGTCGTCGCACCGACACGAAGCCGACCGTCGCGGATGGTGAACGGGATTTGCGCGGAAGGCACCACGAGCGCACCGGCCGGCAGCGCGGATTCGACGATCTGCTTCAATCGCACGTCGTCCTTGGCTTGCCCGCTGTCATTGGCGCGAACCGCGACCTCGAAGGCGCGCGGGTCGAGACCAGCAATCCTGGCCGCCTCCAGCGTCAGCGTTCCGCTGCCCGACAGCGCGCCCGCCAGCGCCGAGGCGCTGCGGCCCTGGCTCGTCAGCGTCATCTGCAGCGACGCGCGGCCGCCGGGCATCGCGAGATTGCGGTAGCGCAGCGCGGTGCCGTCCACGTCCGAGAGCTGGACGCTCGCATTTACCGCAATTCCGTTCGCACCCGGTCTTGCATCGATACTCGCGGTAACATCGCCGCCGCCGATCTTGCCCCTGATGTCATCGAAGCTCAGCGACCGGCCATCGCTTTTGACCACCCCGCTCACCGGCTGCAGTTCGCTTCCGCCCGGAAGCAGACCGCGCAGCGCCTGAAACGTGATTCTGCCGCGCCAGCCTTTCGCAAGCCCGGTGCCGAGCGGCTCGCCGGGATCGTGTCCGGCGGCACCGAGCGCCAGGGCAAAGGCCGGCGCCAGCGCGATCTGCTCGGCGCCGACTTCCCCCTCGATCTCCTTCTCCTCGCCGAGCATCGCCGCCACTCGGCCGCGCAGCCGCGAACCGCCGACGCTGCTATCGAGATCGTCGAAGGTCAGCCGGTTGCCGGCGAGCTGCACGCGCGACGTCAGGCCGATGTTCTGCGCCAGCGTATCCGCCGGCTTGAGATCGAGCAGCGGAGCGAAATCGGCGCGGCCAACCTTCAGGGCGAGACTGGCCGTGGCCTCCTGTGCCCATGGTTCGGCCGAGCCTTCGGCTTCGGCCTCGAGACCCGTTGCCGAGATCTTTGCCTTGAGCCGCAACGGCGCGCCCCATGCGCCCGTCGCGGTGCCCTCGAATTGCGCCGCGCCATCGCCCGCCGTGACGATGCGATCGAAGCCGAGCAGGCCGAGCAGAGCGCGCCCCTGCTCGGCTGACAGTTTCGCCGCGATCCCGACGTCGCTGCGCTGGAGCTCGGTGAGATCGATACCTTGAATTGCCGCGACGGCTGGCTTGGCGGTGATGGTGGTGACGCCCTTGAGCTGGGGCGACTCGAGCTCGGCTGTGGCACGGGCCTGGACGCGATCGGACGGCCGGGCTTCCCCGGTGAGGTCGAGCGTCAGTTTCAGGCGCGCCGGGCCCGGGCCGGTCCCCATCGCATTGAGCCGCGTGGCCAGCGACGGCGAGAAGGGAACGACCAGGCCGGTCAACCGGCCCAGCGAGGCGGCGGTCGAGTTGAGCGCGAACCATCCGGTCGCGTTGGTGCGGTCGAAATTGCCCGCCCCGTCCAGCGCCAGGCTGTCAAGCTCGCCGATCTTCAACTGCTCGAGCGATAGTTTCGCCGGCGAATAGGACAGTTTGGCCAGCAGCGGACGCAGCTCCTGGCCCGCGAAGGTGGCGCGGCCGACATCGAGCGAAAGTCTTCCCTCATCCGGCCACTCGCCTTGCGGGCCCGCCAGCGACCGCGCAAAGGCCGTGGCGGCATCGAGATCGAGGCGCTCGGACTTCAGCTCGGCGTCAACCCGCAAGCCCCGATTCGCTTGCCGGTGCGACACCGCCACCCGCCCCTCCACAGCGCCGCCATCGATGTCGGCCTTCATGGTGTCGATGGCAAAGCGCTCCGGCGCCACGGTGAGATCGCCGCGCAGGCGAAGCGGCTTCTGGCTGCGAAAGGCGCCGTCGCCGCGGCCCTGCAGCCAGGTCAATAGCGCCTCGGGATCGGAGGAATCGACGCTAACCGCCGCCTTGAACTGGTCCGGCGCGGCGCCCTTCGCTGCGGCTTCGCTGAGCGAAACCCTGGTCGCGCCGGGCGCGCGGAACTCCAGCCTGTGGACGCGCCACGATTTGGCATCGCTTTCGAGCTCGGCCGCGATGTCCTGCAGCGGCCGCCCGCCGAGGATGACCTGTTCGGAAGCGAGTTCAATTTGCGCTGATATCGGCAAATGCGGAACGACTGACGTGAGAGCCCGCAGCGCCGGCAACGCGCGAGCCGGCTCGGCGGCATTGTCCGTTGCATTTTCCTTGGTAACAAACCTGTCGGCATCGAGCTGACGCGCCGACAGCGCCGCACGCAACAGCGGCGCCGCACCGAAACGGATGTCGCCGCTGCCCGCAAGCTTCAGCGCGCGCTCCTCGGCGCCATAGGTCACCTCGACCTGTTCCAGCCGCGCCGCCGAATAGTCGGACTTGACCTTCGCAGCGATACGCCACGGTGGATCGTTGCCCTTCCCCTTCTGGCCGGGAGGAGCGACGAGCGTTATCGCGCCTTCGAACCGCGGCGCGCGGGAGTCGAAGTTCAGAAGGCCGTCGAGATCGATGGCGAGCGAACGCTGGCCCGGATCAATGTTGAGATGAACGCGGGTGCCGTTGCCGTCGGGCCCCTGTCCCGAGGAGACCCGAAACGGATAGCGCGTGCCGGACAGCATGAAATTGCCGTCGCCGCGGACCGAGCCGGCCAGCGAACGGACGTCGCCGCTGAAGGCAATGTCGTTCAGCTCGAGCGTGGAGCGGCTCGCCGCGTCATGCAGGGCGATGCGGCCGGTGAGATTGAGCCGGTCGATCGCCAGCGAACCCAGATTGACGGTCCCGGTCGTCGCCGGCCAGTCGATCCGTCCCTTGGCATCGAGGCCGAGATCGAGCGACATGCGGCTGATCGTCAGTTCGGTGGCGCGCACCTCGCCGCGCATCAGCGAGCCGAGGCTGAATTCCACGTCGAGCTTGTCGGCGCGAACCTTGCCGAGATCGTTGGCGCCGCCGACCGCGACCGAGTGCAGTTGCAGCGACGGCGCCGGCAACAGGCGCGCGTCGAGCTTGCCGCCGACCCGGACCGGCGCGCCGATGATGCGCGTCGCCTCAGCCTCGAATTGCGGCCGGAACTGGCTCCAGTCGATGAAATACGGCCCGACCAGCGCGGCAATCAGCGCAATGATGAAGGCGATTGCCAGGCCGAGCAGTGTCGTCTGCACGGTGCTTCCCCTTGAACCGCCCCGGCGCCGGCCGCGCGTCATGCCGGAACCGGTGCCGGGGCAGCCCGGAATATAGAGAGAAGTATGGCGAAGTCACAGCGTCATACTGACAGGAGCCCTGCCCGGCTCCGGCACCTGCGCCGGGGCCGAACCGCCGTGGCCGGCCGCGTTACCAGCTTGCCGGCAGCCGCTTCAGGCCGCGCAGCACGAAGGTCGGCCGCCATTCCGCATTGACAGCGTCATCGAGCCGCAGGTCCGGCAGCCGGCGCAGCAGGGTCGAAATCGCGATCTCGGCCTCGATCCGCGCCAACTGGGCCCCGAGGCAGAAGTGAATGCCGCCGCCAAAGGACAGCGGCCTCACATTGGGCCTGGTGATGTCGAGCTGCTCCGGCTTATCAGGATAGACCGCGGGGTCGTGGTTGGCGGAGCCGAGCAGGCACAGCACGCTCTCGCCCTTCGGAATGCGTTTTCCGCCGAGATCGTCGATGTCTTCCAGCGCCACCCGGCCGGTGAGTTGCACCGAGGAATCGTAGCGCAGGAATTCCTCGATGGCGTTGGTGATCAGCTCGGGCCGGGCCTTGAGCAGCGCGAGCTGATCCGGATTGCGATGCAGCGCCAGCAACCCGTTGCCGATCAGGTTGACGGTGGTCTCGTGGCCGGCACCGAACAGGAGAATGATGTTGGCGGTCAGTTCCTCGTTGGTGAGCTTGCTGCCGTCTTCCTCAGCCTGCACCAGTTGCGTGGTCAGGTCGTCACCCGGGTTCTTGCGCCTGAGCTCGAACAATTGCTGGAAATACATCGCCGCCATCGCGTTGCCGGCGTTGCCCTGCTTGATTTCCTCGGGCGAGAGCGGCACCGGATCGAGCAGGCGTCCGCCGTCGCGCGAACCGGTATAGAACGCTTCGCGATGCTCTTCGGGGATCCCGAGCATGTCGCAGATGATGGTGACCGGCAGGCGGAACGCGAAATCCTCGATCAGGTCCATCTTGCCCTGCGGGATGATGCGGTCGAGCGTCTCGTCGACGACCTGCTGAATGCGCGGGCGCATATCCTCGACCCGGCGCGCGGTGAAGGCCTTCACCACCAGCCCGCGCAGGCGAGTGTGGTCCGGCGGATCCTGCTGCAGCATCCAGTGGCTCATGCTGCGGAACACCGGCTCGTCCATGATCTTGGGGCCGTAGCGGCGAATGGTGCGCTCGACATAGTCCTTGCCGAACCGCTTGTCGCGCATGACGAGACTGACCTCGGCGTGGCGGCTTGCCACATACGCCCCGAACGACGTCAGATGCACCGGGTCGGTGGTGCGCATCCGCTCGTAATACGGATAGGGGTCGCGGATGAATTCCGGGGCCAGCGGATTGAACAACGGAGCGCTAGTGGCAGTCTGAACATGCTCGTTCATGGTGACCTCATGCTGGCTATGCGCCGTTCAGCGCGTTTCCCCGGGCCGATCGATCAAACTCGATACACTGTTGTATTGAGTTGCATTCTCGCCTAAACTGGGCAGATGTCAAGAGTGCGAACCAGGCCGACCAGGGACGATACCCGCGACAAGCTGTTCGAGGCGGCGGCGCGCGTGTTCGAGGAACAGGGCATCGGCGGCGCCAGCATCGAGACGATCGCGGCTGCGGCCGGCTTCACGCGCGGCGCGTTCTATTCAAACTTCAAGAGCAAGGACGAACTGATCATCGCCATGCTCGAGGATCACGTCGAGCAATCGATCGGCCGGATCCGCGATCTGCTCGAGCAGCACAAGACTCTCGCCGATTTCCTCGATGCGTTGAAGAGCATGAACCGCAGCGCGCAGGATCCGCTCGGCCGCTCTCCGCTGCTTCACATGGAAATGATCCTGTTCGTGGCGCGCGCCGAAAAGCGCCGCCCCGAACTCGCCAAGCGGCTTCGCGCGCGGCGGAAACTTGTCACCGACATCATCGAGACCACGGCGAGGAACAGCGGCAGGACGACCATTCTCAATCCGACATGGGCCGGCGCGCTGGTACTGGCGCTGGAGGATGGATTCCGCCTGCACCGCCTGATCGATCCCGAGACGACGGCGCCCGACAGTTTTTTCCGCGCCATCGGCGACCTGCAACGGGCGATGGGAATTTCGGCGGCGTGAGTGAACATCTTCCGCGTGCTTCCCCCTCGCGCGCCCCGCGGATGCTCGCGAACGATACATCGGATATTCGACACATTCCGCGCGCCAACCTATGCATCGTTTCGCTGCACGCGGAGGGATGCCCCTGAAATACCTGATCCTGATTTCGCTGTGTCTTGCCACCGCGCTTGACGCCAGAGCGGAGGAAGTCATTTCGCTCGCGCTGCCCGTCAGGTGCCAGCCGGGCCTGACCTGTTTCTTCCAGAGCTATGTCGATCACGACGCTTCCGACAAGGCCCGCGACTACCGCTGCGGCGGCCGCAGCTATGACGGCCATGACGGCACCGACATCAGGATCCGGAATCTGGAAATCCAACGGCAGGGAATAGAAGTGCTCGCCGCGGCGCCCGGCCGCGTCATCGGGACGCGAAACGACATGGACGACGTCTCGGTCAAAACCGTGGGCAAGGCTGCCATTGCCGGAAAGGAATGCGGCAACGGCGCGGTCATCGAGCATGAGGGTGGCTGGCGCACGCAATATTGCCACATGGCCAAGGGCAGCGTTCGGGTCAAGGTCGGCGATCAGATGACGACGGGACAGCCGATCGGCCTGGTCGGACTATCCGGCGATACCGAATTCTTCCATCTGCATTTCACGGTGAGGCATCACGGCAAGATCGTGGATCCCTTTGCCTATGGCGCGACGCAGGATTCCTGCGGCGGCGGCCGGTCGATCTGGGCCGCTTCGCTCGGCGAACAGATGCAATACCGCCCCCGCGAAATCATCGATTACGGCTTTGCCGCGATCGCTCCGACCATGGAGCTGGTCGAGTCCGGAGAAATCGGCAAGCATTCCGTCACGTCAGCTTCGGATGCGCTCGTCGCTTATGTGAGAGCCATCGGCTTGCAGGCCGGCGACCAGCAATTCCTCGCGGTGCAGGGCCCGGGTGGCGCGTCACTCTCCGCCAACAGCCTTCCCGCGCTCGATCGCGACAAGGCGCAGTTTCTCATCCTCTCCGGAAAGAAGCGCACCGAGGCGGCGTGGCCCGCCGGGCGCTACACCGCGACATACCGCGTCACCAGAGATGGCGCGGAAGTGCTGCGAAAGACCTTCGACATCGACGCGCTTCCGCGGTGAGTTCTTCATCCTGCTATTAGCCCGCGCCACTCCTGATCGGCACCTTGTGCATTCGTCCCGCGACCGCCCTCACCTTGCCCGGCGATGCCTGCCAGATCGCGATCCCCGACAGGATGCTGACGGCAATGCCGATGGCAAAGGCTGGCGTATAGCTGCCTGAAAGATCGTAGAGCAGCCCGGTCGCCCATGGGCCCGCAGCGCCGCCGGCCAGCGCCGCCAGCATGATGGTGCCGAAAATGCTGCCATATTGCTTGCCCTGAAAGATCTCCAGCACCACCGCGCCCATGATCGACGTCAGGCCATAGCCGAGCGCACCCTGGGTGAAGATCATGAGATAGACCAGCGGCAACACCGGCGCGAATTTCAAGGCGATCAGCGCCGCAAAGCAGATCGCAAAGCCAGCGCAGCTGATGGCCCAGATCCACTCGCGCCCGATGCGGTCGGAAAGATGCCCGAGCCAGATCTGGCCGGGAATCCCGAGCAGGCTGACGACGCCGAGCGCCCAGACCGCCACGCTGGCGCTGAAGCCGATGTCGAGCAGGTATTTGGTCTGGTGCACCTGCACCGCGTACCAGATATACAGGCCCGAGAAGTAACCGATCGCGATCCACCAGAAACGTGCGGTACGCAGCGCGCGGCGCAGCGTCCAGTCGGTGCCGGCCCAGACGGGATCGACCACGTTCGAAACGGGTGCTGCCGATGTCGCCGACGGCGCGGCGTCGCCGTCCGGCAACAGCCCGATATCCTCGGGGCGCTTGCGCAGGAAAAGATTGATCGGCGCCAGCACGGCGAACACGAGGATGCCCATCGCGGTGCAGGCGGTGCGCCAGCCGGTCTGCTCGATCATGTGCTGCACCCACGGCAGCAAGGTCACCGAGCCGATGCCTACGCCGGCAAAGGCGAGCCCCATGGCAAGCCCGCGGCGGCGAATGAACCAGTTCGGCAGAAACAGCGATTGGCCGGAATAGCCGAGGCACACGCTGCCCGCGCCGACCATTACGCCGATGGTGAGATAGAGATGCCAGGGCTGCGTCGTCAGCGGCGCCAGCAGCAGCCCGCCGCCCATCAGCGCGACGCCGAGCTCCATCACCCCGCGCGGACCGACGCGATCCATCATCCGCCCGATCAGCGGACTGACGCCGGCGGAGACCACGAAGCCGAACGAAAACGCGCCTGCAGTGACGCCGCGGTCCCAGCCGAACTCGCCAATGATCGGCGGAAAGAACAGCGAGAATGCCGTCCGCGCATTGACGCCGATCGCCATGGTCACGAACGTCACCACCACGATCAGCCAGCCGTAAAAGAAGGGAAGACGCATGGGGGATTTTTCGTGTTGGGTGTCCAAGATGCGCATACCTATTCGGCTCGCACTAGCGGGCGGCGACGTGCCGACGAGTCCAAAAAAATGCAAGCGCAATTCGGGCCTCGCAGTCGATCGGCTCGACGTTGTCAAACATGACTTCCTTTGCGACGTTTATGAGGATATCCTTTTCGAGCTTGCGGCTATTGCTCGCATTTTGATTTTAGGGAAACACAAGTAGAACTTTGTAGAAGTATCAATAATATGACACCATCGGTGCCGGAAGTACGACGACGCCTTGCAGCAATCCTCGCGGCCGACGTGGTCGGCTACACCCGTTTGATGGAGGCGCACGAGGAAAATACTCATGTCCGGCTCATGCAGTTGCGCTCTGAAATCCTCGATCCGGGCATCACGGCGCAAAACGGAAGGATCGTCAAGAATACTGGCGACGGCTTTCTTGCAACCTTTGAGACTGCACGAGATGCAACGCGCTGTGCTCTTTCGCTACAGGAAGCGGTGGCCGTAAAAACAGCGGGAATGCCCGCCGACGAGCGCATCAGCTTTCGTATGGGCCTGAATGCTGCGGACATTATCGTCGAAGAAAATGATGTCTATGGCGATGGCGTGAATATCGCCGCACGTCTTCAAAACTATGCGCCGGCGGGTGGCATTGTCGTTTCGGGCGCCGTTGCGGAGCAGCTTGGCGCAGATTTCAATGTCGGGGTAATTGATCTCGGCGACCTGCATCTTCGCAATATGGGCCGTCCCGTCCGCGTGTATTCGCTTCACCCTCCCAAGCAACCTGCGAAGCTCGTGGGGGAAGCTTTGATGGGTTCGGAACCGCGCCCTTCGATCGCAGTTCTGCCGTTCCGAATGAATTTGGCTACCCCCGACGAGGGGTATTTCGCCGATGGTGTTGTTGACGACATCATTCGCGGCCTTGCCGGACTCAAGGAGCTTTTTGTCGTATCACGAGGCTCCAGCCTTGGCTTTGGCGGCCGCAATATTGACGTGCGTGAGATCGGCCGCCAGCTCGGGGTTCGTTACGTCCTCTATGGGGGGGTACAGAGAACGGCGACGACGGTCCGTATTGTGACCGAGCTCAGTGATACCGAATCGGGAGAGGTCATTCGTTCGGATTTGCACGAAGGCGACCCTAGTGAACTCTTTGCCTTTCAGGATCGTATTGCCATCAACGTTGCAAAACAAATCGCGCCACAGGTTCGCGAACGCGAGTTGATGCGAGCGACGCGCAAACATCCCACGAACCTGACCGCCTACGAACTGGTGTTGCAGGGGCTCGAGCTGTTGTACCGAATGGATTATGACTCATTCTCCAGAGCCAGGGGTCTGCTTGAGCAAGCCATCTCGCACGATCCTAATTATGCGCTGGCCTATTCCTACGTTGCTCTTTGGTACATATTCCGCATCGGAGAGATTGGATCGCCGGATCCGGACGGCGACGCCGTCGCCGGTGCCAGATATGCCGCGGAAGCCATTGAACGAGGCGGTGACGATGCGTTCGCATTGGCAGTCTACGGCCACGCCCAGTCATTTATGCTCCACGACTTTCAGAAGGGAAGGATCGTGCTGGAGCGTGCCATTGCCGCCTGCCCAAGTTCGGCCATGGCCTGGACCATGGCAAGCGCCACATCCGGCTTCCTGGATGACGGCCCGACGGCAGTGCGCCAGGCTGAGCAAGGCGTGCGGCTCTCGCCGCTCGACGCCCGCTCGTTCTGGCATGAGGGATTGCTCGGTCAGGCTCATTACGTGAACGGCGACTATGAGCAGGCATTGGAGTGGGTGCGCAGCGCGGTGGCACGTAACGATCTAATTCGTTTCAATCAGCGCCTGCTCATCGCCACGCTCGGAGCCTTGGGCCGCAGCGAAGACGCCAAGCAGGCGGCGCGCCTCTACCGGCAGACTGAACCGAATTTCCGCATATCGTCCTACGTGAGGCGCTGCCCCTTCCGGGGCTCTGCCCTGGAGACCTGGCTTGGGCATTTGCGATCGGCAGGGCTTCCTGATTGACATCTATCGCCGGCGACAACCGTCGAACGAGGGGCGCTGCGGCATGGCACTGACGGTGAACACTGCGATCAAATGTTAATTTGGTTTCGTTGCCCTTTATCCCCCTATCCGTCACTCTGGCCCTACCGTCCAACGATCCTACATGCTCCAACGCGCTACCCTGATTGGTAATCAAGGACCCGTGTATCGCAAGTCCAGCTGTTGCGAGGGCATCAGCGTCTTCTTGGCAACCGAGATGATCCGGACGCCGGGCGGCGCTTTGGTAATCTCGTTCATGCGGATCAGTCGGGCCAACTCCAGATCGATCGACGTCGGCCCCGAACCATCCGGTGCCGTGGATTCGGCGCGACAACCCGTGAAGGAAAAATCCCCGTAGGCCGGCAGCGGATAGGGGTACCAGGGGTCGCCCCCCTGCAAAGGAGTGGGCCGTTCCATGATCCATTCGGCCGTCGCCCCCGAGACAAGGTATCCCGTTGGCGCGGAGACGTCGATTACTTGTAGGATCCCGCCCAAGGTAACGTTTTTGATGTGCAAGCGTACCGTCGTTGGATCAAGCACCGTCAAGCTGGCGTAGAACTCGTGGCCAGCCGCCACCGGCAAATTCAGAGGATGCCATGGCATGGGCGGGCCCTTCGCCCACCACTGATACCAGACCAAGTAGGTTGCGGCTCCGGATGCTCTTGTAAAGACCTGCATCGTCCCGATCTGCGGCAGAGTCGAATCGCGGTAGGATCGTTGCCCATCCAGCCCTATCCAGGTCGAGCTATAGTACTCAGGGTCCGCCCCCACCGCCGGTGCAGCAACCGTAGGCACGGTCCAGCTCCCCTCCACGAAGGTAATGTTGTCACCGCCCCTCGGCGTAACGAAGCCGCCAGACCAGTTATTGCTTCCCGTCGCGGGCCATGGATGGCCCGGCACAGCCAAGCTGATCGTCGCGAGATACTGCGAATAAGGATAGGCATCATCACTCACAGCCGGGATGAATTGCACCGGCTTGCCCGGTTCGGGCCCGGTAAGAAAGTTCGACCGGGCGATGTTGCCGGGCGATCCGGGCGGATAGTCATCAGGAACGGGAAGCCCGAAATACCGTAGCTCCTCGGCGGAGGCCTTCAATGGATCGAATGTTGGCCCCGGTAGCGGCAGAAATTTCGTCCTCTTGCGCAGTTCTGCCAGTGCATCGATCACAAATGGCGGCAACTTCATGGGTCCCTCCCCGATCAATTCAGCTTCCAATCGTCCATGGCCGCCCTGACGACGGCTCTGCCGAACTTTCCGATCTTGTAGTCGCCGGGTTTGCTGGGGTCGCCGCCCGCATTTAGTTCCGACAGTTTGTTGTAAACCGCGTCCGCCAGAGCGCTCCCGGCCTGCGAGTCGCTTGGATAATGAAGCCCGGCAATCTCGCGATTGCGCGCCACACGCTGGGCCAGCGCGGACAGCGTATCGTTGAGCGTTGTCAGGTGAGCCGCCGGCACATTGGGAGAAATTGAGAAGACCAGCTGCATGCATTTGGCCATCAGGTAAGCCTGCGTCGCGTGTCCGCTGGGAAACGACGAATGCCCCGGAACTGTCACCGGCGGCATCAAGCCCGGAATCTCCCAGGAGGGCCGCGGCCGATCAAAGACGTCCTTGAAGTGCAGGGCCGCAAATGAACCAATCAAACTGGCAATGTGCAGGACGCGGAAGGTGCGGAAGTGGGATCCTGGCTTCATGGCGAGCGCCTCCATGAAGGCCGTGATGAATTCGACATCCTGGGTCAGGATCTCGCCCAAGGCCGACGCTCGTTCGTCCCGCGCCATGTTGAACAGCCTTTCGTATTCCACCTGCTGAAAGGTCTTGCCAACGGCGGCAGCGTTGTTGAGGTTGAGCAGGATTTGAGCGAGCTGGTCGTTTAGGGCCTGTGTGGCCCAATTGGTGGATGCGAATTGCTTCAGAACGCGCCACGCGAACCAGCGCCCTGCCCAGTTGCGATCATCGAAGCTAACGTCGAAGCCGCCCGTTGTTGCGGCGGTGGCAAACCGAACCTTCTTAGGCGCGCCACTGGTTGTTGCATCCTGAATGTAAACCTGACGCAAAAGTTTCCCGAGCGGCGTGGTACTCGGGGTCTCCGTGGCAAACGGAAAGTCCGCCCGGTCGGGCAAAGTCCAGCCACCGCCTGAGTCGCCGTTCATGCCGGCGTTGCCGGTATTGCCGGTATTGCCCGTGTTACCCGTGTTACCCGTGTTGCCTGTGTTTCCCGTATTGCCCGTCATGACCACCTCCTCTTCGCTCTGACTATAGTTGACCTTGTCTAACCTACCCCGGCCACGGTCTCGTCGTCGGCGTTCAGCTGTTGAATAGCCTGTAAGTTGCCTTGCATTTGATCTGCATCAATGTGACGGCTGGTAAGGGCAAAAGGCTCATTGAGTGAGTGGATCGCCTCATTGATAAGTTCAAGGACGAGACATCGCCGTCGATCGTGCAGGCGACAATGCCGGAGCGCCACAAGTCGGCGTTCTTGCGTTTCGCAGCCATGTTCATGCTCTATCAGGCGAAATGCAATCTAGGCGGCACTCCTAAGGCGCGCGTGTGAGCCAGATCACTATGCTTCCAAAAAATTGTCAGGCAACTGGGGCAGGGATTATTTTGCTTTAAGCAGGAGGTTGCAATAATAGTACCGTACTTGCTTCGGATTCGGCGCACGGGCTACGGTAAGCCGCTGGTGAAATCTCGATCGCGAAGCAAACTCGATTGACGGAATTCCTCACGCACTTTCGCTAGCTGCCGTCCGCCTCCACCGCTCTGCATTCACCGCGCCGGCCGGCACCTCTCCCGCAACAATCGCCTCGACCTGCTTCACCGTCTCCAGCGCCTGGCTCTCGATCGCCGGCGGCGTCAGGCCGCCGATGTGTGGCGTGGCGATGACGTTCGGCAGTTTGGCGAGCTCCGGCGACGGCATCTGGTCCAGCGCGCGGCCGACATCCATCGCGGCGCCGGCGATGCGGTTGTCGCGCAATGCCGCCGCCAACGCCGCCTCGTCGACGAGATTGCCCCGCGACAGGTTGATGAAGAAGGCATGCGGCTGCATGCGCGCCAGCGCCGCCTGCCCGATCAGGTTTTCGGTTTGCTCGTTGGCGACAGCGAGGCAGACGACGTAGTCGGCGCGCGCCAAGAGATCGTCGAGCGGCACATGCCGGATGGCGGCGTCGCCGACGGCGGCATAAGGATCGGCGACCATGATCTCCATGCCCAGCACCTTGGCGATGTCGGCGAGGTAACGGCCGATGCTGCCGTAGCCGATGATGCCGAGCCGGCTGCCGGCCAGTTGCCGGCCCATGATGATTTCGGGTTTGCAGGCGGCATGATAGTCGGCGGTGGCGCGCGATACGCCGCGCGACAGATCGACCATGAAGCCGAGCGCGAGCTCGGCGACCGACTGGACGAAGCCGGGTCCGGCCCGCGTGACGAGGACACCGGCGGCGGATGCGGCGTCGACATCGATATTGCGGATATCGACAGCGCAGCGAACGAACGCTCGCAGTTTCGGAAGTTTAGGAAATATCTCGCCGGGACCCGCGGTGAGCCGGTCGGCGACGATGATATCGACGTCATCAGCCGCCGCGATCAGACCGGCGGCGTCGAGCGCGTCGTTTGCTTCGTGCAGTTTCACCTGCGCGATGGCCTGAAGCCCCCTGAGGCTGCGCTCGCCGTAATACTGCGCGCGCGCCTGCGGCGTATGGGTCAGCAGGACTTTCAACATTGGCAACTTCCTTGTCGATCGCTGCGGCATGCAGTCACGGCAAGTGCATCTATGGCCAAGCCCTGCGCCGCGTGCAAGGTGGTGGCCCCGCTGCCTACTTGCTCCGCGCGACCGTCGTGCCGTCCCAATCCTCGCCGGTGGGATTTTCAACCTGCTGGCGGCACCGTTCAATCATCAGGGATGAGGCGGCATCGTCCTTGCGGACCTCCAGCGCCTTCTCGAAGCCATCGATCGCGGCCATGAAGTCGCCCGCGCGCCAGGCAGCGAGGCCGGCCTCATAGGAAGTTACCCAATCGAGCTTGCCATCGAACTCACCGGCCATACCAAGCAATTCATAGATCTGCAGTCCACCCGCGCGGCCATAGACCGCCAGCCGGTCGAGCTCGCGGACCACGATGCTCTTCCCCGCGAGCCTTCGCGTTTCGGGGCCGATGATGATCGTGGAGCCGTACGTCTTGTTGGTGCTTTCCAGGCGGCTGGCGATATTCACGGCATCGCCGATCACGGTGTAGTTCAGCCGCACTTCCGACCCGATATTGCCGACCAGCATGTCGCCGGAGTTGATGCCGATGCGGATCCTGACGCTCTGGCCGTGGTCATCGACGAGACCGGCCTCCTCCACCGCGCGCCGGCACGCCAGCGCGGCGCGGCAGCAATCGACGGCGTGATCGGGATTGGGCGATGGCGCGCCCCAGAACGCCATCACGGCATCGCCGATGAATTTGTCGATGGTGCCGTTCTGATTTTGAATCTGCGCCGAAACGCAGTCGAAATAGCGCGACAGCAGTGGAATGATGCGGTCGCCGAGCCGCTCCGACATGCCGGTGAAGCCGGCGAGATCGATGAACATCACGCTCATCGGCCGCACCGCGCCGCCTAGCCGCGCGCCGTTGCCGTCGCTGATCAGGCGCTTGACGAGGTCGGCGGGAATGTATTTGCGAAACGCCGCCAGTCCCTGCGCCATGTCGCCGATCGCGCCCGAAAGATTGCCGATCTCGGTCAATCGCGACGGATGCCGTTGCACCTTGTCGAGATCGAAGCGCTCGACATGCCTGATCTCGTTGACCACCTTGATCAGGGGCGCTGCGATCAGCCGCTGGGCGAGCCAGGCCGACAATAGCCCGGCAAAGACGATCAGCACCGCAAGGCCGATCAGCAAGTTCCGGATCGTCATCTGGACCGGTCCGAGAAATTCCGATTCCGGCACCACGGTCACCAGCGACCAGCCTGGAAACGAAATTGGCGTGATCACCGCCTGATAGGCCTTGCCGTCCCGCGTCACCGTCGTATTGAACGGCTGCCCTTCGCCGGGTTCGTAGGCGCTGCCGGCGTTTCGGATTGCCTCGACCGCGACCGGAAACAGCGGATGATCGGTCTTCAGCGCCACCAGTTCGCTGGCATCGGGATCGGGCGAGGCCACCACCTTGCCGTCCCGCTCGAGAATGAAGGCGCCCGCCGATTTGCCGACCGTGAGCTGCGACAGGAAATTCGAGACGCGGGTCAGTTCGATGATGATGGCGACGACACCTGCCGGCTTCTTGTCGATCTCGACCGGCGCCGAGAAAGCCGCCGCCAGCCGGTCTCCGCGCGGATGCGTCGTCAGCGTCGACCAGTGTTCGTCATTGGTCTCCCTGACGACCCGAAACCATTGCTGCTCCGTCAGGGAATAGTCGGTGTCTTCGAACCAGCTTGCCTTGAGCTTGAGCTCGTCGCCGACGAATTCGTAGCGGTTGATGCGCATGTTGCGGTCGGGCGAGATCTCGAGCATCTCGATGACGTTGTTGCCGAGCTTGTGCCCGGCAAAGAACGAGCCGTCCGGCCATCCGAACGCCACCCAGGAGATGGTCGGCTGCGACAGCAATTGCGACCGGAATACGACTTCGCGTTTCCGGGCATCGCGCGGGTCGAACACTTTTTCGGCCAGCAGCGTCCGCACCGCCATCATGGAAGAACGCGCCTCCGTCGTGACCGACTGCAATTCGTCGCCCACTGCCGAAACGATCTGGTCGTTGATGGTGTTGGCGAGCGTCTGGCTGACCTGGTGAGCCGTGCGCCACCACAACAAATGCACGCCGACGGCGCTGACGACGATGGACGTCAGCACGAGGGCGGAAATGGCGGTGCGGATGCCGAGGCGCATGTGGGGGTCCTGTTCGCGGGCCGTTACCGGCCTTACGAGACCATACCAGCGCCTGTTTCAGCCGCGAGGCCATTTCGGCGCCCCGGACACGGCTCTGTGACCGCAGTTGAGCCGTAATGACGACGAAACTTCGCGATTGGCTGTTCCGTACATGTCAGGACGGCGCTATGCCTTGTGGCAATTCTCGAAGGTCATGCAATGCACGATGTTTCCATCCCGGCGGCCCTGATTGCCGGTCTCGTCAGCTTCCTGTCTCCTTGCGTTCTGCCGCTGGTGCCGCCCTATCTGATCTATCTCACCGGCGCGACCATCGAGCATGTCGCCAATGACGGACCGACGCAGGCCTCCAAGCGCGCGGTGATGGCTTCGGCGCTGATGTTCGTGCTTGGCTTTTCCACCGTCTTCGTGGCGCTCGGCGCCAGCGCCTCGCTGATCGGCAGCCTGATCCGCGCCTGGTCGGCAGAGCTTTCGATCCTGGCCGGCATCGTGATCATCATCATGGGCCTGCATTTCCTCGGCCTGACCCGGATCGGGCTGCTGATGCGCGAGGGCCGGATGCAGATGCCGAAGCCGGTCGGGCTGTGGGGCGCCTATGCCATGGGGCTCGCCTTTGCGTTCGGCTGGACGCCCTGCATCGGCCCCATTCTGGCGGCGATCCTGTCGATAGCAGCGGCCGAGGCCACCGTCGCCAAGGGCGCGGGCCTGCTGGCGGTCTATTCCGCCGGGCTTGGAATCCCGTTCCTGCTGGCGGCCTTCATGATCGAACAGTTCTCCTCGCTGTTTGCGCGGATGAAGCGGCATCTCGGCAAGGTCGAGCAGGCCATGGGCGTCCTGATGGTCATCACCGGCATCGGCTTCCTGACCGGCGCCGTCTCCAGCATCAGCATCTGGCTGCTCGAGACTTTCCCGGCCCTGCAAAATTTCGGCTGAGGCTCCGTAACAAGCGGGCGGTCGCCTGCGAAATTGCTGTCGGAGCCGGATTTCGCGCGGCACTTTCGAGCGCGCCGGATTGACGGAGACTGCAGGCCGGCGGCCCCGTCACGACAAATACCTAGAGGGGAGGTCGCATGAATTTTATCATCAATCTTCTTATCCTGTTGCCCGCTCAGATCGCGTCGCATTTTTCCTGGGCCGGACCGCTGATCATGCGGCTGATCGTCGGTTACACCTTCATGCTGGCCGGCTGGGGCAAGCTCAACAACCTGACGCAGGTGACCGAAAACTTTATCGGCTGGGGCATACCGTTTCCTGGGATACTCACCCCCTTCGTGGCTGGCGTCGAATTTTTCGGCGGCGCGATGCTGATCGTCGGCCTGTTCACACGCATTCCGGCCGCAATGCTGGCGGTGGTCATGGTCGTCGCCATCAGGTCGGCAAAATGGGGCGATGTCGATTCACTGGAGACGCTGCTCGGCTTCGAGGAGGCGACCTACTTCGCCGCCTTCATGTGGCTCGCCATTGCAGGTCCCGGCGCCGCCTCGCTGGACCGGCTGCTGGTGAATGCCAGCGGTCACCGCGACCCGTCGAAGGCGCTCACAATGCCGTGACATCGGCGAAAGGCTGAGCCCGGATCCTGCCGCCTGCGTAGCTCGAAAAAAAACGCCAGCCCTTCCGGGAGCCATCATGAAATTCGTCCGCATTGTCGCCTTCGTCCTCGCCGCCTCTCCGTCGCTCGCCGCGGACGGGCCGAAATGGAGCGAATGGAACGACGATCTGTTCGCCCGCGCGCAGGCCGAACAGCGTTTCGTCATCCTCGATCTCGAGGCGGTGTGGTGCCACTGGTGCCACGTGATGGAGAAGACGACCTACGCCGATCCCAAGGTTAGGGAATTGTTGGCGGAAAAGTATCTGCCGGTGCGGGTCGACCAGGACGCCAATCCAGACCTGTCGAGCCGCTATGGCGACTGGGGCTGGCCGGCGACCATTGTGTTCGGCCCTGATGGCACCGAGATCGCCAAGATCAGGGGATACATCGAGCCGGAACGAATGCAGGCGCTGCTCAAGGCGATCATCGATGATCCCACGCCGGGGCCGTCGGTCGGCGAAGCCTTTGAGGTGAAGCCATCCAGCTCCGCCTTCCTCGACAAGGAGCAGCGCGCCGCGCTGACAAAGAATGTCGACGAGTCCTACGAGGAAAAGCTCGGCGGCTGGGGCGAGAACCAGAAATACATCGACGCCGACAGCATGGATCTGGCGATCACCCGCGCCGAGGCCGGCGACACCATTGCGGCCAAGCGTGCCCGGCAGACGCTGGATGCCGCCATTGCGCTGATCGATCCGGTCTGGGGCGGCGTATACCAGTATTCCGAAGGCGGCTCCTGGACCCGCGTGCATTTCGAAAAGATCATGTCGTTCCAGGCGCAGTATCTCAGGCAATACAGCCAGGCCTACGCGCTGTGGAAGGATCCGAAATACCTTGCCGCCGCACGCAATATCGAACGCTATCTCGCGCAATTTCTGACGAGCCCCGAGGGTGCGTTCTATGTCAGCCAGGACGCCGATCTCGATCACGATACCGACGGTCATAAATACTACGCGCTGTCGGACCGCGAGCGCCGCAAGCTCGGCATGCCGCGCATCGACAAGAACCTGTACGCACGCGAAAACGGCTGGGCGATCTCGGGGCTTTCGGCTTATTACAACGTCACCAACGACGCCAAGGCGCTGGCGATCGCCGAGCGCGCGGCGAAATGGGTGATCGAAAACCGTGCACTGCCGGAAGGCGGCTTCCGCCATGGCGAAAAGGATCGCGGCGGGCCGTTCATCGGCGACACGCTGGCGATGGGCCAGGCCTTCCTCGATCTCTATGCTGCCACGGGAAATCGCGACTGGCTCACATCAGCCGCGAAGGCCGGCGATTTCGTCGCAACCTTCCGGGACGAGGCCGGCGGCTTCGTGACCTCGAAGACCGCGGAAGGCAAGACCGGCGTGCTTGCGAAGCCTGCGAAGCTGATCGAAGACCAGGTGCAGGTCGCAAGGTTCATGAACCTGCTCAACCGCTACTTCGGCGTTGATGCCTATCGCGAGCAGGCCGCGCATGCGATGCGTTATCTTGCCAGCGCCTCGGCCGGGATGATGCGTCCCCTGCCCGGCGTTCTGCTCGCCGACGAAGAACTCGCGGTGGAGCCGACCCACATGACGATCGTCGGACACAAGGACGACGCCCGCGCGAAAAGCCTGCATGCCCTGGCCCGCGCGCTGCCGGCCCGCTACAAGCGCCTGGAATGGCTTGATCCGCGCGAGGGTAAGCTGCCCAACCCGGACGTAGAGTATCCCGATCTCGGCGAACCCGCGGCCTTCGCCTGCAGCAACCGGATCTGCTCGTTTCCGTCCTTCAATGCCGAGGAGTTGCGCGCAACGGTCGCGCAGATGGCGAAGCTGAAGCCGGCGCGCGGATAGGCCGACCGAATTCCATTGTGCAATGCAATTCAGCGCGCGTCACGCCTAATCTCGCGCATCACGCCTAATCTGTTGAAGCGCGGCGCTTTCTGCGCGGCGCGCTCGCAGACAGCGCAGCGCGCAAACGAAATACTCTCAGGCTGCTCGGGGTTAGAGATCCACGGAATGTCCAACCGCAAAAAAAGAAAATTTTCTTTTGAAACTCTGTAACCAAATCGCCCGATGCCCCGTAGCTGGTTTTCGGATGCGCACTCGGTCACGGACGCTTGACGGTTTCCAGCAAGCAACCCGCGACCCGATTGCCATCCGTCACATCGCTTGCGTTGTGAGGGTCCGTGATCGGGCGATCAGCGGATGCTTGCGGCGTGTTGTCTTCAAACAATGATCGAGGAGATCGTCATGAAGTTGAATTCCAAATCCGGTGCGACGCTCGCCGCTGCCGCCGCCACGCTGTTCCTCGCCGGCTCGGTGGTGTCGACGGTGTCGACGCCTGCGAACGCGGCCCAGGGCAAGTGCATGGCCGGCAATGCCTGCAAGGGCCAGAGCGCCTGCAAGGGCTCGGCCAACGCCTGCAAGGGCCAGAACGCCTGCAAGGGCACCGGTTTCTCGATGACCTCCGAGAAGGCTTGCGCCGCCCAGGGCGCCAAGTTCGTCAAGGGTTGATCGAACGGACCAGATACCAGGAGGGCTCGGCACTGCCGGGCCCTCATTGTTTCGGCCCCGCGGCTAAAATACAATCGGCCCCGGGTGTAACAAAATTCAAACCCGCTGCGTAGCTCTCTCCGGGTGCCGTTTGTCGGCTGGAGCTATCGCTGCTTGCGGGCGGTGCACCCTCACATTTCCTATGGAGGATACAATGAAGATGACTCCCAAGTCCGGCGCCGTACTGGCCGCAGCCGCTGCCACCCTGTTCCTGGCCGGCACCACCGTGTCGACCGTGACCTACGCTGCCGGCGAGGGCAAGTGCGTCGGCGCCAATGCCTGCAAGGGCCAGAGCGCCTGCAAGGGCAGCGCAAACGCCTGCAAGGGCCAGAACGCCTGCAAGGGTCAGGGCTTCTCGGCCATGACCAAGGAAAAGTGCGACGCCGCCAAGGGTAAGTTCATGCCGTCCTAGGTCATGATCCCCGTCGAGGCCCGGTGTAGGCCGGGCCTCGCATCCATGCTAGGTTGAAAGACACGCCGCCCCGTTTGGCTGCCGGTTCGAGCGGAGACGAGATGAACGTCGCAAGCAGATTGCCAGATACTCCTGCGGCCGCGCTTGCAGACGGTCCGGCGACATCGGCCAAGCCGCCCTTCCTCGGCTTCGGCCTCGGCCTGCGCCACCAGCATTACGACGAAATTCTCAGCGGTAATCCGCCGATCGACTGGTTCGAGGTCATCAGCGAAAACTACATGCTGCCCGGCGGCCAGCCGCTGCGCACGCTGGACCGGATCTGCGAACGCTATCCTGTGGTGATGCACGGCGTGTCGATGTCGATCGCCTCCACCGCACCGCCGAATTTCGAATATCTGCAAGGCTTGAAGGATCTCGCCAAGCGCGTCGAACCGAAATGGGTGTCGGACCATCTGTGCTGGACCGGCGTGCACGGCAAGAACCTGCATGATCTCCTGCCGATTCCCTACACCAAGGAAGCGCTCGATCACGTCGTCAGCCGCGTGCAACTGGTGCAGGATTTTCTTGGCCGCGCCATCGTGCTCGAAAACGTCTCGACCTACGTGCAGTTCAACAATTCCGAAATGACGGAATGGGAATTTTTGTCCGAATTGTCGCGCCGCTCCGGATGCTGGCTGCTGTTCGACGTCAACAACGTCTATGTCAGCGCCTTCAACCACGGCTATGATCCCATGACCTTCCTCAACGGCATTCCGGCGGATCGGGTGGTGCAGTTTCACATGGCCGGCCACAGCCATATGGGCACCCATATCATCGACACCCACGACCATCCGGTGTGCGAGGACGTCTGGGATCTCTATGCCGCGGCGCTGAAACGCTTCGGCCGGGTCTCGACCATGATCGAGCGCGACGACAACATTCCGCCGCTCGACGAACTTGTGCGCGAGGTTGTCAGGACCCGCAAAATGGCCGAGCAGATATTGCCGGCAGGCAGCCGCGCGGTATGAGCGATTTCGCCCGACAGCAGGCCGAATTCCAGCGCGGCATCCTCGATGGCGACGATGCGGTGCTGGCAGATATCCTCGACAGCCCGCGGGAGAAACGCGAGGCGCTGTTCGGGGTCTATCGCTATGCCTATGGTTCGCGGCTGGTCGAGGCCATGCGCAATGACCACGAGTTGCTGCATCTTTATCTCGGCGACGAAATGTTCGACGAGATGGGGCACGCTTACGTCAAGGCGCGCCCGTCCGAGCACCCGAACCTGCGCTGGTTCTCGCAAGGCCTGCCGGCGTTTTTGAAATCGACCGCGCCCTACGCCGAGCATCCCGAATTGTCCGATCTCGCCGCGCTCGAAAAGGCGCTCAACGACGCCTTCGACGCCGCGGAAGGCAGGGTCGTCGAGCTGAGCGACATGGCGGGCTTTGCGCCCGAAGCATGGTCGGGCCTCAGATTCCAGCCGCATCCCAGTGCATCCAGGCTAGACCTCGCGACCAACGCATCTGCGATCTGGCTCGCGCTCAAGAACGAGGAAACGCCGCCCGACGCGGTCGGACTGGAGCGACCTGCGCATCTCCTGATCTGGCGCCAGGACGTCACGCCGATGTTCCGCGAGCTTTCGGCGGAAGAGGCGATGATGTGGGATGAGGCCAAGAACGGTATTCCATTCGGCGTGCTCTGCGAAATGCTCGCGACCTATGACGATCCCGACAGCGCGGCGGGCCGCGGCGCGGGCTATCTGCACGGCTGGATCACGGCGGGACTTTTGACGGATGTTTCCGTCGGTTCATGAAGAGGAGCGCTCGGCGAATGGGAAGTGACACCGATCGCCATTTCATCGAGCGCATGCATTGGGACGATGTCGCGCGGCGCATCGGTGATGGCGCGGTGGCGATATTGCCGATTGGCGCTGCCGCCAAGCAGCACGGCTTCCACCTCCCCCTCAATACCGATCGCATTCAGGCCGAATGGCTCGCAGCCAGGATGGCGGAAAAAATCGACGCGCTGGTCTGGCCGACGCTGACCTATGGTCATTATCCCGCCTTCACCGACTATGCCGGCAGCAGCAGCCTGTCGATTTCAACCTTCGAGGCCTTTGTGCGCGAAATTGCAGGCCAGATTCTTGGCAGCGGCTGCCCAAAGCTGCTCGTGCTCAATACCGGGATCAGCACCCTGGCCCCTGTCGATCGCGCCCTCGGGCGCCTCGACGGCGAACGGATCAGGCATTTATGGATCCATGAGGGTCCGCGCTATCCGCGCGTGGCGAGGCAATTGGCCGAGCAAGGCCATGGCAGCCATGCGGACGAGTTGGAGACCTCGCTGATGCTGGCGATGGCGCCGCATCTCGTTGACATGGCGCGCGCCGAAGCCAGCCCCGCTTTGATCCAGGAGACGCCGGGCGCATTGACCCCGTCTGATCCGAATTCGCCGAACTACAGCCGCTCCGGCTGCTATGGCGATCCGACGCGGGCGACTGCGGCCAAGGGCGAAGCCTTGCTCGCCGCCATCCTTGACGACCTCCACGAACAGGCCGCCGCGTTCATGGCGCAAGGGCCCGGCGAGCACCATTCGGCCGGGGCCCAAGCCGTGCTGCGATGAAGGCCGACGGCGCTCTTCGCTGGAGCGTTGCCGCCGCTGTCATCGCCGCGATGCTGGCAGGCACGGTTTCGTTCCGCGCCGCCGCGCAATCGGAATATATGCGCGGCGACCGCATGCCCTACGACGCGTTCGAGCGGCTGCCCCGGACCGACCTCGAGATAGGCGGCGGCACCATCCATGTCGCGTTCGCGCCGGGCGACATGGCGCTACCGAGGGAAAAATTGCTCGACTGGATCAGGATGTCGGCCCGGGCCGTCTCGACCTATTACGGGGGTTTTCCCGTCAACTCGCTGCGGCTGCTGCTCGTGCCCGTCGATGGCGGGCGCATTCGCGGCGGCACGACCTGGGGCTATCGCGGCGCCGCCATTCGCATTCCGCTCGGCCGCGATTCCACCGAGGACGTGCTGCGGCGCGACTGGGTGATGGTGCACGAGATGGTGCATACCGCCCTGCCCGACATTCCCGCCCGCTACGCGTGGCTGTCGGAGGGTCTCGCCGTCTATGTCGAGCCGGTCGCGCGGGTGCAGGCCGGCGACCTCTCCGCGCAGGAAATCTGGCAGGCGATGATGCGCGACATGCCGAAGGGCCTGCCGCAGGCCGGCGATGAGGGCCTCGACAACACTCCTACCTGGGGACGGAAATATTGGGGCGGCGCGATGTTCTGCCTGCTCGCCGATATCGAAATCCGCAAAGCGACGGGTAATCGCCTCGGTCTGCAGGACGCCATGCGCGGCGTGCTCGCCGCCGGCGGCAATCACGAGCAGAGCTGGCCGATCGAGCGCATTCTTGCAACAGCCGACAAGGCCGTCGGCGTCGACGTGCTAACGCGGCTGCACAACGAGATGGGGCCGAAGCCGGTGACACCGGACCTTGCTGCGCTCTGGCGCGATCTCGGATTGAAGCGGATTGGCGAAGATATTGAATTCGACGACACCGCGCCACTCGCCGCGATCCGCAAGGCGATCACCGCGCCGCACCGACCATAATGCATTTGAGAAGGATGATCCGGCCGCCGATCGCCGCCGGATCTCCTTGAGCGGAGTATCAGAACCGATAACTGGCGCCGACGCGCACGAGGTGCATCTCGTTGCGGAATTCAGTTCGCGTGCGGTCCCGGCTGGACAGCGTCACGCTGCCATAATCGGCGTAGAGATATTCG
The DNA here is from genome assembly GCF_056174665.1 of Bradyrhizobium sp. WYCCWR15520. NCBI lineage: Bacteria > Pseudomonadati > Pseudomonadota > Alphaproteobacteria > Hyphomicrobiales > Nitrobacteraceae > Bradyrhizobium > Bradyrhizobium sp. WYCCWR15520. The sequence goes on from NZ_JBWBWM010000006.1 coordinate 52,276, forward strand.
CCGCGCCCGACGAAATGCTTGGTAAAGGCATACTCGATGCCGGCGCCCGCGATCAGCCCGGCCTTGACCTGTTCGTCCCAGATCATTTCCTGCACGGTGTCGCAACCCTTCTGCACCGTATAGCGATAGCCATTGCCGATGCTGGCCACGCCGACACCGACGGCGCCGTACGCCAGCAGGCGGTCGAACGCGTAGCCGGCGCGCAGGCGAGCCCCACCGAACGCGCCGAAGCTCGACAGCAAGACGCTGTCGCCAAAGATCAGTTCGTCCCGTGACGAGGAGGACTTGCCCCACTCGAACTCGCCGCCGATCACGAACCGGTTGGCGAATTGATAATTGTAGCCGCCGTACACGCCGACGGCGAAGCCGCTCGCCTGCCCCTCCGCATGACGGCAAGCACCGTTTCGGCAGTAATCGGCCGCCCACGCCGCATATCCGCCACCGCCATAGATGCCGGCATAAAACCCGGTCCAGTTATAGGAGGGCGAAGGCAGGTCCGGAACACGGATTTCGGCAGCCTTCGCCGCCGGACCTGCCAGTAACAAGCCGCAAGCGGCAACAATCCCCCAGGAAACAAAACGCATCAACGCACCTCATCACGCACGCACACGCAACACATGTTGCGGGAACAAGCTGAAGAGGGCAGTTCGGGCGCGACGATGTTTAAGTCAGGCTGCGCCGTGTTGAAACGAGGCTATGTTTGGAACCAAACTGAGACGGCCGCCACAATGTACAACCTGTGAGCGAAGAGCGTCATTGCAGGACTTCGACCGCCACCTGCGGTTTCAACGCGAAGGTGGCGGACCGCAGGCGCACTGCTACTTTTTTGACGCGGCCGCTGGTGCGGGCAGCAAGACGAGCGCCGCGATCAGTCCTGCCGCTGATGCCATTGCCGCTGCCGAGAACAGCCAGACGTAGCTGATCGCCGATTCCTGGATATGAAGCACCGCGCCGAGAACTGCGATGCCCACCGCGAAGCCGGCTTGGCGCATGACGACTGTCACGGCAGATGCCAGGCCAGCAAGATCCGGCGGCACAAGCGACACGGCCGCGCCGGACAGTTGCGGATGAGCCAAGGCGACGCCGACCCCAATAGCGACAATCCCGCAGAAGGTCGGAATTAGCGGCGCTGAACCATCCGGGATCAGCGCGGTCGCAATGGTGGCATTGCCCGCTGCTAAAAACGCGAGCGCCAAGGCGAAGTGAAGCCGCCATCCCAGATGATTGACAAGCCGGCCTCCCAATGGCGGCAAGAACAGCATCGGCAGCGTGGCCGCCAGCAGCGCGATACCGGCCACTTCCGAGGACCAGTTAAAAGCAGCAGCAAAGAAGAGTGGCAGGTAGACGAGGATTGCCCAGTAGCCGATCGACACGGCGCACAAAAGGATCGCAATTCCGATCATGGCCGGTTGAACGAAAATGCCGGGATCGAGGATCGGGTTGTCGCGGCTTCTCTGCTGTATGCCGAATGCAGCTAGAAACACCGCACTTATTGCGAGACCCGCCACCATATGTGACGTCGACGTGCGGCCATGCAACAGCGCCTCGACGAGCGCAGTAAGCGCGCAGGTGAACAATACGACGCCCAGGATGTCGAGCGGCCGGGGCACCGCCTCGCGCGCTTCCGCGACCAGCCGCGGTACACCCCAGGCGACCAAGGCGCAGGCTGGCAAGTTGATGAGGAAAATCCAGCGCCAGCCGATCCACGCTGAGACAAGTCCGCCAATCGTCGGACCAAACGCCATGGCGACTCCGGACATGACACCAGCCAAGGCAAATGCGTTCGTGCGCGCCCTTGCTTGCACATAGACACTGGCGATCAGCGCGAAGCCGCCAGTCACGATGAATGCAGCCCCGATCCCCTGCAATGCGCGAGCGCCCAATAGCGTCGGTCCATCCCACGCCATCCCGCACGCCAAGGACGCGAGAGCGAAAATGCCGTTGCCGACAAGCATCGCCCATCGTCGCCCATACCGATCCGCCAGCGCCCCCGCAAACAACAAGCAGGCTGTGAAAGCCAAACTGTAGGCATCCATGACCCAAGCATATCCAGCAACGTCGAACCTGAGTTCGCGCGCGACAGTCGGCAACGCGATGACCACCGCCGTCACATCAAAGTTGGTGAGGAAAGCCGCCATACTTAAGAGCAGGGCCGGCATCATGGATTGTGCAGGCCGACCGGAGCCGTTGTCGGACATATTTGTTGGCTGTGTCATCGTGCGAGCTCTGACCTGCGTGACGGCTACTCGTGTCCTGGATTGCCGCTTTTTGCCAACGCCAATTGTTCACATCGCCATGAATATCGTTCATAGTGCTGGCATGCGTGCTCTTCCCCCTTTTGATGGCCTGATTGCGTTCGACGCGGCGCTGCGCCATCGCAGCATGACGCTCGCGGCCGGTGAGTTGGGGCTCACACAGAGTGCGATCAGCCATCGACTGAAGAAACTTGAGGGCTTTGTGGGCGCGCGGCTGTTTGATCGTACAGGGGGCGGTCTGTTGCCGACCGCAGCTGGCGTTACCTTGGCCGAGGGACTCGGGCGGATACTTGACGAGATGGCAGAGCTACGCGCCCGCTCGCGTGCGTCGGTGCGGCCGCTGACACTCAAGATAGGACTAGGCTCCGCCCTTGCGAACTACTGGCTGGCGCGGCGTCTGACGGCGTTTGCGTCCGCATATCCCGATATTGCGATCGAACTCTGCATCATCGAAAGCGATATTCAAGCGCGCGCCCTCGATCTCGACGTGCAGATTCGATGGCTTCCCAAAGTTGGCGCGCGCGCCACATCGACCCAGCGCCCGCTGTTCGACGAGATGGTTTTTCCGGTTGCGATCCCGTCTCTGCTGCCGCGTGGTCGGCCATTGCGGGAGCCGCACGTGCTCGGCACTTTGCCAGTACTGCACAAGGGCCTCGCTGGCCGGAACGATGGCGCGGAATGGTCGTGGCCGGTGTGGTTCGAACGGCTGGGCGTCACGGCTCCCGTTCAGGCCGGGCTTCGCTTCGATAATCTAGGCACGGCAATCGCTGCCGCCTTGCAGGGCAGCGGCGTCGTTCTAGCCAGGTCTTTGCTTGTTCATGATGCACTCGCGGAAAAGCGGCTTTGCCGCGTCGTGTCGTCAAACTGGGATATGACGTCCAGCAAGGCGCACATCATCCGCTGGCCTGCCGCCCTGGCCAATGACAGGCGTGTCGCACTGTTTGTTGACTGGGTTGTCAAGGAAGCGGAAAGAACATCCTTTCAATGAAGGTGCGTCGCCGCTGACATCAGCTCCCCGTCAACGAGCCTCCCTACCCCACCGGCACGATCTTGCCGGGATTGAAAATGTTCTGCGGATCGAGCGCCTGCTTCAGCGCGCGCATGGCGTCGATCGCCTCGGGGCCGAGTTCGGCCTTGAGGTATTTCTGTTTGCCCTGCCCGATGCCGTGTTCGCCGGTGCAGGTGCCGCCCATCGCCTGCGCCCGCTCGACCAGGCGATGCATGAAGTCCTCGCCGCGTGCCATTTCTTCCTTGTTGTCGACGTCGCATACCAGCGAGCAGTGGAAATTGCCGTCGCCGACATGGCCGACGATCGGCGACAACAGACCGAGCCGCTTCAGATCGTCCTCGGTCTCGGTGACGCAATCGGCGAGCCGCGAAATCGGTACGCAGACGTCGGTTGCCACCACGCCGGCGCCGGGGCGCAGCGCCTTGACGGACCAGTATGCGTCATGCCGGGCCTGCCACAGCTTGGTGCGGTCCTCCGGCTTGGTGGTCCAGGTGAAATCGCCACCGCCGCATTCCTTGGCGATCTCGCCAAAATTCTTCGATTGCTCGGCCACCTCGACGTCGCTGCCATGGAATTCCAGCAGCAACAGCGGCGTCTCCGGCAGGGTGAGCTTGGAATAGGCGTTGCAGGCGCGCACCTGCTCGGCGTTGAGCAGTTCGATCCGCGCCAGCGGAATGCCGGTCTGAATCGCCAGGATGGTCGCCTGGCAGGCGCCGCGCACAGTCTCGAACGAACAGGCGGCGGCCGCGATGGTCTCGGGAATGCCGCGCAATTTGATGGTGAGCTCGGAGATGATGCCGAGCGTGCCCTCAGCGCCGATAAAGAGATGCGTCAGGTCATAGCCGGCGGCGGATTTCTTCGCCCGCGTGCCGGTCGTGATGATCTCGCCATCGCCGCGCACCACTTTCAGCGCCAGCACGTTTTCACGGATGGTGCCGTAGCGCACCGCGTTGGTGCCGGAGGCCCGGGTCGAGGTCATGCCGCCGAGCGAGGCGTCTGCGCCGGGATCGATGGGGAAGAACAATCCCTGGTCGCGCAGATGTTCGTTCAGTGCCTTGCGGGTGACGCCGGGCTGGATCACGCAATCGAGATCCTCTGCATGGACTTCGAGAATCCGGTTCATGTCGCGCAAATCGATGCAGACGCCGCCGGCGGGCGCGTTGACCTGCCCTTCCAGCGAGGTGCCGGTGCCGAAGGCGATCACGGGAACACGGTGCCTGGCGCAGATCCGCACCAAGTCCTGAATGTCGGCGGTTTCTTCCGCCATCACCACCGCATCCGGCGGCTGGGTTGGCAGCCAGGTGGTGGTGTGGGCGTGCTGCTCGCGCACCGCCTGCGAGGTGATCAGCCTGTTGCCGAACCGCGCCGCCAGCGCCTCGACCGCGCTTGCCAGCGCCTGCGGCTCCGGCCGCTTCATACTACCCGATATCGTCGTCGCCACGTCAAATTCCTCCGGATTTGAGCGGACCGTGGCAAAGGATATAAGGGGGGTCAAGAGCGCGAAAACAACCACGGGATCAATGATGACGACCGCTGCTGCCGCCGGGGAAAACCTGAAGAATATGCCGCTACCGCCCGTCCCGTTCCTGTCCTCGGTGATGCAGATCGAGCCGCAATGGATCGATTACAACGGCCACCTCAACATGGCCTATTACAATGTGATGATGGACCGCGCGATCGACGAAATGTGGCTGCAACTCGGGATCGGGCCGGCCTACATGAAGGAACGCCAGTGCTCGACCTTCACCGCCGAGGCCCATGTTCGCTATCTGCGCGAGATTCATCTCGGCGATCCCGTTCAGATTTCGGTTTATCTGTTAGGTAACGACGCGAAGCGACTGCACACGTTCGAGGAACTGCGCCACGCGAGCGAAGGCTGGCTGTCCGCGACGTCGGAAAACATGACGCTGCATATGGACATGAAGCAGCGGAAGGTGGCGCCCTTCCCGCCCGACATTCGCGCGCGCATCGATGCCGTCGCCGCTTCTCATGCCGCCGTGCCGCGGCCCGAGGGTATCGGGCGCAAGGTCGCGATGCCGCCGAAATAGCGGAAACCTTCAGGCTGGCAGCCCGGCCTCCTGCAGGGCGCCGACCACCAGCTCGCACTGGCTTGGCGGCAGCGGGGGCATGCCGCGCTGGACTTCCGTGACCGTGAGATCGGGATAATGCTGCCGTAGCGCGCCGAGGCTGCGGCGGGCCTGCTGTCCGTGCCCAGCGAGCACATAGGCCGGGCACAGCGTGCGATGCACCCAGCTTGCGGAGGGATGTTCCGCCAACGCACGCTCCTGCCACTGCGCGCCTTCGGCGTATTGACCGGCGATGAACAGCGCGCAGCCGATCCCGACCATGCTGTTGAAGGCCAGCGGATCGTGGGGCGCGAGATCAAGCGCGATCTTGAAGCGCTCGATCGCCGATTGCGGATCGCCCTTGTAGACATCGATCCACCCGCCGCGGCTCCACGCCCAGGCCGATCCGCCGTCCATCGCCAGCGCGTTGCGGGTGACGAGATCGGCGGTATCGAACTCGTTGAGCAGCGACAGCGCGTTGCCGAGGATCGCCAGTACGGTGGCGTCGCCGGATAGCCCCCTCGCCCGGCTGGTCAGTTCGAGGCTGCGGGCGCGCTCTTGCTGCGGCGCATGGGTGAAGTGATAGACCACGCGCTGGACATGCGCCCACGCCGCCAGCGCGGTGGCCAGCGGGTGGTTCGGGTTCTGATCCATCGCGCGCTCCAGCAATTCCAGCGCGCGGGCATTGCCATTGGCATCGAGCGAGAGAACGCCCGGCATCGCCCGCAGCGCCAGGTCCTGCGCGCCGAGGCTGGTGATCGGCTTTCGCAGCGCGCGGTCGATCTCCGCCAGCCGCAGGCATGGCTGCAGCGCCGCAGCAATCCTGATAGCGAGATGTTCCGTCGTTGACGTATCGTCGCGCAGGACACCGTCCGCGCGATGGGCCCAGAGCTGGCCGCCGGTTTCCGTGTCGATCAGGCGGATGGTCAGGTGCGTCTGCGCGCCCGATCCCCTGATGGCGCCGCCGAGATGATAGCGCGCCGCCATTGACCGCGTTGCGACCGCGATGCCGGCGCGGGTCAATGCGGTGACGAGATCGTCGGCGATGTCGGCCGCGACTGCCAGATTTTCCGCCGCCGCCTCGATCGGCCCGAAGGCGATTGCCGGCCGGTCCCGCGCCGGCACAAACAGCGAGGGCGTCGCGCCGAGCGCTTCGGTGAGAACCGCCTGCCGCTTCAGCGTCTGCGACGGCGTTTCGCCATAGCGACGCCGATAGGCGATCGAGAATCGCCCGAAATGCGGAAAGCCGCAGCGTAGCGCCACGTCCATGACTTTGGCGCCCGGCGCACCCTGCAACAGTTTGCGACGGGCGCATTCGAGCCCGATCTCGCGCAGCACCGCGCGCGGGGTCTTGCCGACAAAGGTAAGAAACTGCCGCTGCAAGGTTCGGCCGGATACGCCGGCGATGGCGGCAAGCTCCGTCAACCGCCAAGAGTGCCCGATATTGGCACGCATCGCGTCCAGCGCACGCCTGACGCCGCGCGGCAGCGGCGACGTCACCGTCGAAACGTCCTGGCCGGCAATCATCCGCAACTCCGAAGGCCCCCGGTGGTGAGTCCTAGGAGCAGCGGAAAGGTTCACGTTCGGGATAGCCGTGTCGCGAACTGGATAGGCATCCGGCGGCCCCGGGGACTAATCCGGCAGCACGCTGAAATCGGGAAATTCACCGGACTCGAAGGAGAAATGACATGGCAACAACCGCCGCCGCCCAAGCCCAGCAACCCGGCCAGATCGACCTTTCCGCCCTGAAAACCAAGCAGCACGGCGCCTGGTCATCAGGCGATTACGCCGTCGTCGGTACCACGCTGCAGATCGTGGGCGAAGAGCTGTGCGAGAAGCTCGACCTCCGGGCCGGTCAGAAGGTGCTCGACGTCGCCGCCGGCAACGGCAATGTCACGCTCGCAGCGGCCCGCCGCTGGTGCGACGTCATGTCCACGGACTATGTGCCGAGCCTGCTCGAGCGCGGCCGCGCGCGTGCCGCGGCGGAAGGCCTGTCGGTCCAGTTCAAGGAGGCGGATGCGGAAGCCTTGGATTTTGGCGATGCGACGTTCGACGTCGTCGTCTCGACCTTCGGCGTAATGTTCACGCCGGACCAGGACCGCGCCGCTGCCGAATTGCTGCGGGTGTGCAAGAGCGGCGGCAAGATCGGGCTCGCCAACTGGACACCGGATGGCTTTATCGGGCAGCTGTTCAAGACGCTCGGCAAGTACCTGCCGCCGCCTGCCGGCGCGAAATCGCCCGCGCTGTGGGGCACGCAGGCGCGCATCACCGAGATGTTCGGAACATCAGCTGCCTCGATCAAGGCCGAGAAGCGGCACTTCACGTTCCGCTACCGCTCGCCGCTGCATTTTCTCGACGTGTTCAGGAATTACTACGGGCCGACGCTGAAAGCCTTTGCCGCGCTTGATGAAACCAACCAGCGCCGCCTCGCCGACGATATCCTGACGCTGATCGCGTCGATGAACCGCGCCGAGGACGGCACCATGGTGCTTCCGAGCGAATATCTGGAAATCATCATCGTCAAACGCTGACGGATTCAATCGTGACGCGGCGGCCTGAAACAGGCCGCCGCGATTGCTGCGTTCGCACGGAGTTTGAGATGATTTTCGAGACCCTTGGCCCGATCGACTACCACGAAAGCGGAACTGGCCCGACAGTGGTGCTCGTGCCGGGGATCGTGCAGCACCGGCTCGGTGTGCCTACGCTGGTCGTTTGGGGAGAAGCCAGCCATCCGGCTGTGGGCCGGGCGAATGATCTGCTGAGCCGCTGTATCCCGGGCGCCGACCGCGCGACGATTGCCGGCGCGGCTCATTTCATGATCGCGACGCACCCGAAGCCATTTGCGGACCTGGTCTCCCGCCATGTCGGGGAGTCCAGTCTCGAACTGGCCGCTGCCGCGCGCTAGTTGGCGCGCGGCAGCGTGCTTTGGGTTGCGCCTGCTAGACGTTGCTACGTCCGCGCACCAATCCGACCACGGCCGAGATCAGAAACAGGATCACGGCGATGAAGAAGATGGCCTTGGCGATTTCGACGGAGACGCCGGCGATGCCGCCGAAGCCCAGAACACCCGCGATCAACGCGATGATCAGAAACGTTACGACCCAGCTCAGCATGATATGACCTCAATTGCCTGTTGCTCTCTCGACGGCGGCGGCTGAATCGTCGCGCATCGACTGTTGAAACAATCCGCCCCGGAAACGATGGTTCCGGCCGCAAAAATCCCGAAATTTGACGATTTCGGCGGAACAAAATCACCCTCGAAGCACAAAATCGGGCGCTGAAAAGCGCCGGGATAAAACCTGTCAAAACGGCCTGATAGTCCCTATATGACCCGCAATCCCTGCTATGAAGGCTCCCCTTTACCGCCTCACGGTGCCATCGTGGGGCCGAGACGATTCGACCAATGACCGAGCCGAGCAAACTGCCGCATCGCGGCGTCCCCGAGCACCAGCCCGCGGCTGGCGGCATCGCCGCGCGTGCGCGGGCTGCGGCCGGTCCGCAATATCTCAACGGGCTCAATCCGGAACAGCGCGAAGCTGTTGAGACGCTCGATGGGCCGGTTCTGGTACTGGCCGGCGCCGGCACCGGGAAGACCCGCGTGCTGACCACGCGCATCGCCCACATCCTGAGCCAGGGCCGCGCGCGCCCGCATGAAATCCTCTCCGTGACCTTCACCAACAAGGCCGCGCGCGAGATGAAGCTGCGCCTCGGCCAGATGCTCGGCCAGGCCGTGGAGGGCATGCCGTGGCTCGGCACCTTCCACTCGATCGGCGGGCGCATCCTGCGCTTCCACGCCGAGCTCGTGCAGCTCAAATCCAATTTCACCGTGCTTGATGTCGACGATCAGGTCCGTCTGCTCAAGCAATTGCTGCAGGCCGAGAACATCGACGACAAGCGCTGGCCGGCGCGCATGCTGGCCGGGCTGATCGACGGCTGGAAGAACCGCGGCCTGACACCTTCGCAGGTGCCATCAGGCGAAGCCGCGATGTTCGGCAACGGCAAGGGTGGCAAGCTCTACGCCACGTATCAGGAGCGGCTGAAGATTCTCAACGCCGCCGATTTCGGCGATCTGCTGTTGGAGAACATCCGGCTGTTCCGCGAAAACCCTGACGTGCTCAGGCAATACCAGAACCGCTTCAAGTTCATTCTGGTCGACGAATATCAGGACACCAACGTCGCGCAATATCTGTGGCTGCGGCTATTGTCGCAGGCGCCGTCGCGACCGGGCGTGCCGCTGTCGGCGATCATTCCGGGGCGCATTGATTCCCCCATTCCGGGGCGCGTCGAAGACGCGAACCCGGAATCTCGAGGTGAAGAGGACTCAGCTCGAGATTCCGGGTCTGCGCTTTCAGCGCATCCCGGAATGACGACCGTTGCGGCCCCCGCCTCCCCACCCAAAAACATCTGCTGCGTCGGCGACGATGACCAGTCGATCTATGGCTGGCGCGGCGCGGAGGTCGACAACATCCTGCGCTTCGAGCACGATTTTCCCGGCGCCAAAGTCATCCGGCTCGAACGCAATTACCGCTCCACCGGTCATATCCTCGCCGCCGCCTCGCATTTGATCGCGCACAATGAAGGCCGGCTCGGCAAGACGCTGCGCACCGAGGACGTCGACGGCGAGAAGGTCACCGTCACCGGTTCCTGGGACTCGGAAGAAGAAGCCCGCGCCATCGGCGAGGAGATCGAGGAATTGCAGCGCGCCGGCGACAACCTCAACGAGGTCGCGATCCTGGTGCGGGCCTCGTTCCAGATGCGCGAGTTCGAAGATCGATTTGTCACCCTCGGCCTGCCCTATCGCGTGATCGGCGGCCCGCGGTTCTATGAACGCGCCGAAATCCGCGACGCGCTGGCTTACCTGCGCGTTATCAATTCGCCCGCCGACGATCTCGCCTTCGAGCGCATCGTCAACGTCCCGAAGCGCGGGCTTGGCGACGCCACCGTGCAGTTGCTGCACGACCACGCCCGCAAGCGCCGCATCCCGCTGTTCGAGGCCGCCCGCGCCGTGGTCGAGACTGACGAATTGAAGCCGAAGGCGCGCGGGAGCTTGCGCGAGCTCATTCTGCAGTTCGACCGCTGGCGCGCCCAGCGCGAGGTCACCGCGCACACGGAGCTGGCCGAAATCGTGCTCGACGAGAGCGGCTATACCGAGATGTGGCAAAAGGACCGCTCCGCCGACGCCGCAGGCCGTCTGGACAATTTGAAGGAACTCGTGCGCTCGATGGAAGAGTTCGAGAACCTGCAGGGATTCCTCGAACACATCTCGCTGGTGATGGACCGCGACGGTGGTGCCGAAGACGAAGCGGTGTCGCTGATGACGCTGCATTCGGCCAAGGGCTTGGAGTTCGACAACGTCTTCCTGCCCGGCTGGGAGGAAGGCCTTTTTCCAAGCCAGCGCACGCTCGACGAACAGGGCCGCGCCGGTCTCGAAGAGGAACGTCGCCTCGCCCATGTCGGCCTCACCCGTGCCCGCCGCCGCGCCAAACTCTATTTCGCGACCAACCGGCGCATTCACGGCACGTGGTCAACCACGATCCCCTCTCGCTTCCTCGACGAACTGCCGTCGGCCAATGTCGAGATCACAGAATCGAAGGGCGGCGGCGGCTGGGGCGGCAGCGGCGGCTACGGCCCCTCGCGCTTCGACAATGTCGAATCCTTCGGCTCGAGCTACTCCACGCCCGGCTGGCAGCGCGCGCAGGCCAACCGCAACCGCAGCCAGGCAGGCCGCAGCGGGCAGGCGCGCGGCGGTTTTGAGGAAAGCCAGTCGTCATTTACAGGCTCGCGCAGCGATGCCTCAGGCGGTTTCTCGCGCACCAAGCGCGGCCCGATGGTGATCGAAGGCGAGCTGGTCGCGAAATCCACTGGCACCGTCTCGGAATTCTCGCTCGACGACCGCGTATTCCACCAGAAGTTCGGTTACGGCCATGTGGTGAAGATCGACGGCAACAAGCTGACGATTGCGTTCGAGAAGGCCGGCGAGAAGAAGGTGGTCGATAGTTTCGTCGAGCGCGTATAGGGGCAGCTATACTGACTTGCCGCTGCAGGTCGCCGGCATGCCGAAAGCAGCATAATTTTTCCTCGTGCGATTGCATAAGCAGCATCGCGTTCCTATCTCCCGGTTCCCACCCCTCCTCCGCCTCGATCCGGCCGAAGCGCCGCTTCGACGCTGGCCACATTCCGTTTCAGACTGCCATGCTCGCGATGCCCACCATCATATCCGTCTCAAATCTGTCAAAGACCTACGGCTCCGGTTTCAAGGCGCTGAATGGTATCAATCTCGATATCAGGCGCGGTGAAATCTTCGCGCTGCTCGGGCCGAATGGCGCCGGCAAGACCACGCTGATCAGCATCATCTGCGGCATCGCCAATTTGAGCGAGGGCAGCGTCAGTGTCGGAGGACATGACATCAACAAGGATTATCGCGCGGCGCGCTCGCTGATTGGCCTGGTGCCGCAGGAACTGCATACCGACTCCTTTGAAACCGTGTGGGCGACCGTCAGCTTCAGCCGCGGCCTGTTCGGCAAGCCGAAGAACCCGGCCCATATCGAAAAGGTACTGAAGGACCTGTCGCTGTGGGACAAGAAGGACTCCAAGATCATCACGCTCTCCGGCGGCATGAAGCGCCGCGTGATGATCGCAAAGGCGCTCTCCCACGAGCCGCAGATCCTGTTCCTGGACGAGCCGACCGCGGGCGTCGACGTTGAGTTGCGCAAGGGCATGTGGGACGTAGTGCGCGCGCTCCAGGCCTCCGGCGTCACCATCATCCTGACCACGCATTACATCCAGGAAGCCGAGGAAATGGCCGACCGCATCGGCGTCATCAACAAGGGCGAGATCATCCTGGTCGAGGACAAGGCCGGGCTGATGCAGAAGCTCGGCAAGAAACATTTGAAGCTCTATCTGCAGGGCAAGGTCGACGCGATCCCCGCCTCGCTTGCCGCCTACCACCTCGAACTGTCGGACGACGGCCGCGCCGTGATCTATAACTACGACACCAAGGGCGAGCGCACCGGGATTACCAGCCTCTTGAGCGACCTCCGCGACGCCGGCATCCGCATCTCGGACCTCGACACCACCCAGTCTTCGCTTGAAGACATCTTCGTCAGCCTGGTGAGGGCGCCATGAATTTCCGGGCGATCCAGGCGATCTATCTGTTCGAAATGGCGCGCACCTGGCGCACGCTGCTGCAGAGCATCGTCTCTCCGGTGGTTTCCACCTCGCTCTATTTCGTGGTGTTCGGCGCCGCGATCGGCTCGCGCATCACCGAGGTCGAAGGCGTCAGCTACGGCACCTTCATCGTGCCCGGGCTGGTGATGCTGTCGGTCTTGACCCAGAGCATCGCCAACGCCTCGTTCGGAATCTACTTTCCGAAATTTGTCGGCACTATTTATGAAATCCTGTCGGCACCGGTTTCCTATGTCGAGATCGTGATTGGCTATGTCGGCGCGGCCGCGACCAAATCCATCATCCTGGGCCTGATCATCTTGGCGACCGCGGCGCTGTTCGTGCCGCTGCACATCCATCATCCCTGGTGGATGCTGACCTTCCTGGTGCTGACCGCGGTGACCTTCAGCCTGTTCGGCTTCATCATCGGCATCTGGGCCGACGGTTTTGAAAAGCTGCAGATGATCCCGATGCTGATCGTGACGCCGCTGACATTCCTCGGCGGCAGCTTCTACTCGGTGAACATGCTGCCGTCGGGCTGGCGCACCATCACCCTGCTCAATCCGGTGGTCTACCTGATCTCGGGCTTCCGCTGGAGCTTTTACGAGATCGCCGACGTCAGCGTGGCCCTGAGCCTCGGCATGACGCTCGGCTTCCTCGCCATCTGCATGGCGCTGGTGTGGTGGATCTTCAGGACGGGCTACCGGTTGAGGAATTGAGGGACGTAGCCTGGATGGAGCGAAGCTCAATCCGGGCTATAGGCCTCAGCGCGCGCACTCGCGAAAATGTCAGCACTTCGCGCCCCATTGCGCCGTCCTGCCGCCTTGCTTGCGCCGTGGGAGGCGTTAACGATTACGGCCGCGGGCCACTGGAACCAGTGCCGGTTTCCGGGCATATTCGATGCTTGGGACGGAGAGCCGGCGTTTTTAGTACAGGGCCCGGAGGCCAAAGGTAAAATGCGTTCCTTCCTCATTGCCGTCACCGCCCTGACGCTGTTCGCCTCGGGCGCCGTCCAAGCCAAGGTCGCCATCACAGTCGATAAGGACAACCAGCAGATGACCGTCGCCGTCGACGGCGTCGAGCGTTACCGCTGGCCGGTGTCATCAGGCCTTCCCTCCTACGAGACGCCGAGCGGCAGCTTCCGCGCCTTCCGCATGGAGGAGGATCACTACTCCAAGGAATTCGACGAAGCGCCGATGCCACACTCGATCTTCTTCACGAAGATCGGCCACGCCATCCACGGCACGGATTCGGTCAACCGCCTCGGCTCACCGGCGTCGCATGGCTGCGTGCGGCTGTCGCGCGAGAACGCCGCCAAGCTCTTTGCGCTGGTCAAGGAGCAAGGCGTGCTCAACACCACAGTGACGCTGTCGGGTTCGTCCCAGGTCGCACTGGCGCGCAATCCGCGGCCGCGCGGCAATACGGCGGTCGCCCGCCGTGCGCCGCTGCCGCAATATGAACAGCAATACGATTCCGCCGCCGGCGATCCCGTCGTGATCACGCCGCAACAGCAGCGCGTGTCGCCGCAGGCGCGGGCCGACGATGGCTACATCTATCCCGCCGATGGTACTTCGACCGAAGCGCGCTATCCCGCGCCCCCGAGCCGCCGCGTCTACGACACCCAGGCCTATCAGCAGCAGCCGCAATATTACGACAACCGCGGCTATGCACCGGCGCCGCAGGGCTACTATTACCAGCCGCGGCAACAGTACTATCAGCCGCGCGGGCTATTCGGTCAGAACTAGCCTGATGAAGAGGTGCGGTCGCAGACGGATCTGCGACCGAGGTCTCAGCCGTCGGTCGCGCTCGCAAGCTGCCGGTCGCGTTGCGCGGTCAGCCCCGACTGTTGCCAGGCGTCGTGAGCAATCATCCCTGCTGCCATCGCGACGACGAAAACGATGACCCCGGGCGACAATGTCGCGAGGCTCTCCAGCGCCGGTCCCGGGCATAACCCGACCAGGCCCCAGCCGATTCCGAACATCGCAGCGCCCGCCACCAGCGGCAGATCTAATCCCGATTTGCCCGGCCGGAAGTATTGTCCGGCAAACCAGGGCCGCGTGCCGCGATCGGCCAGCCGGAAGCCGGGCACCGAGACGGCAAGCGCCGCAACCATCACGACGAGCAGGCTCGGATCCCACGCGCCAAAGATATCCAGGAAGCCCAGCACCTTGGTCGGCTGCACCATGCCCGATATCAGGAGGCCCGCACCGAACACGAGGCCGCATAACAGGGGAGCAATGATCCACATGGCTCAGCCTCCCAAGACATGATGGGTGATGGCGACGGTAACGATCGCCATCACCATAAAGATGGCCGTGGCGGCAACGGACCGCGGCGACAGCCGCGCTACGCCGCAGATGCCGTGACCGGACGTGCAGCCACCGCCGAGCCGCGTGCCGAAGCCGACCAATAGCCCCGCCACGACAATGACGATCCAGTTCGACGGCAGCTTCGGCGGCGACATGCCGTAACCGATGAGGCCGGCGATGACAGGCGCCAGAATGAGCCCGGCAACAAAGGCGATGCGCCAGCCCTTGTCCTCGCCGCGCAAATTCAACAGGCCGCTGAAGATGCCGCTAATGCCGGCGATGCGCCCGGTCGATAGCATCAACAGGACCGCGGAAAGTCCGATCAGCGCGCCGCCGATCGCAGCCGACACGGGAGTGAAATTGGCCATCGTCGCTCCATCGGTTCAGGGCACACATGATCATAGGCGCGCCCTGCCCGGCTGCAAGACGGCTATTCCTCGCCCTTTCTGAGCCGACGCCACACCGCGCCCAGCACATTGGAATAATCGTCGGTCCAGACCCGCTGGTCGTCTTCGGCCTCGGTGAGCGCCCACTGGTCGGAGGATGCCAGCTTGCCGACATCGGCCTCTTCCCGCGCCGAAACCACGACCGAGGTCGAGAAGATATATTCACTGTCGCGACCGGTATCCTCGCTGTAGACCCAGCTCTTCAGATCGTTGGCATCGGCGATGCCGACGACCACGCTCGATAGTTCCAGATGCCGATTGGAGACGTGCATCACCACCGCGCCCTGCGGCGCCAGCTTGGACTTGTAGATCTCCATTGCCTCTTCGGTCGCCAGATGAATCGGAATCGCATCCGACGAATAGGCGTCGACGATGATCAGATCATAAACGCCGTCGGGCTCGCGCGCGAAGGTCAGCCGCGCATCACCGATCACGGGTTCGAGATTCGGCTCGCAGATCTGGATGTAGGTGAAATATTTCGGATCGCGCGCGGTATCGACCATGGTCTGGTCGATCTCGAAGAATTTCCACTCCTCGCCGGGTTCGGACGCGCAGACCAGCGTGCCGGAGCCGAGCCCGATCACCGCCACGCGCAACGGCGAGCCCTTGCGCTCGCGGACCGCGGTGATCGCCTGACCGATGCCGCCGTCCTTGTGGTAGTAGGTGATCGGCTCCGGCTGGCCGGTGACCGGCGTACCATCGTCGTTCCTGAATTTCTCGGCGCCGTGGATCGTGGTGCCATGCATCAGCACGTGATACTGGCCGTTCGGCGTCACCACGATCTTGTGGACGCCGAAAAAGCTGCGCACGGTTTCCACCCGCCCGTCGTCGGACGGATAGGCGCGCAACAGCACCAGCGCGACCACAACGGTTGCAAAAATCTTCCAGCGGTTGGCGTTGAGGCCAAGCGCCAGCAGCGCCGCCAGCACGCCGACCGCGCCGATCATCCAGACGCGATGATCTTCCAGCCAGTTGAATACTTTCCCGGTCGACCATGTCGGCAGAAGCAGCGCCACCGCCAGCGCGGCGAGGAATGGCCAGTACCATTGGCTCCAGCGCGACAGGCGTTCGTTGCCGGGCGGCCGGCACAGCGCCGCCAACGCCAGCAGGATCGGATACTCCGCGACCCATGAGAAGGTGAACGGCGCAATCAGGCCGGCGAACAAGCCGCCAACCATGCCGCCGAACGACAAGGCAACATAGAAGCCGGTGAGGTATTTCGCCGCCGGGCGGGTGCGCGCCAGTTCGCCATGGCAGGCCATCGCAATGACGAAGAAGCAGAGCTGATGCCCGCCGAGCGTCAGCAGCAGATTCTGCTCGCCGCCGAACGCGAGCAGCACCACGACGCCGGCGATCGCCAGCGGCTGCGCCAGCAGCATCCATTTGTGCGGCAGCAACGGACGCGACTGAAACACCAGCACCCAGGTCAAGAGATAGAGCGATAGCGGCAACACCCACAGGAGCGGCGCCGCGGCGACGTCGGTCGAAATATGCGCGGTCACCGCGATCAACAGCCCGGACGGCACGGCCGCCAAAAAGATCCAGCGTGCACGCAGCAGCCAGGATGGCGCCGGCGCGTCGCTATCGTCAGCCGGCATGTTCAGTTCCGCCGCCTTCGCCGGCGAGCGCAGCAGCAACACGCCGCAGGTTGCGATCAGCAGGATCAAAAGGCCATAACCGCCGGTCCAGATCAGGTTCTGCGTGCGCAGCGTGAACATCGGCTCCAGCAGTACCGGATAGGACAACAGCGCCAGGAAGCTGCCGATATTCGAGGAAGCGTAGAGGAAGTACGGATCGGGACCGTTGGGGTGCCCGGTGCGGACGAACCAGGCCTGCAGCAAGGGGTTATTGGCCGCGAGCGCAAAGAACGGCAACCCGATCGACACCGCGAACAGGCCGAGCAGCCAGAGCGCATAGCCTGAAGTCGGCGGATCGCCCCACCCGCTCGCGATCGACAGCGGCAGCGTCAGCATCGCAACCGTGAGCAGCACCAGATGGACCGCCACCGGAAGCTTGCGGTTGCGGAGTTGCATCAGGAAATGCGCATAGGCGTAGCCGCCAAGCAGCAGCGACTGGAAGAACACCATCGCCACCGACCAGACAGCCGGAGAGCCGCCGAGCCGCGGCAGCACCATTTTGGTGAACAGGGGCTGCACCGAAAACAGCAGCAACGCGCTGACGAAGATCGCGGCGGTGTAGACGACCAGGACCAGCCGGTTCCGACGTTCGGAAGGCAGGTCCGCTGAAACGGACAGATCGGAAGACGTCATCAAAACTCCGGCTGGAAACCGGCGGGCGCCGGTGGCGGGATGCCCGGCAGGGCCGCCGGCGGGCCGCAATGGAGCATAGGGCGACACGGCGAGCAATGCGGGATAAGAAAGCACGGATAGGGCGCTTCGCGCCCTTCCCGATCAAACCATCTTGAAACTGAAGCTGGCATGAACGAGACGGATGTTGTCATCATTGGGGCGGGGCATAACGGCCTCACCTGCGCGGCCTATCTCGCGATGGCCGGGCTGCGCGTCAAAGTGGTGGAGCGCCGCAAGGCGGTCGGCGGCGCGGCGGTGACCGAGGAATTCCACCCCGGCTTCCGCAATTCGGTCGCCGCCTATACGGTCAGCTTGCTCAACCCGCAGATATCAGCCGACCTGAAGCTCGCCGAACACGGCTTGCGCATCGTCGAGCGCCGCGCGCAGAATTTTCTGCCCGCGCCCGACGGCAGCTATCTCCTGACCGGTGAAGGCCGCACGCGGGCCTCAGTTGAAAAACTCAGCAAGCACGATGCCACGCGTATCGACGCCTTCTCGCGCGAACTGGAGGCCATCGCCGACGTGCTGCGGCAATTCGTGCTGCGCGCGCCGCCGAACCTCGTCGAGGGTTTTGGCATCGGTGCAATCCGCGAAGCTTTCAACGCCATGGGTACCGCCGGCATCCTGCGCAAACTCACGCTCGAACAGCAGCGCAGCCTGCTGGACCTGTTTACGCGGTCGGCCGGCGAAATGCTGGACGAGCGTTTCGAGAACGACCTGGTGAAGGCGCTGTTCGGCTTCGACGCCATCGTCGGTAATTACGCCAGCCCTTACGCCGCCGGCTCCGCGTATGTGATGCTGCACCATGCGTTCGGCGAGGTGAACGGCAAGAAGGGCGTGTGGGGCCACGCCATCGGCGGCATGGGCGCGATCACGCAGGCGATGGCGCGCGCGGCGCGCGGGGCTGGCGCGGAGATCGAAACCGAGGCCGGCGTGCGCGAGGTGATCGTCGAGAGTGGCCGCGCCGCGGGCGTGGTCCTCGACAACGGCGAGACCATTCGCGCAAAATACGTCGTCTCCGGCGTCAATCCGAAATTGCTGTATACGCGGCTGGTGCCGTCGAACGCGCTGGCGCCGGAATTCCTTGAGCGCATCGGGCGCTGGCGCAACGCATCAGGCACTTTCCGGATGAATGTCGCGCTCAATGCCCTGCCTTCCTTCACCGCCCTGCCCGGCTCGGGCGATCACCTCACCGCCGGCATCATCCTCGCGCCGAGCCTTGGCTACATGGATCGCGCCTGGCTCGACGCGCGCAGCCACGGCTGGAGCCGCGAGCCTGTCGTGGAAGTGCTGATCCCCTCGACGCTCGACTCGTCGCTCGCGCCGGAGGGCCAGCATGTCGCGAGCCTGTTCTGCCAGCACGTCGCGCCGGAATTGCCGGACGGGAAATCATGGGACGATCACCGCGAGGAAGTCGCCGACCTCATGATCGCGACGGTGGATAAATTCGCACCGGGTTTCGCAGCCAGCGTGATCGGCCGTCAGGTGCTGTCCCCGCTGGATCTGGAGCGGCAATTTGGCCTGCTCGGCGGCGACATCTTTCACGGGGCGCTGACGCTCAACCAATTGTTCTCGGCGCGACCGATGCTGGGCCATGCCGATTATCGCGGGCCGCTGAAAGGCCTCTACCATTGCGGCTCAGGCGCGCATCCCGGCGGCGGCGTCACCGGCGCCCCCGGCCACAACGCCGCGAAGGTGATCCTCGGCGATCACCGCGCGCTGTTCGGATAGGCTGACAAGCACACCGCGTGGTGAACGAAATCTTAACCCGCCACGGCCGGTTCGTTTCCCGCCCACAAATGGTGTGGAACAGGCTGTGGACAGCCGGTGGGTAACGGGCGGGAAAGCCTGTGGATTGGTTGTCGAAAACCCGCCGTAGCGGCGGTGGAAGGCATCGGTATGGCTACCGGCATAACTGGATCAGCAGGGCCCCGCTCGACTGTGGATAAGCGGTGGAAATGACCGGCAACGCCGGCCCAAAAATAACGGACCGGGCGCGCGACGCGCCCGGTCCCGAGATGCCCCGATACTTGGCAATTACTTCAGCGACGAGCTGATAGTATCGAAGTTGGTGCTGAGCTTGGTGCCGAGACCGTTCACGGCGGTGATGATCGCAATCGCGATACCTGCTGCGATCAGGCCATACTCGATGGCCGTGGCTCCCGATTCGTCCTTGAAGAATGACTTAATGATCGACATTGGCTGGTTCCGACCTGGGTTGATGTTCGTGGAACCGAGGTTCCCCCTGCAGTTCCTGTCCCGGAACCTACTGGGATGAATCTAAGGCCGCTCTAACGTCGGACCCGCAACTTTTCCGAGTATTACAACGTGAAATTTGCTCAAATTTGAATGAATCACCCTACCACCAATCGCGCCCCTCCTCCTTTCCTCCAGGCTTTTCAATGACTTATCGCGCGCCCACACATCGCGTCAATTTTGCCGTCGGTGACGAGCATACAGCCAAGGGTGTCGTCGATGTCCTGACCGAAGTTTTTTTTGAAGGCCAGGCCGCAATCGCCGCGTTCGAACGGCCGGATGGGCGATGGGACGTCACGGTGCATTTTGCGGAAGCACCCGACCAGGCGCTGATGCGCGAACTCGTGGCCAATGCCGCCGGCGCTGACATCGCCGCGGGCATCGTCTTCGACACGGTCGAAGCCAAGGATTGGGTCAAGGCCAGCCTCGAGGACCTCGTTCCCGTGCCCGCCGGCCGCTTCGTCGTCCACGGCCAGCATGACCGCGAGCGGATCGCACCCAACAAACTCGGCATCGAGATCGAGGCGGCGCTGGCGTTCGGTACCGGCCACCACGGCACCACGCGCGGTTGCCTGCTGCTGCTCGATCATGTCCTGAAAGCCTGGCGCCCACGCCGCGTGCTCGATCTCGGCACCGGCACCGGCGTGCTGGCGATCGCCGCGGCCCGGGCGCTGCATGAAAAGATCCTGGCCAGCGATATCGATCCGCCATCGGTGCAGGTCGCGCGCGACAATGCGCGGCTGAATGTAGCGGGACATCTGGTGTGCGCGGTCCGCGCCACCGGCTTCTCGGCGCCGCAATTTGCACAAGCCGCGCCGTTCGATCTGGTGCTGGCGAATATTCTCGCCAATCCGTTGCGGCAACTGGCGGGGCCGATGGCGCGGCATCTGGCGCCGTCGGCGCTAGTCATCCTCTCAGGGCTGCTGACGCATCAGGCGCCCGCCGTCATCGCCGCCTATCGCGCCCGCGGGCTGGTGCCGGTCCGCCACCTTCGCATCGAAGGCTGGAGCAGTCTGTTGCTGCGCAAGGTGAACTGAAACTCTATTCGGACGGTCTGTTCCGATTGCGGGCGATGACGCCCTTCTCTCTCTGCAACGACCGCTTGACGCGCGCCTCCGCGAACCGGTCGAGGATCTGAACGATGACGCCGCGCTGTTTCTTGTTAGCGACCGGCGGCGCCGGACCGCGATCGACCGGCGGTGGCGTAATCTTCTCGAACATGAAAGCAGGCATGGTGTATCCCCTCTTCGTTGAGTTGAAACACTCCTGGAGCCTCCCGGTATTCTTGAGCCGAACGGCCTGGGGCGCAAAACCATTCGTCCGACTAACGCGGACGGATATAGTGAAGCACGGAATATGCCAAATTGTGGCGAACTCGCCCGATTGCGGACGTCTCCGCCCAACTCTAAAGTGACCCGGCGATGTTCGAAGCCCATTTCCAGACATTCGAAGAACCCGAAGGCGGCGTGGCGCTCGCCGCACGTCTTGGCACCTTTCGCGAGGAACTGGCACAGCGGAAGCTGACCGGATTCGTGATTCCACGGGCAGATCAGCAGCAAAACGAGTATGTCGCGGCCTCCGAGGAGCGGCTGGCCTGGCTCACCGGCTTCACCGGCTCGGCCGGCATGGCGATCGTCCTGACGCGCGAGGCCGCTGTTTTCGTCGATGGCCGCTACACGCTGCAGGCCGCCAAACAGGTCGACCGCAAGGCCTGGCACATCGAGCCGCTGGCCGATCCGCCGCCGGAACACTGGCTGTCCCGACACCTTGCGGCCGGCGACCGCCTCGGTTTTGACCCGTGGCTGCACACTTCGGCGGCAGCGGAGCGTCTGGCCGCCGCCTGCGCCAAGGCCGGCGCGGAGCTGATCGCGGTCGAGAGCAACCCGCTGGACCAGATCTGGACCGAGCGCCCGGCCCCGCCGCGCGGCCCCGTCGCCATTCATGGCGTGCAGTTTTCCGGCGAGATTGAGGCCGAGAAGCTAAAGCGCATCCGGCTCGAGATCAACAAGCTCGGCGTCGATGCGCTGGTGCTGTCGGACAGCCACGCGGTGGCCTGGACCTTCAACATCCGCGGCGCCGACGTCTCGCACACGCCGCTGCCTCTGTCCTACGCGCTGGTGCCCAAGGACGGCCGCCCCACCGTCTTCATCGATCACCGCAAGCTTTCCAACGTGACACGCGACCATCTCGAACAATCCGCCGACGTCAGCGAGCCCGACGCGCTGGTGCCCATGCTGACCGAGCTCGCGCGCGGTGGCACCGCAATCGCGCTCGACAGCGCTACCGCAGCCGACGCGCTGAGCCGCCTGATCGCGGCCGCCGGGGGAAAACCGGTGCGCGGCAACGATCCGGTCAGCCTGTTGAAGGCGGTGAAGAACATCACCGAAATCGAGGGCACGCGGACCGCGCATCAGCGCGACGCGGTGGCGCTGACGCGCTTCCTCGCCTGGATCGACCGCGAGGCCCCCTCCGGCGCGCTGACCGAGATCGACACCGTCGAGGCGCTGGAAACGTTTCGCCGCCAGACCTGCGCGCTGAAGGATGTCTCGTTTCCGACCATCGCCGGCACCGGGCCGAACGGCGCCATCGTGCATTACCGCGTCACCCGCAAGAGCAACCGGCGGATTTCGCCCGGCGATCTGCTGCTGATCGATTCCGGCGCGCAGTATGAAGACGGCACCACCGACGTTACCCGCACCATCGCGATCGGCAATCCCACCGACGAAATGCGCGACCGCTTCACCCGCGTGCTGCGCGGCCACATCGCAATCGCCCGCGCGGTGTTTCCCGACGGCACCACCGGCGCGCAGCTCGATTCCTTTGCGCGGCAATTTCTGTGGCAGGCGGGCCTGGATTTCGAGCACGGCACCGGGCACGGCGTCGGCAGCTATCTCTCGGTGCACGAAGGCCCGGCGCGCATCTCGAAGCTCGGCACCACGCCGCTGAAGCGCGGCATGATCCTCTCCAACGAGCCCGGCTATTACAAGACCGACGCCTATGGCATCAGGATCGAGAACCTCGAACTGGTCATCGGCACCGACGTGCCGGGCGCCGAGAAGCCGGTGAACGCCTTTGAGACGCTGACGCTGGCGCCGATCGACCGCCGCCTGATCGACGTCAACATGCTGAGCGCAACAGAACTGAAGTGGCTCAACGACTACCACGAGCGCGTCAACCGCGCCGTGCGTCCCCATCTCGACGACAACGCCACCAAGCTGTGGCTGGATGAAGCCACCGCGGCGCTGCTGCCGCTTTAAGCGTCGCCCATCCTACTTCCAGCGGGCGCCCCCCGGCGAAGGCAGAGGATCCGGTACGCCGTGGCCCGCCTCCTACAGCGACACGGCGCGGGCGCCGGACACAAAATCGCGAAAACAACCCCATGCAAAGTAGAATCCAGCGGCCCAGCCTCGTACCCCGCCTCCCCAATTCAGCATGGCCGCATGCCGAAACGGTCGTTTTCGTTCTGACCCGCCCCGCTACAGTCGATCCAACCAACAGGATCTGAACTGAATGCACGGCGTCATGGGCAAGCCGCCCGGCGCGGCGGCGAATGCCGTTGCGACCTCGAAAATCATGCTGTTGATGCTGGTCGCGATGACCGGCGTCGCGCCGATCTCGCTTTACATGCTGGTGCCGGCGTTGCCCGTGCTGGCGACCACATTCGGCGGCGATATCTCGGTCGCGCAGATGACGGTGTCGCTCTACATGGTCGGCATCGCCTGCTCGCAGCTCATCATGGGGCCGCTGTCGGACAAGTTGGGCCGCCGCCCGGTGCTGCTCGCCGGCCTCGCCCTGATGGTGGTGGCCAGCATCGGCTGTTCGCTGGCGCAGACGCTGCCACAACTGATTGCCGCGCGCTTCCTGCAGGCGCTGGGCGGCGCCACCGGCATGGTGGTGAGCCGCGCCATCATCCGCGACCTCTACAGCCGCGAACGTATCAGCTCCATGATCAGTCTCGTCATTGCCGTCATGATGATGGCGCAGATGCTGAGCGCACTCGTCGGCGGTTTGCTGGAAACCGCGTTCGGCTGGCGCGCGATCTTCTATTTCATCACGGCGGCTTCGCTCAGCGTCGCGGTGCTGATCGCCATGGCGCTGCCCGAAACGCGCCGCGTCCGCAGCCAGAGCAGCAGTTTTCGTGGCGATATCAGCAGCCTGATCCGCAACCGCGCTTTCATCGGCTATGTGCTGTGCCAGGTGCTGGCGTCGCAGATCATTTTCATGTTCGCCGGCGGCGGACCCTACATCGTGGTGACGCAGATGGGCCGCACCACGGCCGAATACGGCGCCTGGTTTGCGACGACGGGTTTCGCCTATCTGATCGGCAATGTGTTCTGCGTCCGCTTCGCGCCGCGCCAGTCGCTGGAGCGGCTGATCTGGTTCGGGCTGGCGCTGCAATTTGCCGGCGCCCTGCTCAACCTTGTCTTCAGCCTCACCGGCACCAATCAGGCGCCGCTCTGGCTGTTCGGTACCCAGATGATCGTGATGGTCGCCAATGCCTTCGTGATGAACAACGCCGCGGCCGGTGCCATCAGCGTCCGCCCCGAAGCCGCTGGCACCGCCTCCGGCGCCATGGGCTTTCTGCAGCAAGGCGTCGGCGCGCTGGTCTCGCAATTCGGCGCCTATCTCGGCGGCCACTCTACCACCACGTTGCCGCTGACCGCCGCAATCTTCGCACTCTCGATCGCCTGCGCCTCGGCGATGTTCTTTCTCGTGCCGCAGCGAAACGTCGTAGTCAGTGAGGAACTGAAGGAGAAGGCGGAGGAGGAAGAACAGGGGATGTTATGAGGAGCGCGAAAATTGCCGGCACCGTCATTGCGAGCGCAGCGAGGCAATCCATAGCGTCTCATGGGGGTAGATGGATTGTTTCGTTCGCGGAGCCTGTCATCAGGCGCGCATTCGCGCGACCCGTTGGCTCCTCGCAATGACGAACTTGTCCTGCCTCACGACGCAATTGCCAGCCAAACAAATCAATCCCATTACTTTCTTACGCCGCAATGGATTGCTTCGCTTCGCTCGCAATGACGACTGCAACGACGAGCGTACATCATGCCTGATTTTCTCAAGATCGTTGCGCTGGGCGCCCTGCTCGTACTCTCATCCAGGCCAGTCATGGCGATTGACCGGGGCACGGTTACGCCGGCGGTCTTCGACTGCTGGGAGCCCGAGCGCATTTTCAAGCAATGCGCGGCAACCGGCCCCGACGGGCGGCCGCGCCTGAAGCGATCCTTTTTGGCTCGACTTCGATATGACCGCGATGGGTTGGCTTCCGTCTTGCTAATGGATGGGACCGACAAGCAAAAAAGCCAATGGTATTACGTTCGACGCGGCGTCATCCCGGTGCCGGTCAAAGTGATGGATAACGGACCGGACTATTTCGAGGACGGTCTCGCGCGATCGCCGGTCGGCGGCAAGATTGGATATATTGACCGCAAACTCAATCTCGTGATCCCGGCGACGTATGACGGCGCCTATCCGTTCAAGGATGGAGTTGCCGTTGTCTGCACGGCTTGCACGCTTGTCTTTGACAACACCGTCACTGAAGGCGAGCGTAGCTGGTACGAGGGCGGACAATGGGGACGCATCGACCGCAGGGGACGCGTGGTCTCACCCTTCCGGCCGTGGGAGAAAGGCAAGCGCTTCGATTTCGACTGACGGGTGAACTCTTGTGATTTATCCGAAAGCCACTGCTCGCAGCTCTCCCTCCCGTCATTGCGAGCGGAGCGAAGCAATCCATCGTGCCACACGCTGAGACATGGATCGCTTCGTCGCGGAGCCTGTCATCGGGCGCGCATTCGCGCGACCCGTTGGCTCCTCGCAATGACGGCGAGAGAACCGCTCACTCCCCGATCAGCTTCAGCCACTCGTCCTCGGTCAGCACCTGCACGCCGTGCTTCTTGGCCTCCGCCAGCTTTGATCCCGCGCCCGGCCCGGCGACGACATAGTCCGTCTTCTTCGACACCGAGCCGGCGGCCTTGGCGCCCAGCCGCTCAGCCTTCGCCTTGGCTTCGTCCCGCGTCATCTTTTCCAGCGAGCCAGTGAACACCACGGTCTTGCCGGCGACGGCCGAATTGCTCTTTGGCTTTTCGGCGTCGATGATCTCGTTCAGTTCCTTCACCAGCCGCTCGACGATGCCGCGGTTGTGACTTTCGCCGAAATAGGCGGCGACGCTCTTGATCACGGTGTCGCCGATCTGGTCCAGCGCGTCCATCTCCGCGATGGTCTCCTCGTCGCCCTTGGCGACCGCAAGGCAGGCGTCGTGGAACGCGTCCCACGAACCGTAGCCGCGCGCCAGGGCCAGCGCCGTGGTCTCGCCGACATGGCGCATGCCGAGCGCGTAGATAAAACGCTCCAGTGCAATGCGTCGGCGGTTCTCGATCGCAGCGAACAGGTTGCGCACCGAAGTTTCGCCGTAACCCTCGATCTCTTCAAGCTTGAGCTTGGCGTTGCGCTTCGGCAGCGTGAAGATATCAGCCGGTTCGGTCACCCATCCATGATCGAAGAAATACTGAAGCTGCTTCTCGCCGAGCCCGTCGATGTCGAACGCCCGCCGCGACACGAACAGCTTTAAATGCTCGATCTTCTGGAACGGACAGGCGAACTCGCCGGTGCAGCGGGCGCGCGAGCCCTCCTCGCCGGTGGCCGTCTCCTCGCGCACAACGTCAGTGTGCAGCGGGCACGGGCATTTCTTCGGGAAGTGAAATTCCTTGGCGCCTTTCGGCCGCTTGTCGATGACGACATCGACCACCTGCGGGATCACGTCGCCGGCGCGCTGGATCACGACGGTGTCGCCGATCCTGATATCGCGGCCCTCGCGCAACACTTCGCCCTTGTTGCCGATGCCCTTGATGTAATCCTCGTTGTGCAGCGTGACGTTCTGCACGATGACGCCGCCGACGCCGACCGGCTCCAGCTTGCCGACCGGCGTGAACGAACCGGTGCGGCCGACCTGGATCTCGATGTCGCGCAGCACCGTCATCGCGCGCTCGGCCGGGAATTTGTGCGCGACGCCCCAGCGCGGCGTGCGCGAGACGAAGCCGAGCCGCTCCTGCCAGTCGATGCGGTCGACCTTGTAGACGACGCCGTCGATATCGTAGTCGAGCTCGGCGCGCTGCTCCTCGATCTTGCGGTGGAAGGCGATGAGTTGATCGACGGAATGACACAGCTTGGTCAGCGGATTGGTCTTGAAGCCGCAGCGCTCGAACCAGTGGATCATGCCGGTCTGCGTGCCTTCCGGCATCGCGCTCATCTCGCCCCAGGCATAGGCGAAGAAACCGAGCGGGCGCGATGCCGTGATGCTTGGGTCCTTCTGACGTAGCGAGCCCGCAGCCGAATTGCGCGGGTTGGCGAAGATGGTGTCTCCCGCGGCTTTCTGGCGTTCGTTGAGAGCAAGGAACGCCTTCTTCGTCATGTAGACTTCGCCGCGCACCTCGCAGACATCGGGGACGTTGCGCCCTTTCAATTTCTGCGGCACATCTTCCAGTGTGCGGATATTGGCGGTGACGTCCTCACCTTCCGCGCCGTCGCCACGGGTGGCGGCGGTGACGAGCTCGCCGCCCTCATAGCGCAATGACATCGAGAGACCGTCGATCTTCGGCTCGGCGGAAAAATCGACCTTGTCATCCGGCAGCTTCAGGAACCGTGTGATGCGACCGACGAAGTCGATCACGTCCTGCTCGGCAAAGGCATTGTCGAGCGACAGCATCGGCAGCGCATGCCGGACCTTTTTGAAACGCCCCGACGGCGCGGCGCCGACCTTTTGCGACGGCGATTCCGCGCTGACGAACTCCGGAAATCGTTTTTCAATGGCATTGAAGCGCTGCCGCAACGCGTCGTATTCGGCGTCGGTCACGCTTGGCGCGTCTTCCTGATAATAGCGCTTGTCGTGCCCTTCGAGCTCCAGCGCCAGCCGCATGTGCTCGACCTTGGCCTGCGCCTTGGTGAGCTTTTCGACATCGACGAGAGTCTTTTTCGCTTTCACAGCCATGGCCGCGTGCCACCGCCTACGCCGTCGCCGCGCGCAGCAGCCGCTCCGCCGCCGCCCTCGCCTCTGCGGTGATCTCGGCGCCGGCCAGCATGCGGGCGATTTCCTCGCGGCGGTGGTCGGCGGCGAGCGCGTTGACGCGGGTGGCGACGCGCTTGCCCTTGTCGAGCGCGTCCTTGGATATCAAAAGATGCTGGCTGGCCCTTGCAGCCACCTGCGGCGCGTGCGTCACCGCCATCACCTGGACCTGGCCGGCCAGGCGCGCCAGCCGCGAGCCGATCGCGTCGGCCACGGCGCCGCCGACGCCGGTATCGATTTCGTCGAACACCAGTGTCGGCGCCGAACCGCGGTCGGCCAGCACCACTTTCAACGCCAGCAGGAAGCGCGACAGCTCGCCGCCGGAGGCGACCTTCATCAGCGGCCCCGGCTTCGTCCCCGGATTGGTCTGCACCCAGAACTCGACGCGATCGATGCCTTGCGGTCCCGGCGACTTCGCATCCGCTTCGACCTGGGTCGTGAACTTCGCGCGCTCGAGTTTCAGCGGCGCCAGTTCGGCATTGACGGCCTTGTTGAGTTTTTCGGCTGACTTGATCCGGGCCGCGGACAGTTTTTCGGCCGCCGCGCCGTAGCGCTGGTCGGCCTCGGCAGCAGCCGCTTCCAGTTTCTTCAGCCGGTCGGCGCCGGCATCGATTAGCGCGACGTCGGAGACGAATTTCGCGGCGAGCGCCGCGAGCCCATCCACCGGTGTCGAATATTTGCGCGAGGCGGCACGAAGCGCAAACAGCCGCTCCTCGATGCGCTCGAGCTCGGCGGGATCGAAATCGGCCGCGACGAGCGCTGCACTGAGATGCTGGTCCGCCTCTTCCAGCGCGTTGATCGCGATGTCGATCGCCCTCACTGCCGGCTCGACCAGCGCCGGCGAATTGGCGGCGCGGCGTTCGAGGCGGCGCACGGCGGCCGCCAGCGCCGGTACCGGCGAGTTGTTGCCGCCGACCGCCTCCTGCGCCTCGCGCAGGTCGCTGGCGATCTTCTCGCCCTGCATCATGATGGTCCGGCGTTCGGCGAGCGTCGTCTCCTCGCCGTCCTTCGGCTTCAACGCTTTGAGTTCGTCGGCGGCGTGGCGCAGATAATCCGCCTCGCGGGCGGCGCGCTCCATGCTGGCGCGGTGCTCACCCAGCGCCTGGTTGGCGGTGCGCCGCGCCTCCCACAGCGTCTCCAGCGCCGCGACTTCCTTCTCCAGCCCGGCAAAGGCATCGAGCAACTGCCGGTGCGTCGAGGCATCGACCAGCGCGCGCTCGTCATGCTGGCCGTGAATCTCGACCAGGACGGCGCCGACGGCCTTCAAGGTCTGAACGCTGATCGACTGGTCGTTGATGAAGGCGCGGGTGCGGCCGTCGGCAAGCTGCACGCGGCGGAGAATCATCTCGCCGGTGTCGTCGAGACCGTTCTCGGAAAGGATCTTCGTCGCCGGGTGGCCCTTGGGCACATCGAAGGTGGCGGTCACCTGGCCCTGTTCCGCGCCATGGCGGACGAGGCCCGAATCGCCGCGGCCGCCGAGCGCCAGCGCGAAGGCATCGAGCAGGATGGATTTCCCCGCGCCGGTTTCGCCGGTCAGTACCGCGAGGCCACGGGAGAATTCGATATCGAGCCGTTCGATCAGGACGATGTCACGGATCGACAGACGCGCGAGCATGCGAAGTTATTTCCTAGCCGAGACCCATCTTCTTGAAGGCCCTGGAAATATAGGAACCCTTGTTCTCGCTCGGCTCGAGACCGCCGGACTTTACAAGATTATAGGCGTCCTTGTACCAGCGGCTGTCAGGAAAATTGTGCCCAAGTACGGCCGCTGCCGTCTGCGCCTCGCCGACGATGCCGATCGACATATAGGCCTCGGTCAAGCGCGCCAGCGCTTCCTCGACATGCCGCGTGGTCTGGTAGCGGGTGACCACGGTCTTGAAGCGGTTGATGGCGGCAGTGTAGTCACGCCGTTCCATGTAATAGCGGCCGACGTCCATTTCCTTGCCGGCGAGCTGGTCGCGCGCGCCTTCGAGCTTGGCCTTGGCGGAATTGGAGTATTCCGAGGTCGGATATTTGCGAATCACCTCTTCCAGCGCCGCGATCGCCTTTTCGGTGCGGGCCTGGTCGCGGGAGATGTCCGGGATCTGGTCGTAATGCGAGGCCGCGATCAGGTATTGCGCGTAGGCCGCATCGGGGCTGCCGGGATGCAGCGTGACGTAACGGGTCGCAGCGCCAATGCAGCTATCGTAGTCGCCCTGATTGTAGAAGGAATAGGCCGACATCAGCAGCGATTTGCGCGCCCAGTCCGAATAAGGGTGCTGACGGTCGACTTCCTCGAATTTCTTCGAGGCCGCCTTGTTATCCTTGCGCTGGTTCATCAGGTACAAGCCCTCATTGTAGAGCTTGTCCGCGGGCTCCTCGTTGAAGGTGTCGTCCTTCTGGGTGAACTTGTCCCACAGCGCGCCGGTGCCGCAGCCGCTCAAGGGAATCGCGAGCGCAATCAGGCCCGCTGCCAGCCGCAACGACCGTCCGAGGCTGGAAAGCCTGAGTGAATTGCTGGGTTCAAGCGTCATACGCTGTGCCGACATGGAATCTGTGACCTGACGCCCTGTGATGCGACTGATGAATGAGCCCGCCCGTCCGTGAACCGTCGTCATGGACGTCATATTCCCCGTGCCCATTCCCCGAACTCAATGCGTTTGGTGCCCAATTCTTCAAGGCCCGTTGCGCACTGTCGTGCAGCCGCGGGCCTCTCTAGCCGAAAAATGGTTCTCGACCAACCGAATACGCAGCCAATTCGCCCGGATTAAGGCGGCTCGCCTGCCTCGTTACCAATTGTGGTTATTACGGAAAATGCGCCCATGCGGCGCAAAACGGCTCAGAAATTCAAAGATTTTGCAAAGACGGGCGTTCAGGAAACGTCCGGGCCGTAGGCTGGGGCGATCATGCCGCCCACCATGCCCGCGCCCGCCTCGACATGGCTACGGGGACGGCGTGCCGGCTCGGCATCGACCACCCGCCAGGCGCTGCGATCGGCCAGCAGGGCCGTCAGCACGGCGTGGTTCAGCTTGTGGCCGCCGCGCACCGAACGATAGGCGCCGAGCAGCGGCAGACCGGCCAGGGTAAGATCGCCGACCGCGTCCAGCACCTTGTGACGGGCGCATTCGTCGCTGAAGCGGAAGCCTTCGGGGTTGAGCAGGCGGGTATCGTCGAACACCACCGTATTCTCAAAGGAAGCGCCGAGCGCAAAGCCGGCGCTCCAGAGCCGCGCCTGGTCGTTCATGCAGCCGAAGGTCCGGGCGCGGGAAATCTCGCGGCGGAAGCTTTCGGGGCTGAGATCGATCGAATAATTCTGGCGGCCGATCACGGGGTTGGCGAAGTCGATCTCGACCTCGACACGGAACCCGTTGGCATGCGGGCGCAGCTCGCCAAAGCTGTCGCCGATCGCGACCTGGACCGGCTTCAGCACCTGAATGAAGCGGCGGGAGGCCGACTGGGTGACGATGCCGGCCTGATCGATGGCGGCAACGAAGGCAGCCGAGCTGCCGTCCATGATCGGAACTTCGGGGCCGTCGACTTCGATGATGGCGTTATCGACTCCCATGCCGCGCAAGGCAGCGAGGACATGTTCGGCGGTGGAAACCAGCGGGCCCTCGCGGTCGCCGAGAACGGTGGCAAAATCGGTGGCGGTAACGGATTCCGCGATCGCGGGAACTTCGCGGTCAGCCTCATCGAGGCCGGTGCGGACAAAAATAAAACCCGCATCCACGGGAGCAGGTCCAAGCGTCAGGCTGACAGGTAAACCGGAATGGACGCCAACGCCCGTTACGGTGGCTTGCGCACGAAGCGTCGTTTGGCGGCTGAATTTCATCGATAACTGCCCACTACCCGACTTAACCTAAAGACAGGAACCGCGCGCTAGCGCCGATTCGCGTTCTAGGCATCCCCAAGTCACGGCAGACCATAATCATTTCCCAAAGGTCGCCAACTCACGCTTCTTTACGGATTGTTACCCTATCTCTGCCGCATTCACGCCAAGGGTTAACCAAATTCCGGCACGGCCGCCTCCGGTTCCAACTGTGACATTTGAGCACTTAAAGCATAATTAACTCTTTAAAATCAGCCGGTTAGAGAAACACTCACCGTTCCAAAGAGAAAGGCCCCGGCGAGGTCAGCCGGGGCCTTGCGAGTCGCCTCAATTGTTACAAAGCTCAGTTGGCCTGCCTTCGCAGGAAGGCCGGGATATCAAGATGGTCGTCTCCCTGTGGCGCCGAGGCAACAGGTGCGGGGCGGCCATGAACGTCAAGCCCCTGCGGCGCCGGCCGTTTTGCGTACTCGGATACCGGGTCGTGATTCGCCATTTGCTGGGCGACGGTGCGCTGCGGCTTGCGCTCGGGGAGCGGCGGCAGCGGCGCCATTGCCGGGCCGGAGGCACGCGCCGCGATCGGCGGCTCGTTCTCCTCGTCGCGGCGGCCGAGGCCGACATTGGCCAGCCGCTGCAACAGCGACAGCTTGGACTTCTGCGGATGCTCTTCCTCTGCCTCGCCGCGGGCCTGCCGGATTTCGGCCTGCGCCGGCATCGGGAGATCCTCGAACTTCGGCATCCGCGGCGTGCGGACCGGCGGACGTTCGGCGGCCTGCGGGATGAAGGTTTCGGGCGCCGACGGCTCGGGCTCGACGCGAGCGGCTTCCTTGTGGTCCGGGAACAGCGACGGCTTCTGCGCAATCGGGCGAACCGTGACATCGCCATAGGAGGCCGGCTGGATCGGCGCAGCGGCGGCAGGTTCCGGCGCGACCGCCGCGGCGATGGCGGCGAGCGCCGCGCGCTCGACATTGCCGCGCGGGGCCGGCGCAGCGCCCGGTGCGGGACCCGGAGCGATCATCTGCGGCGCAGCCGTCGGCTCGAGCTTCTGGGCGCGCTCGGCCAGACGCGCATTATCGGCGCGCAGGCGAGCGGTCAGTTCGGCCAACCGGTTGTCCGGCGAAGCCGGGGTAGCGGCGGCCGGGGCAGCGCCAGCAGCGGCGGCAGGGGTGCTCGCGTTGCGCGCGATCTGCGACTGGTCGATGCCGGTCGCGACCACGGACACGCGGATGATGCCGTCCAGCGATTCGTCGAAGGTGGCGCCGACGATGATGTTGGCGTCCTGGTCGACTTCCTCGCGAATCCGGGTGGCGGCTTCGTCGACCTCGAACAGGGTCAGGTCCTTGCCGCCGGTGATCGAGATCAAGAGGCCGCGCGCACCCTTCATTGATGAGTCGTCGATCAGCGGGTTGGCGATCGCAGCTTCCGCCGCGGTCAGCGCACGCTTCTCGCCGGTCGCCTCGCCGGTGCCCATCATCGCCTTGCCCATCTCACGCATCACGGCGCGGACGTCGGCGAAGTCGAGGTTGATCAGGCCTTCTTTCACCATCAGGTCGGTGATGCAGGCGACGCCGGAATAGAGCACCTGGTCGGCCATCGCGAAGGCGTCGGCGAAGGTGGTCTTTTCGTTGGCGACCCGGAACAGGTTCTGGTTCGGGATGATCAGCAGCGTGTCGACCACCTTGTGCAGTTCGGCAATGCCGGACTCGGCGGTGCGCATGCGGCGCTGGCCTTCGAAGTGGAACGGTTTGGTGACGACGCCGACGGTGAGGATGCCCATGTCGCGCGCGGTCTTGGCAATCACAGGCGCTGCGCCGGTGCCGGTGCCGCCGCCCATGCCGGCGGTGACGAACACCATGTTGGCGCCCGAGAGGTGGTCGCGCAGTTCGTCGATGACTTCCTGCGCAGCCGCCGCGCCGACATCAGGCTGGGACCCCGCGCCGAGGCCCTGCGTCACCTGGGTGCCCATCTGCACGATGCGCTGGGCCTTCGACATCGTCAGCGCCTGCGCGTCGGTGTTGGCGACGACGAAATCGACGCCCTGCAACCCGGCAGTAATCATGTTATTGACGGCATTGCCGCCTGCTCCACCGACGCCGAAGACGGTAATCCGCGGTTTCAGCTCGCTGATGTCAGGGGGGGTCAGATTGAGTGCCATGGTTGCCTCTCCTACGACGCGCGCGTTGGTTCGCCCCGGCCGACGGCCGCGGGATTTGGTGAAAATCGTTTGGTCATTGGACCGGTCATCAGAAGCCCTCGCGAAGCCATCGTCCGACCTTTCCGAAATAGCCGTCAGTCCCTGTCCTGAGCTGCCGCGTGTGCCGCGGTTCGACGTGTTCCAGATGAGCGTATTGCGGATAGACTAGGAGGCCTGCGGGCACCGCGAACGAGGCGCTCTTGGCCTCGTTGGGCAGCCGGCCGAAGCCGAGCGGACGGCCGATGCGGACCGGCCGGTTGAGAATGCGGGCGGCGAGTTCGACCGTGCCGGTGAGCTGGGAGGCGCCGCCGCTCAACACAACCCGCGCCCTCGGCTCTGCCGCAAAGGGGGAATCCGCGAGCCGGTCCCGGACCATTTCAAAAATCTCCTCCGCGCGATGCCGGACGATGTTGGCAATCGTGGCGCGCGAGACGATCTGCGGCGCATCGTGTTCCTCGCCCGCAGTCGGTACAGACATCAGCTCGCGCGCATCGGACCCGCCGGTCAGCACGGTGCCATATAACGTCTTGATTCGCTCGGCATCCGCAATGCATGCGCCGACGCCGCGTGCAAGATCCATCGTGACGTGCTGGCCGCCGAGCGCAAAACCGCTCGCATGGACGAACCGGCCGCCGGAATAGGTCGCGATCGTGGTCGAACCTGCGCCCATTTCGACCACGGCGGCGCCGAGATCCGCCTCGTCGTCGGTCAGCACCGACAGGCCTGCGACATAAGGACTCGCCGCCATGGCCTCGACGTTCAGATGGCAGCGCTCGACCACCAGCATCAGATTGCGGGCAACGGTGGCATCCACCGTCACCACCTGCATGTCGACGCCGAACTGCCGGGCCACCATGCCGCGGGGGTCACGGATGCCCTTGACGCCGTCGAGCGCGTAGCCGACGGGGAGCGCGTGAAGCACCGTGCGCCCCTCGCCGGTGGCGTGGCGCATGCCGGTGGAAGTCACGCGGGTGACGTCATCGGAGGTGACCGCGCCGCCCCTGATATCGGCGGCAGCCTCAACAAGCTGGCCCTGCAACCGGCCGCCGGAAACCGACAGCAATACCGACTCGACGCGGACCTTGGCCATGCGTTCGGCCAGCGCCACCGCCTGGCGCACCGCCTGCTCGCATTCGGCGAGATCGATCACCGCGCCGGCCTTGACGCCGCGCGACTGGATCTGGCTGTAGCCGATCAATTCCACCGCATGGCTGCGGCCGCGCAGCGCCTCGCTCGGCGGCGACGGCTTCAGCCGCGCGATCATGCAGGCGATCTTGCTGGTGCCGATATCGAGCGAGGCCACCAGCGCCGTGCGCTTGTGGTCGACGGGCCGCGTCTTCGGGGTCTGGTTGCGATCGAGGCCGGTCATGCTGAATCACCGGGCTTTTTCTTGGTCTTCTTGTCCTTGAACAGCTCTTCGCGGGCCTTCGCCGCGTCTTCCGACAATTGCACCGTGAGCCTATCAGGCAGGCGCATGTCGACGGCAACGATGTCGCGCGAGAACAGCCGGTCTTCCTTGTCGAGCTTGCTGAGCATGGCCAGTGCATTGCCGACGTCGTTTTCCGGCAGGCGGATGTCGAGGCCGTCCTTCAGCCGCAAATTCCAGCGCCGCTCGCCGACGAGGATCGCCGCCTTGGTGACCGCGCGAACCTGCGGATAACGGTCGAGCAACGCGAGGAAATCGCGGGCCTTGAGGTCGGCGCCCTTCCCCACCACCAGCGGCAGCGTCACGAAGCGGCGCGACACATAGGGCTCCAGCACGGCGCCGTCCTCGGAGATCACGGACAGCCGGCCACCCTGCTGCCACAGCGCGAACGCCGTGCGCTCGACGAGGTCGATCTGCAACTGGCCGGGATAGAGCTTCAGGATGGTCGCATCAGCGATCCACGGATTGGCCTTGAGCTTGTCGCGCAGGGTGGCGGCATCGAGGAACAGCAGCGACGAGCGGCCATTGACGCCGCCGATCGCGAGCACCTCGTCCTGGCTCAATTGCCTACGGCCATTGATGATGACTTCGGTAATGCGGAATCCGGCCGAATTGGCCAGCGCATTGCGCGTGTCGCTGAGTGCGGTCGTGAATGCGTCGAGGTGACCGCCCTTGACGATGCCAAAGCCGGCGCTGCCGAGCAGCATCAGGACGGTCAAGGCGACGCCGAGGCGATTCGGAAGGTAGCGCTCGACCAGACGGACCATGCGATTCGACGGCTCGCGATCAATCACAGGTTTGGCCGGGGTCCGGGCCCGGGCGCGACGGCCCAGCCACTCGCGCAGCAGCACGACCGCTCCAATAGCGGCTGCTTTCAGGTCAGCCTGGGGCCCCACCGATCTCACCGACCGCGTGAGGCGTCCTGCACCATCCATTGCACGAGCCTGTCCAAGTGTTGTTCCCGCAAGCGTTTTTGCGGGTCTTCGCGAGTCTTGGCTCAGATGACGTCTCGGCCGTGCCGGACTTAAGTGCTGACCTGAAGTCGGAACAGCGCACACCCCGGCAGCCAAGCGCCACATGCGCCGCCAGCGTTAACCTTCGGACTTACTGGTAAACAAAGTGTAAAAACGCGGGGGTGCGGGTGCGTTTTGATGCGTCTTTTGAGTAGTTTGCCGCTCAACTGTTAGGATTTTGAAACAATTTTAGTGGTCAGGCCCCCGGTTCCCCGTTAACTCCCGGCCGGGACAGGTCAAGTCCGGCCGCGGGCACGCCGTTCGGCCAAGGCAATCTGATCGCGCAGGAAATCCGGAAACTCGATCCCCTGGACCTTGAGCGCCTTCGGGTAGAGCGAAGCCGCGGTCAGGCCCGGCAAGGTGTTGGTTTCCAGATAGACCAGCCCCCTCTCCGAGACGATGAAGTCGGTCCGGGAATAGCCGGTGCAAGACAGCGCCTTGTGCGCGCGGAGCGCCTGATCCTGCAGTTGCGCCGTGATTTCAGGCGAGAAGCGCCCCGGGCAGATCTCCTGAGTCGATTTCAGCAGATATTTCGCCGTGTAATCGAAGGTGCCCTCCCCCGGGACAATCTCGATCGGCGGAAGCGATATTGTCGTCCCATCCGATTGCTCCAGCACGCCGCAGGTTGCTTCCACGCCGGCGATGTACACCTCGATCAGATATTCCTCGGTCTTGGCGGCGTTGCGGACCGCGACGAGATCCTGCTTGGCGTTGACGAAGATCAGGCCATAGCTCGAACCGTCGCGCGCCGGCTTTGCGATCAGCCTGCCGTAATCGGCAAACGCCGCGTCAAGGTTTTCCAGGGCGACGCCGTCCGGCGTTGCAACCCCCGCAATCGCCACAAACCGTTTCGCCGCGGTCTTGTCGAAGGCGAGGTTCGACGACGCCGAGCCGGAGCCGGTGAAGGGAATGCCGCGGATTTCGCACATCGCCTGCAGTTCGCCGTTCTCGGCCCGGCCGCCGTGCAGGCCGAGTACCAGCACGCGATCCTCGGCCTTGGCCTTGTCCAGCGCCGCCTCGAGCGCGATGCCGCGGTTGGCCGGCTTGAACTCATCCTCGAAGGGACGCGAATGCTCTAGCAACGCCTTCGAATCGACCTCATGAACGGTATCCGCCACATGCCAGAACCAGAGATCGGCTTCCGGCAAGGCGCGGTGCAACGCCTGCGCGCTCGCCACCGAAACCAGTCGCTCTTTATTGGTGCCGCCGAAGAGAATGGTTGTCCGCATCAGCCTCTACCTATCCGTCATTCCGCTATCGGTCATTCCGGGATGCTCCGAAGGAGCAGACCCGGAATCTCGAGATTCCGGGTTCGCGCTGCGCGCGCCCCGGAATGACGACTATGCAGGAATCCCGATCCGCTTGATTTCCCAATGTAGCTCTATGCCCGAATTCGCTTTAACCCGCTCGCGCACGGTTTCGCCCAAGGTTTCAATATCATGGCCGGTGGCGTTGCCGGTGTTGATGAGGAAATTGCAGTGCATTTCCGACACCTGCGCCCCGCCGACGCGCAAGCCCCGGCAGCCGGCGGCGTCGATCAGTTTCCAGGCGCTGTTGCCGGGCGGATTCTTGAAGGTCGACCCGCCGGTCTTTTCGCGAATCGGCTGAGCGGTTTCGCGGTGATTCTGCACCTCGTTCATCCGCGCGCGAATGGTTTCAGCGTCGGTGATCTGTCCGCGAAAACGCGCAGAGGTAAAAATGATCGAAGTGTCGACGCCGCTGTTGCGATAGACGAACTTCATGTCGGCATTGGAGAAGACATGCCTGGTGCCGTCGCGGCCGACGCCGACGGCATCGAGCAGCACGTCCTTGGTCTCGCTGCCATTGGCGCCAGCATTCATCCGCAGCGCGCCGCCGATCGTGCCGGGAATGCCGAAGAAGAATTCCATGCCGCCGATCGTGGCGGCCGCCGCCGTTTCCGCCACGCGCTTGTCGAGCGCGGCCGTGCCGGCGCTGACGATGTCGCCCTCGGCTCTGGTCTCGCCGAACGCCCGTGGCGACAGGCGGATCACCACACCTTCCATGCCGCCGTCGCGCACGATCAGGTTGGAGCCGACGCCGACGACATAGACCGGCAACTCCTTCGGAAGCAGCTTCAAGAAGTAGGCGAGATCGTCTTCATCCGCCGGCGTAAACAGCACCTGCGCCGGCCCGCCGACGCGAAACCAGGTCAACTCCGCCAACGACTGGTTTGCGAGCAACCGCCCGCGGAGCTGCGGCATCGCGGCTTTCAGATCGGGCGTGATGTCGGGAAAAGCCACTGTTACCCCAACGCTTTCAATTCGCCGGGCAGTGCGTAGGCCCATTGCGTGATGTTGCCGGCGCCGAGGCACACGACGAGGTCGCCAGAGCCTGCGAGGCCGTGAACGATTTTTGCCAGCTCCGCCGGACCCGGTAGCGGGATCACCTCGCGATGGCCGTGGGCGCGCAGGCCGGTGACGAAATGGTCGCGGTCGATACCTTCGATCGGCGCCTCGCCGGCCGGATAGACCTCGGCGACGATGACCGCATCGGCATCGTTGAAGCAGGTGCAGAACTCCTCGAACAGCGACTGCAGCCGGGTGTAGCGATGCGGCTGCACCACGGCGACGACCTTGCCGTTGGTGGATTCACGTGCCGCTTTAAGAACGGCCGCGATCTCGACGGGGTGATGGCCGTAATCGTCGATCACGGTAACGCCGTTCCACTCGCCGGTCCGGGTGAAGCGCCGCTTGACGCCGCCAAAACCTGCGATCGCCTTGCGGATCGCGTCGTCGGACATGCCGAGTTCATGCGCCACCGCGATCGCCGCCGTCGCGTTCGAGGCGTTGTGGCGCCCCGGCATCGGCAGCATGAGATCCGCGATCTCATGGGTGGCGTCGGTCTTGCGGTTGCGGAACACGACCTTGAATGTCGAGCCGCCGCCGTTCGGCGTCAGGTCGACCAGCCGCACGTCGGCCTGCGGGTTCTCGCCATAGGTGATGATGCGGCGGTCCTCGATCTTGCCGACCAGGCTCTGCACCACGGGATGATCGGTGCACATGACCGCAAAGCCGTAGAACGGTACGTTCTCGACGAAATTACGGAACGCCTCCTGGATCGCCTCGAATGTCCTGAAGTGATCGAGATGCTCGGGGTCGATGTTGGTGACGATCACGACATCGGACGGCAGTTTCAGGAACGTGCCGTCGCTCTCGTCCGCCTCGACCACCATCCAGTCACCCGCCCCGAGCCGCGCGTTGGAACCGTAGGCGTTGATGATGCCGCCGTTGATGACGGTGGGATCGAGACCGCCGGCATCGAGCAGCGTCGCGACCATCGTGGTCGTCGTGGTCTTGCCATGGGTGCCGGCGATCGCGACGCAGCTTTTCAGCCGCATCAGTTCGGCCAGCATTTCGGCACGGCGCACCACGGGGATGCGCTGGGCGCGCGCCGCCATCAATTCGGGATTGTCGCGCTTGATCGCGGTCGAGACCACGACGACGTCGGCGCCGTCGACATTCTCTGGCCTGTGGCCAACCGAGACCTTGACGCCCTTCTCCCGCAGCCGGGCGACATTGCCGCTCTCGGAGGCGTCCGAACCCTGCACGGTGTAGCCGAGATTGACCAGCACCTCGGCGATGCCACTCATGCCGATGCCGCCGATCCCGACGAAGTGAATGGGTCCGATCTCGCGCGGCAGTCTCATGAAACGTTCCCTATCGTCATCATCCGTGAAGGCGGATGATCCGGTATCCCGCGAAGCCGACGCTCAAATCAGCCTTGCGGAGTACTGGATGCCCCGCTTTGGAAGCCGCTGACAAGGGGCAATTTTGCGGACAACCGTCTAGATTCCGGCGGTTTTCATCACCAGATCGGCCAGCCGTTCGGCGGCGTCGAGCCGGCCGACCTGGCGCGCGGCAGCGGCCATCGCGGTCAGCCGGGCGGGCTCGGCGGCAAAGGCGGAGATTTCGGCCGCGAGCCGATCGGGCGTGAATTCGCCCTGCGGGATCCGCAAGGCGCCCTCCACCTTGGCCAGCACGCCGGCATTGGCGAACTGGTCCTGGTCGATCGCGCCCGGCAGCGGCACCAGAATCGAGGGCCGGCCGATCGCGGCGAGTTCCGCCACGGTGCCGGCGCCGGAACGCGAGATCACGAGATGGCTGGACGCCAGCCGCGCCGGCAGGTCGGCAAAGAACGGCGCGAGTTCAGCCTTGATCTTGAGCCGGTCATAGATCGCGCGCACCCGCGCCATGTCTTCCTCGCGCACCTGCTGGGTCAGGACTATGCGGCTCCACAGCACCGGCTCGAGCCGCTCGACGGCTGGCGGCACGATGTCGCTCATCACCCGCGCACCCTGGCTGCCGCCGACCACCAGAAGGCGCAGCGGCCCGTTCGGTTCGGGCGACGCAAACGGCTCAGCGGCGGCGGCAAGGATCGCAGGGCGCATCGGTGTGCCGACAGTCGTGGCCTTTCCCGCAAGCGCGGGATCGCGATCGAGCACGCCCGGCAGCGAGGTCGCGATCGCGTTGACGCGGCCGGCGAGAAAGCGGTTGGCCCGGCCGAGCACGGCATTGGCATCGTGAATGATGGCGGGCACACCGAGCAGCCGCGCCGCGATCAAGGGCGGCAGCGTCGGATAGCCGCCGAAGCCGACCACGGCCGCGGGCTTTAGCCGCCTCACCAGGTTGATTGCGACGCCCGTTCCGTAACCGAGCGTGATGACGGTGCGCGCCAGCGATACGGGATTGCGGCCGCGCACGGTCTCGCTCGGCACCACGTCGATATTGTCGCGGGTAAAGAGCCCGCTGTAGCGCAGCGCACGGGCATCGGTGGCGAGCCGCACGCGCAGGCCACGTTTGATCAGTTCGACGCCGAGCGCTTCGGCCGGAAACAGATGGCCGCCGGTACCCCCGGCGGCCAGCAGAATGAGAGACGTGTCAGTCATTGTACAATCTTTGCAGCCGTCATTGCGAGCGCAGCGAAGCAATCCATAGCGCGGCGGAACGGAAAGATGGATTGCTTCGTCGCTGGCGCTCCTCGCAATGACGAAAAGCGCGTCTTTTCGGCTACGTCAAGCGTATCCGCGCGCCACGCCGGCGGCGTTCATCGATTCCACCTCGGTGCGCGGACGCTGCCGCGTCAGCGCCAGCATCATGCCGACGCCATAGGCCAGCGAGATGATCGACGAGCCGCCATAGGAGATGAACGGCAGCGTCATGCCCTTGGCCGGGATCAGTTGCAGGTTCACCGCCATGTTGATCGCCGCCTGCACGCCGAACAGGATCGCGAGCCCGGAGGCGGCAAAGCGCGCGAACATGTCCTCGCTGGCATAGGCGCGCATCAGCGTACGGATCACGACGAAGGCAAACAACGCAACCAGCGCCAGGCAGAGGATGATGCCGAATTCTTCCGCGGCCACCGCGAACACGAAGTCGGTGTGGCTGTCCGGCAGGCTGCGCTTGGCGATACCTTCGCCGGGCCCGAGCCCGAACCAGCCGCCGTTCCAGAACGCTTCCATCGCCATGTCGACCTGGAAGGTGTCGCCGGAGGCCGGATTCATGAAACGCTTGATGCGGCCCGCGACGTGCGGAACCAGCAGATAGGCGCTGAACAATCCCGCGGCGGCCGCGCCGGCAAGGCCGGCCACCCAGATCATCCGCATGCCGGCGATAAAGAACAGCGCGCCCCACACCATCAGGATCAGTATGGTCTGGCCGAAATCCGGCTCCATCACCAATAGCGCCACCAGCATCAACAGCAGCGCCATCGCCATCGAGGTCGCCGGCATTTCCGGCCGCTTGGTCGATTCCGCAAACAGCCACGCCGCCATCACGACGAAGGCAGGCTTGGCGGATTCGGACGCCTGGATGTTGACGCCGAGCAGCGTGATCCAGCGCCGCGATCCCTTCACCTCGGCGCCGAAGACCAGCGTCGCCACGATCAGGATAACGCTCACCACGAACACCAGTAGCGCCAACCGGCGGATCTGCTTCGGCGACAGGAACGACACCCCGACCAGCACTAGCAGAGACGGCACCAGGAACAGCATGTGCCGGCTGAAGAAGTGGAAGGGATCGAGCCCGATCCGGGTCGCCACCGGCGGGCTCGCCGCCAGCGACAGGATCACGCCACCCAGCATCAGCGCCATGATCGCGCCGAGCAGCAGCTTATCCACGGTCCACCACCAGTCCGAAAACGGGGTGCGTTGGTCACGGTGGAGCATGGGCGTCCCCAAATGGCAGAGGTACGCCCATTGGTGGAGCAGGATGGTTTATGGGGGGTTAATGGGATGGGTAAAACTTTTTAGATAGAACTCGGTCGCGTCCAACTAAAAGTCGTCATACCCGCGAAGGCGGGTATCCAGTACGCCGCGGCTTCTCCGTTCGATTACCGGCATCTCTGGAATACTGGGTCATCCGCTTTCGCGGGTGACGACAGTTCGTAGGATGGGTGGAGCGAAGCGATACCCATCAATTGCGTTGGCGAAAGATGATGGGTTTCGCTGCGCTCTACCCATCCTACGGTCAAACTACTTTATCCTCGTCTCGGCCGCGATCAGCTCTTTGCCTTCCGCGGTCCTGATCGTGAGCTTCACCTGTTCGCCGCTGCCGCCGGCCGGGATCGTCGCGGAAATGCGGTTTCCGTTTTTCGGGTCGGCTTCCACGGCGTCGTCGAACAATATTGCATCACCGCGTTTCAACGTTACGCGCAACGGCGTTGCCGGTTCGATACTGAAGAACTGAAGATGCACGCCCGCTGCCGTGGCTGACAAATTGATCAGGATATTCTCGTTCGCATGCGTCACGTTGCTCATGCCGACGGTCGGGCTGTAGGTCTCCGGAATCGACACCTCGCCGCGCGCGGGAAGCGTAGCGCGGTGGAAAAACTGATCCGATACGCCTGCCCACAGTTCGACGTAAGGCCGCGCTTCGCTCGGGTCCTTGCGCGCGTCGGTCTCGTTCGTGAACGACTGATATCCCCACGTCCACATCTTCAGGCCGCGTGTGACCGTATTGTCGGCGATGCGGATGATCCCCTCCTCGTTGTCGTGGTTGATCACACCCCAAAAATTCCCGCCCTGCATATCGGGCGCCGCGTAGGCGATGCCCATCGTCGGCCAGTTCTTGAAGTAACGCAACTTTTCGAAACGGCTCCTGCCCGCACCGGCGCTCTCGTCGCCTTCGGACAGATTGGCCGACCAGCGGGGCGTGCTGTAGGCCTCAATCGGCGCGATGATTTCGGCACCGCCGGTCGTCTTGGGATTGTTCGGGTCCGATCCCGGCGCGAGCGTCGTGCACGTCCAGTACTCGTAATCGACCGCGTTGGCTTGCGGGTTTTTCAGAACCACACGCGTGTCGAGCGCGGCGCGATCGGCTTTCATCGTGACATAGTAAGTCGCTTCAATACCCGTCGGCCCCTTGATAAACGGCTTTGGTGCCGCGGAATAGGCGACGTCATCCTTGAGCGACATCGATACCGTCACTTCGCCGGTGCTCTCCTTCACGACCTTCAAATCCCACGGCTTCAGCCATGCCCTGCCGTGCTCGGGATCCGGGAATGTAGGGAAAATGCCGCCATACACCATCAGCCAGTCGTAGTAGAAATTGCCAGCTTTCATGCCGTAAGGCACGCCTACTTCCGTGCGATAGAGCTGTTCGTGGCCGGTCGGCTTGTAAATGATGGAAAGAATGCGCCCGCCAAATTCGGGGACGAGCGTTACCTTCAGATAGCGATTCTCCAGCACGTGGGCCTTGAACGTGCGATCGACGATGGTCTGCTTGTCGAGCGACCCGTCGACGAATCCGTTCTCCGCGGAGGTCGCGTGCTTGACGGTGCTCCACGTGATCGTCGACTCGCTGAGAGATACGCTGTCGGACTCCGGCGAAGCCGCATCTACCGGGGAATAAAACGCGGAGGTCACCGAAAACACCGCAAGAGCGAAACGAACACGGGTACGTGCCGGAGCATGAATTGCCATTTGCGACACCCTCGAATGAGCAGGATGCAGGATGGGTAGAGCGAAGCGAAACCCATCAATCCGGTAACCGCTGCCAGCTATTATTTAGGGTGGGCCGCGCAAGGCGACACCCCCTTCCAGCGATGTGTGGGCGCGTCGTGTCGCAACGCCGGCCGCCCCATCTCGGGCTTACGGGCGGGGTGCTCTCACAAACCGATACGGTACGCCGCCGAAAGCCAGGGTCAGGACGCCATCCTCAGCGAACGAAAATTGCGTGCGTTCAACACGCGGCGCTGATGGCTGGTCCGTGACGATGGTCGAATCCTCGACTCGATACCGAAGATTGATGATTTGGCGCTTGTCGCGCTCGCGAATTGTGTATCGCAGCCCGCCACTCTCATCGAATTCAAGCAGCACGTCTCCCAAGTTCGCCAGCGCTTGCGCATCCGTCTTATCAACTATCCACGCGCCCGGCAGATTCATGCGCAATCCCGAAATTGAGCCGTCGATGCCAGCATCGTCACACCACCGGCTTGACGCCCGGCAGCGCCGTCACCAGGTCGCGAAACTTGGCGCCGCGGATTTCGAAGTTGCGGTACTGGTCGAACGAGGCACAGGCGGGCGACAGCAGCACCACGGGATCGGCAATCCCCGACGCCTCCGCATCGCGCGCGGCGCTGGCCACCGCAA
This sequence comes from Bradyrhizobium sp. WYCCWR15520, assembly GCF_056174665.1. Taxonomy (NCBI): domain Bacteria; kingdom Pseudomonadati; phylum Pseudomonadota; class Alphaproteobacteria; order Hyphomicrobiales; family Nitrobacteraceae; genus Bradyrhizobium; species Bradyrhizobium sp. WYCCWR15520. The sequence continues at coordinate 97,198 of NZ_JBWBWM010000006.1, forward strand.
CATCGAGCGTTTCCGAAATCTCGTGCGGCACGCGTTCGCCCAGCGTTCCCGCAAACTCCTGCGCGGCCTCGCCGATCAGATAGGCTTTGCGGATGCGCGGAAAGTATTCGGTGAGGCCGGTGATACCGCCCTGCTTCGGCTTGCCGCCGGCGATCCAGTAAATATCGGCGAAGGAAGACAGCGCGTGCGCGGCGGCATCGGCATTGGTGCCCTTGGAGTCGTTGACGAACAGCACGTTGCCGCGGCGGCCGACCTGCTCCATGCGATGCGCCAGACCCGGAAAGCTGCGCAGGCCGTTTTGCAGCGTATCGGTCGAGATACCCATTGCGAGCGCGCAGGCCGCGGCGCAGGCCGCGTTCTGCGCGTTGTGCAGGCCGCGCAGCGAACCGATACCGCCCAGCCTTGCGACCTCGCGGCGCGCACCGCCGGACGCCTGCACGATGGTTTCGCGCTCGACGTAGACGCCGTCGGGCAGCGGGTTCTTCACTGATATCCGCACCACGCGCTTGCCAGACTGATCGAGGCGATCGGCGATGTTGCGGCACCAGCCGTCATCGACGCCCACGATCGAGGTGCCCTGCGGCTGCACGCCGGCGACGAGCCGCGCCTTCACGGCAGCGTAGTGCTCCAGCGTGCCGTGGCGGTCGATATGGTCTTCGCTGACATTGAGGAGAATGCCGACGGACGGATCGAGCGAGGGCGCGAGGTCGATCTGATACGACGACATCTCGACCACATGCACGCGCCCCATCCGCGGCGGCTCCAGCGACAGGATCGCGGTGCCGATATTGCCGCCCATCTGGGTGTCGTAGCCTGCCACCTTCATCAGATGCGCGATCAGCGCGGTCGTGGTCGACTTGCCGTTAGTGCCGGTGATGGCGACGAACGGCGCGTCCGGCGCATGACGGCGGCGCTCGCGGCAAAACAGTTCGATGTCGCCGATCACCTCGCAGCCGGCCTGCCGCGCCATCAGCACCGACCAATGCGGCGCCGGATGCGTCAGCGGCGCGCCGGGCGTCAGGATCAGCGCGGAAAAGTTCGACCACGACACCGTGCGCAGATCGGCCGTGGTGAAACCGGCCTGCGCCGCCTTGGCGACGTTGTCGGCACTGTCGTCGCCCGCGATCACCTCCGCGCCGCCGGCCTTCAGCGCGTGGCAGCTCGCTAGGCCGGAACCGCCGAGACCGAAGACGGCGACCGTCTTGCCTGCGAATGACGTGACAGGGATCATGCGGCACACGTCATTCCGAGGCGATGCGCCAGCATCGAACCCGGAATCTCGAGATTCCGGATTGCCGCTTCGCGGCCTCCGGAATGACGGTTGATAGAATAACTCCCCAAGAACATCACCGCAGCTTCAGCGTGGAAAGGCCGGCGAGCGCCAGCATCACCGAGATGATCCAGAACCGGATCACGATCTGCGGCTCGGTCCAGCCCTTCTGCTCGAAATGATGATGCAGCGGCGCCATCCGGAACACGCGTTTTCCCGTCAGCTTGAACGAGGTCACCTGCACGATCACCGATACCGCTTCCAGCACGAACAGGCCGCCGATCACGGCCAGCACGATCTCGTGCTTCACCGCCACCGCGGTCGCCCCCAGCATGCCGCCGAGCGCGAGCGAGCCGGTATCGCCCATGAAGATCGAGGCCGGCGGCGCGTTGAACCAGAGGAAGCCGAGACCGGCGCCGAGCACGGCGCCGCACAGCACTGCAAGCTCGCCGGTACCGGCGACATATCGGATCTGCAGATAATCCGAAAACACCGCGTTGCCGGTCAGATACGAGATCATGCCGAAGCTGGCGGCGGCGATCATGACCGGCACGATGGCAAGCCCATCGAGACCGTCGGTCAGGTTCACCGCATTGCCGGCGCCGACGATGACGAAGGCGCCGAAGATCACGAAGAACCAGCCGAAATTGATCACCACGTCCTTCAGGAAGGGAATCGCGAGCGACGTCGATGTCACGTCGCGGCCGAGCCGCACCAGCGCGTAGCAGGCCACAAGCGCAATCACCGCCTCGATCAAAAGCCGCAGCTTGCCGGCGAAGCCGCTATGGCTCTGCTTGGTCACCTTCAGATAGTCGTCGTAGAAGCCGACGAAGCCGAAGCCGAGCGTCACCGCCAACACGATCCAGACATAGGGGTTGAGCGGGTTGGCCCACAGCAACGTCGAGACGACAAGGCCGGAGAGGATCATCAGCCCGCCCATCGTCGGCGTACCCTTCTTGGAGATCAGGTGGGATGCCGGGCCGTCGGTGCGGATCGGCTGGCCCTTGCCTTGCCGGAGTCGCAGATGATCAATGATCCAGGGCCCGAACAGGAACACGAACAGTGCGCCCGTCACCATCGCCCCGCCGGTACGGAAAGTGATGTAGCGAAATACGTTCAGCGCGCCGCGGAAGATGCCAAAACCGGGAACGGTGTTGGAAAGCTCGATCAGCCAGTAAAACATTCAGGTAGGCCCTATCACGCGGCTTGGTTGCGCCGTCTTTGGAGGGAAGCGCTCCGGGAGCGCCTTGATAATCGTTTTCATCCTCAAACCAAGCAAATCCTGGTCATGCATGGGGTATTGACGAATCGCCTCTCGTGGAAGCAACGGCAGCCGGGTGCGGCCAGTCTACGCCTTTGCCTGCAAGGCGGCCAGCAGGCGGGGCACAAACTTGTTCACCCAGAACATCTTTTTGCTGCCCTTGACCACCACCACGTCCCCGTCCCGCAGCAATGCGGCGATTTGTTGGGGATCGAGCGTGGCCGGATCTTCATGCCAGCCGAGCGCCCGCTCCGCCGGGACGAGATCATATAAATGACGCATCAAGGGACCGACGCAGTAGATGCCGTCGATATCAGGCAGGTCTGCCGCGAGCTTCACGTGATAGGCGGGCGCATCAGCGCCCAATTCCAGCATGTCGCCGAGAATAGCGATGCGCCGGCCAGATTTCACCGGCCGCGCCTTCAGGCTGCCGAGCGCGGCCACCATGCTGGCGGGGTTGCCGTTGAAACTGTCATCGATCACGATGACACCATTGGCCGACTGTTCCACGCCGCGGCCGGTCATGATGCCGACATGACCGAGTTCTTTCGCCAGCGCCGCCGGATCGAGCCCGGCCGCATGGATCGACGCCAGCGCGGCGAGCGCATTCTGCAGGCGGTGCGGCGCGCCGGGCGTCAGGCCGAATTCGATCGGCTTGCCGTTGACCTGAACGGCAACGTTCCAGCTCTCGCCCTCGGGCGTGTGCTGCAGTTCCCGCACCTCGGAGGCTTCGCCGAAGCGAACGACCTTGCCGTTCCATTCCGGCGCCGCGACATCATCAGGCAACACCAGCACGCCGTCCTTGGGCAGGCCCTGCGCGATGCTCACCTTCTCGCGCCGGATCGCTTCCAGGCTGCCGAGCTTTTCCAGATGCACCGGCTGCACGTTCACCACCAGCGCCACCGTCGGCTTTGTCAGTTCGCTCAGCCGCGCGATCTCGCCGGTCTGGTTCATGCCCATCTCAACGACCCACACGCTCGCGCTTGGACTGGCATTGCACAGCGTCAGCGGCACGCCCCAGAAATTGTTGAAGCTGCTCGGGCTCGCGTAGGCATTCGGATAGGCGGCGAGGAATTCCTTGGTGCTGGTCTTGCCGGCGCTGCCGGTCAGGCCGATCACCGGACCGTTGAAGCGCGCCCGCGCCGCGCGCGCGAGCGTCCAAAGCCCGTCAATCAGCGTATCCTTCACGACCAGTTGAGGAACGCTCACGCCGGCAATTCGATGCGGAACGATCATTGCCACCGCGCCGGCCGCCTCCGCCTTGTCGGCAAACTCCCAGCCGTCGCGCGCGCTGGCGAAACTGGAGATGAAACCGCCGCTTGGCGTGCCGCTTAGCGCCACGAACAGGCTGCCCGATTTCACCAGGCGGCTGTCCTGCGTGACGAAATCGATCGGCGTGCCGGGGAATTCCCCTGACAGCCCCAGCGCGCGCGCAACTTCGGCAACCGTCCACAATGGCGTAGCGCTCATACCACCCTCGCTGCGAGCGCGGCCGCCACCGCCTCATGATCACTGAACGGCAAGACCCTGTCGCCGACGATCTGCCCGGTCTCGTGGCCCTTGCCGGCGATCAACAGCGCATCGCCGGGCTGCAGCGCCGCGATCCCTGCCCTGATCGCCTCGGTGCGATCGCCGATATCGGTTGCGCCCTTCGCTTCGGCCAGAATGGCGGCGCGGATCGCAGCCGGATTTTCGCTGCGCGGATTATCGTCGGTGACGATGACGTAATCGGCATTCTCGGCCGCGATCGCGCCCATGATCGGGCGTTTTCCCGCGTCGCGGTCGCCGCCGGCGCCGAAGATGACGATCAGCTTGCGTTTCGCATAAGGCCGCAGCGCCTGCAGCGACTTCGCCAGTGCATCCGGCTTGTGCGCGTAATCGACGAAAATCGGCGCGCCGTTGTATTCGCCGACACGCTCCAGCCGCCCCTTGGCGCCTTCGAGATGTTCGAGCGTTGCGAACACCTCGGCCGGATCGCTGCCGGTTCCGATTGCGAGCCCCGCGGCAACCAGCGCATTCTCGATCTGGAATTCGCCGACCAGCGGCAGCTTGATCGTGTAATTGCGCCCGCGATGTTCGAGCGCGAGGTTCTGCGCAAATCCTTCGACGCTGACACCGACAAGGCGGATATCTTCGCCGTCACCATCGGTATTGCCGCCGACGGCGATGATGCGCAAGCCCCGCGCCTGCGCCGCATCGATCACTTGCGGCGAGCAATCATGATCGGCCGAAATCACGGCCGCCCCGCCAGGCGCGATCAGGTCGCGGAACAGCCGCAGCTTGGCAGCGAGGTAATGCGCCTCATCCGGATGGTAGTCCATGTGGTCGCGCGACAGATTGGTAAAACCGCCGGCGGCGATGCGGACGCCATCGAGCCTGAACTGGTCGAGCCCGTGCGAGGATGCCTCGAAGGCCAGATGCGTGACGCCGTCGCCCGTGATCTCGTCGAGCTGCTTGTGAAGCGCGATCGGGTCCGGCGTCGTCAGCGAGCCGTAGACCGTGCGTTTTGGCGATACCAGACCGATGGTGCCGATGCTTGCGGAAGCGTGGCCGAGCCGTTCCCAGATCTGCCGCGTGAACGCCGCCACCGAAGTCTTGCCGCTGGTGCCGGTCACCGCCGCGATCGTCGCAGGCTGACGCGGAAAAAATCGCGCCGCCGCCATCGCCAGCGTGCGGCGCGGATTTGGCGTGACGACGAACGGCACGCGGAGGCCCGGCGGCGCGTGGTCACCGGCTACCGCGACCGCACCCGCCTGTATCGCCGCATCGACGAAGCGCGAGCCGTCAGTCTTGCTGCCGGCAAGTGCAAAGAACAGGTCGCCCGGCTTCACCGCGCGGCTGTCGAAGCTGAGGCCCTTCACATCGACAGCTTCCGCCTGCGGCTCGATCGCCGCGTCATCGCTGAAGAGGTCGCGAAGTTTCATGGTGTTCCAGTCCGGCCCGGCGCAGCACTGCGCCAGGATAATGATCCGAATCGGATCATTATCCTCTCTATTTTGGGAGCATGATCTTGTCGGAAAACCGGTTTCCACTTTTCCGGATCATGCTCCTGATACGCCTTACTGGGTTGTCCTCGATGCCGCAAGAATAAGGCGGTCGGACGGCGGCAGGTCGAAGCGCGGTTCGATGCCCAGAAGCGGACCGATGCGGGCAATCACCTTGCCGCCGGTCGGCACCGCGTTCCAGCCCGAGGTGATGAAGCCATGGGTTTCCGGCAGCGCCTTCGGCTCGTCCAGCATCACCAGGAGCTGATACTGCGGATTGTCGGCCGGGATGATCGCGGTGAAGGAGTTGAGCACCTGCTTCTTGGAATAGCGGCCGTTGACCACCTTTTCCGAGGTGCCGGTCTTGCCGCCGATATAGTAACCCTTGACGTCGGCCTTCTTGGCGGTTCCGATCTCGGCGTTCAGCCGCATCAGATAGCGCATCTTGTCGGAAGTTTCGGTCCGCAGCACCTTCTTGGCCATCGCCCTCGCCTCCTCTTCCGACCGCTTGAGGAAGGTCGGAGGGATCAAAAGACCGCCATTGATACAGGCATTGATGCCCATCACCGCCTGCAGCGGCGCCACCGCGATGCCGTGACCGAACGAGGCCGTGATGGTGTTGAGCTCGCTCCAGCGCTTCGGCACGATCGGGGACGCGCTTTCCGGCAGCTCGGTGCGCAGACGGTCCATCTGGCCGAGCTTCTTCAGGAACGCCTTGTGCGCTTCCACCCCCTGGGCCAGCGCGATCTTGGCCGCGCCGACGTTGGAGGAGAAGGTGAACACTTCCGCCAGCGTGATGTTGCGGCCGACCGGATGGGTGTCGTGAATGGTGAACTTGCCGAACTTCAACGCCCCGCGCCCGTCATATAGCGTGTTGAGGTTGGCCTTGCCGGAATCCAGCGCCATCGCCAGCGTCAACGCCTTGAAGGTCGAGCCCATTTCGAACACGCCCGTGGTCAGGCGGTTGATGCGCTCAGGGTCGTGCGCCTCCTTCGGGTTGTTCGGATCGAAATCCGGCAGCGACACCAGGGCCACGATCTCGCCGGTCCTGACATTGGAGACGAGGCCGGAAGCCGCCTTGGCCTTGTACTTCTCCTTCGCCTTCAGCAATTCATCGCGCAGCGCGTGCTCGACGCGCAAGTCGATCGACAGTTCCACCGGCTTCTGCAGCCGATCGGTGGCAAAGCCGGCGCGGTGCAGATCGGCCAGACCGTTATTATCCAGCCACTTCTCCATTCCGGCGATGCCCGCGTTGTCGATGTTGACGAGGCCGATCAGATGGGCAACGGCCGCGCCGGTCGGGTAGACGCGCTTGTTCTCACGCAGGAAACCGATGCCGGGAATGCCGAGCTTGTGGATGTCATGCTGCTGCTTCGGCGAGATCTCGCGCTTCAGCCAGACAAAACCCTTGCGCGACGACAGGCGCGCGCGCGCCTCTGCGGTATCGAGGTCCGGCAGCGCCGCGGTCAACAGCTCAATCGCCTCGTCCTTGTCGATGATGCGCCGGGGCTCGCCGAACAGACTCGGCGCCTTGACGTCGGTCGCCAACACCTCGCCGTTGCGATCGACGATGTCGGGCCGCGCGGTCGCAATCGCGTCCTGCGAGGCGGTGCGGCGCGCGCCATGGCTGTCGGCGCCAACTGCGAACATCACCAGACGTCCGGCCAGCACCGCATAGATCGCGGCGAACAGCAGGATCGCAAGGCCGACACGCGCCCGCGCCTTGGCGGCGCGATCGACATTGCGCCCGTAAAGCAGGCTGCGGATCAAGCGCTGACGCCACGGTTCCGCAGGCTTTCTCGTCGTATGGGTCAACGCCCGGCCGGTCATTGCTGATCTCCCGCTGCCGGAACGGAGCCGGTCGTGGGCGGCGCCTCGGCGGCAGCCTCGATGGTGTTGATCATGGCGCCGATCGGATCGGGCGCGCCGGGCCGCGCAAATGCCGGTGGCCGTTCCGGTAAATTCTTCAGCTGGTCATATTGCGTGGCGACCAGCGGCTTCAGCCCGAGATGGCGCTCGGCCAGTCCCTGCAGCCGCAGCGGCGCATCGAGCTTGGCCCATTCCGCGCGCAGCGCCGCGATGGCGTCGCGCTGCTCGCGAATTTCCGCGTTCAGCCGCAGCACGCGCTCGACGCGCGAGGTCGATTCCATCTTGATCCGGTAGACATAGGCGGCCGCGAACACCAGAACGCCGATGACGAGGAAGTGGATGATCCGCATCGTCAGCCTCCCCTCATCACGTCGGCGAGAACAGGCCATGCGGGCAAGCGATCCGCCGCATGCGCGGGAGCTGTGGTGCGCTCGGCCGCGCGTAGCTTGGCGGAACGCGCGCGCGGATTGGCAGCCACTTCGGCGTCCGTTGGCGTGACCGGGCGCTTGGTCAGGATCTGAAAGCTCGGCGCGGCCTGCGCCACTTCGGGCAGATGGCGCGAGCCACCGCCGGTCTTGCCGCGCGCGTTGAAGAAATCCTTGACGATGCGGTCTTCCAGCGAATGAAACGACACCACCACCAGCCGCCCGCCGGGCTTCAGTACCCGTTCGGCCGCCGAAAGCGCCAGATGCAGTTCGTCGAGTTCGGCGTTGACGAAGATCCGTAAGCCCTGGAACGTGCGCGTCGCCGGATGAATCTCGTTCGGCTTGGAGCGCACTACCTTGCCCACGATATCGGCCAGCGCTTGCGTGGTGGTGATCGGCGCTTCCTTGCGCGCCGCCACGATCGCCCGCGCCACAGCGCGGGAATGCCGTTCCTCGCCGAAGATATAGATGATGTTGGCGAGATCGGCCTCGGATGCCTTTGCCACCACGTCGGCGGCGGTCGGGCCGTCACGGCCCATCCGCATGTCGAGCGGGCCGCCGAGCCGGAACGAAAAACCGCGCTCGGCCTGATCGAGCTGCATCGAGGAAACGCCGACGTCCATCACGACGCCGTCTACCGCGGCCGCGCCTTGCGCGGCGCAGACTTCCGCCAGGTTGGAGAACCGGTCCTCGACCAGGGTCAGCCGTCCCTCGGACTGTTCGACCAGATCGAACGCGCCGGTAATCGCCGACCGGTCGCGGTCGATGCCGATGACCTGTGTTCCCGCCACGGTGAGGATGGCGCGGCTGTAGCCGCCGGCGCCGAAGGTGGCGTCGACATAAACACCGCCGTCCCTGGGATTGAGCATCTCGACCGCCTCGCGGCCGAGTACCGAGATATGGCGCGGCGCAGCCTCGCTCATGCGCCATCCTCTGGCGTTTTCCAGTCTGCGATATGAAAACTGGACGCGAACCGGCCCATTGCGCCTCGAATCTCTGCGCTTCGCCGGGCTTTTCCGACCAAAAGGCCGCGCCCCCGCGCGACTGCCGCTTCTCACCTGGCCTCGCGCCCGCTCATTTCCAAACGGAATTTGCTGGGTTGCCATGGCATTTCGAGCGTGAAACGGGGCCTCGGCCGTCCCCAACCCGGTTCGGCTCTTCACCACTTAGTAACGGCACTTAGCGTTAAGAAAGCGTTGATGATCCCCGACGGGTTTTGCACGCTTTTGAACCGGTGGAAAATGGTGATGCGCCTCGCACACACCTGGTTCAAAATGCGAGACGGAACCCGGCCGGCAGCTGTGCCGCGTCTAACGTAAATGAATAGTAAATGATATTGCCGTTTGAACACGATACTGCCGCTCTGCCGCCCCGTTTGGGTTTAAAAAATGACTACTGGTTCGTTCGCATCTGCTGGTAATGATTCGAGGCGTCAACGCGCCCTTCCCGTACCCAGGGCCAACGCCGACATGAAGACCTTTACCCCCGATTCCTCGATCGCCTCCGACGTCATCCCCTCGCCGAACCATGGCGACCGCAACAACGGCCGCGTCGCCGACATGATCCTGCTGCACTACACCGGCATGCCGGATGTGGAAGGCGCGATTGCCCAGCTCTGCACCCCCGGAACCGACGTATCGGCGCATTACATCGTGCTGGAAGACGGCCGCATCGTGCAGTCCGTGCCGGAAGCCAAGCGCGCCTGGCATGCCGGCGTCTCCTCCTGGGCCGGCGAGGAAGACATCAATTCCTGCTCGATCGGGATCGAAATCATCAACCGCGGCCACGACTGGGGCTATCCGGATTTCCCGTCGCGCCAGATCGCCGCCGTGATCGCGCTCTGCCGCGGCATCATGCTCCGCCGCAAGATCGCTGCGCATCGCGTGCTCGCGCATTCCGACGTTGCTCCCGCGCGCAAGAAGGACCCCGGCGAAAAATTCCCGTGGCACTTGCTGGCCAATTCCGGCGTCGGCCATTGGGTGCAGCCGGCGCCGATCGTGCGCGGTGAAACGCTCAAGCTCGGCTTGATCAGCGACGACGTCGCCAACATGCAGGCGGCGCTGGCCAAATACGGCTACAACGTCCCGACCCATGGCAAATTCGACGGCCCGACCATGGAAGTGGTCACCGCATTCCAGCGCCACTTCCGCCCCGCCCGCGTCGACGGCATCGCCGATCACTCGACCATGAGCACGCTGCACGCGCTGCTGGCGAGCCTGCCGGCGGATGCGATGACGACGGTGGCCGCGGCGAAGTAGTTAGCTCCTCCGATCTTTAACCTCTCGTCATGGCCGGGCTTGTCGCGGCCATCCACGTCCCCGCGCTGGCGCTGCTTGGGGCGCGGGACAAGGCGAGGGCCGCTGTGCAGGCCGGACTTGCGCTCGATCGGTGCTTCACCATCAGCAGGTTCCGCGCCAATACACTGAGCGATGATCCGACCTTCCTCGCCAAACGCGAGCGCGTTTACGAGAGTATGCGCATCGCCGGGGTGCCGGAAGGATAGCTGTTCGCAGCTTGGTGGACGAGAGGCTGCAGCCTTAAGGTGGCGACGGTGTTAACCATCCGTTAACCATAGCTTTTCATGATGCTGCTCGTGTGTCTGTGTGTGCGTGTGTTCGCGACGGGGTTTGAATATGGCGCAGCGTAATTCCAGAGCGTCAGCTGAAGAGGACGAGAGCGTCCTGAGCTTTCCCCCAGCGTCGACACCCGACAAGGGAGCAACGGCCCTCGATATGGTTTATCAAGCGGCCGCTGTCTTCCGCAGTATGGAAGCGCATGCTCGCGAGACCGAAGCCCACGCCCAATCGCTTTGCAGCAGCGCCTTGGAAAGATTGCAGCTTGCCGAAATGCGAGCTGAGGCCGCCGAGCGGGCGCAACGTGAACTCATCATCACCGCCGAACATAAGCTGCAATATGCGTGCAAAGCACTAGAACAGGCCCGGTCGTGTATTGAAGCCCAAAAGGATAAGCTGACGGCTGTAGAACTTCGTGCCGAAGTGGCTGAAGCCGAAGCGCGACAAGCCAAGGAAGCGCTCGCGCTTGTTGAAGAGGCCATTCGCAAGCGTCTGCTTTGCGCAAACCCAAATGTCGATAGCAGGTTGACAGCAGTAGCTTGATACATTGCGACCGTCTTTGGCTCAAGCCGAAGAGGAAGACGGGGATGCCCGCGACAAGCCCGGGCATGACGGTAACGAATCCAGCTCCGCAATCCGCCGCGCATAGTACCGCCGCAACGGCTCGAGCTGCGTTGCCACCGTCGCCGCCAGATAGGCTTCGCGCGCCGCGTCGTGCCGATGCAGCCGGCGCAGCAAATCGGCGCGTACGGCCGGCAGCAATTCATAGCCTTTCAGCCCGCCCCGCGCGTCCAGCGCATCGACCAGATCGAGCGCCCTCGCCGGCCCGTCGACCATCGCGATGGCCGCGGCGTGGTTGAGTTCGATCACCGGCGACGGGCTGATCCGCAGCAGCACTTCATAGAGACCGGCGATCTGTGGCCAGTCGGTATCTTCATAACTGGTCGCACGCGCATGCAGCGCGGCAATCGCCGCCTGCACCGCGTAAGGCTGCGGCCGCCCCGGCATCCGCAACGCGCCTTCAACCAGCACCAAGCCCTCGGCGATCTGGCGTTGGTCCCACAGGCTGCGGTCCTGCTCTTCCAGCAGCACGATGTCACCGCCGGCGGTCTGGCGTCCGGCGCGGCGCGCATCGTGCAACAGCATCAGGGCCAGCAACCCTTTGGTCTCGCCACGGCTCGGCATCAGCGCATCGAGCAACCGCGCCAGCCGGATCGCCTCGCGCGCCAGATCCGGCCGCATCAGTTCCGCCCCGGAGGTTGCGGCGTAGCCTTCGGTGAAGACGAGATAGATCACGGCTAGCACGCCGCGCAGGCGTGGCTCCAGCACTTCGCGTTCCGGAACCTCGAAGGGGATGCCGGCGAGACGGATCTTCTGCTTGGCGCGCAGCAGGCGCTGCGCCATCGCTTCCTCGCTTGCGAGAAACGCGCGCGCGACCTCGGCCGTGGTGAGGCCACACACCGTTTTGAGCGTCAGTGCGACCTGCACTTCGGCGGCAAAGGACGGATGGCAGCAGGTAAAGATCAGCCGGAGCACGTCGTCGTCGAGCCCGCCGTCGGATGGCTCGTACGCGTACGGCCCTGACGCATTGAGCAACAAATCATGCGTCAATTCCTGCTGCTTGCCGCGGAACGCAATGTTGCGCCTGACACGATCGACCGCCTTGTTCCGGCCGACATTGACCAGCCACGCGCGCGGATTGGACGGCACGCCGGCGGAAGGCCAACGTTCGAGCGCTGCCGCAAACGCATCCTGCAAGGCATCCTCAGCCAGATCGAAATCGCCGACGAGGCGGATCAGCGTGGACAGCGCCCGCCCCGCCTCGTCGCGGAATATTTTCTCGATCTCGCCTGGTGTCATGCCATCGCTGGATGTCAATCATAGACCATGATCGGCCTGACCTCGATCGAACCAACCTTGGCGGTGGGAATTCTGGCAGCAATGCCCAGCGCGGTGTCGAGATCCCTGGCCTCGACCAGATAATAGCCGCCGAGCTGCTCGCGCGTCTCCGCAAATGGACCGTCCGTGGTCAACATCTTGCCGTCGCGAACGCGCACGGTGGTAGCCGTCGCCGTCATTTGCAGGGCGTCACCGGCCTTGAAGTTGCCGCTCTGGATAATGGATTGGGTGAATGCGCGGTATTCCGCCGTCATCCTCTGGAGCTCGGAAGCGTCCATCTTTGCCTGCTCGGCTTCGTTTCGATAGATCAACAACAGATACTGCATTTTGAAACTCCTTCTGACCGGCTGGATCGCCGACACCCAGTCGAATGGGCTTCCCGCAAAACGACATCGTCACGGAAATTTATTTTTGGCGGTAGGCCGCCCCCAAGGAGGGACATCGGAAACATGAACAATGCCAGCGGGCATTCAAGACTTCCCGCCGGCCTCCGCAAGCTTACGCCTCAGCTCCCTGACTTCCTCAAACCGCTTCGTCACGTCGCGCATGACAGCCACGGTGCCCGCGACCTCCTGCGACGAGTCTCGCAGCAACACGATCGTGAATTCGACTGAGATGCGGCGTCCATCGCTGGTCAGCGCAGGCACCGACAGCATGTCGCCCTGGCCGTAACGGCTCGTTCCCGTTTCCATCGTGTGACGAAAGCCAGCCCAGTGCCGCGCGCGCAAATTCTCGGGGATAATAAGGTCGAGCGATTGGCCGATGGTCTCGCCGGCCGAAAATCCGAAGATCCGTTCGGCGCCGGGATTCCAGAACGTGATGTGGCCCTCACGATCGGTCGCGATGATCGCGTCGGAGGCGCTATGCAGCAGGGCTTCACCAAGACCGGCAGGAATATTCATCGGGCGTCACCCCTAGCCTATGCTCACCGGCATCAAATGCCGCCGTGCAGCGTCTGTCAAAATCGCGCACATGGAACCCAATTAACCATCGCGGTCGCTTGACGCGGCGCGCCGGAGTCCCCATTCGTAAGCCGTCAGTCGGCCGGACGGCCGCTCCCGCTATGGTCGAAAGGCTGCGGGGGAGGAAAGTCCGGGCTCCATCGACATACGGTGCCGGATAACGTCCGGCGGGGGCAACCCCAGGGAAAGTGCCACAGAGAACGAACCGCTTCCCCACCCGAAAGGGCGGGGGCAGCAAGGGTGAAAAGGTGCGGTAAGAGCGCACCGCGTATCCGGCAACGGAAACGGCATGGCAAACCACACCGGGAGCAAAACCGAATAGGGACGGCAACGTGGTAAGTTCGCCGCAAGGCGATAACACCGCAGGGTGATGTCAGGCCCGCCGTCCGGGTAGGTTGCTCGAGGCCATGTGCAAGCATGGTCCCAGAGGAATGGCCGTCACGTACCATTCGCAAGAATGGTGCCCTACAGAACCCGGCTTACAGGCTGGCTGATATCTGATGAATGAGGGGCTCGGCGAAACACGCCGGGCCCCTCGCCATTCATAGGCGTCGCGCACGCAACGACCTCAATCGCGCCCCGCCTCGCCGATCGCCTGCGCCAGCCGCGCCGGATTGCTGAAGAACATCTCATGGCTGCCGTCGCACTCGACCAGGCGGAACAGCCCCAGCCGCTCCGACAATCGCGGATGCCATGGCATGCCGTGCGGCAAGGCGATGTCCTGCCGGCAATTGACGTAGGATTTGCCGATCGGCAGTTCCGCCAGCGGACGCTTCAGCGCGATCCTGTCGGTGAAGGTCTTGTAGGGATGCAGGTTCAGTTTGGCATAGGCGGATTTTGCCAGTTCGAGGTCGGCATCGTTGATGAAGGCATCGCGCCAGATTTCGAACGGCAGCATCACAGCGCCGTTGTTGGCGGCGGCCACCGCATCGAACAGGCCGACATAATGCGGCGGCACCATGTCGTTGAGGCATTCCCCGTCCAAGGGCACGAAGGCGTTGACGTAGACGAGCCGCTTGACTCTGTCCGTCAGGCGGTCGGCGACGCCCGAGATTACCATCCCGCCATAGGAGTGGCCGACCAGGCGGATGTCGCGCAGATTGTTCGCCTCGATGTAAGCGACAATCGAGGAGATCGCCTGCTCGAGGCCAGTCTCCTTGCGATCGTCGTCCCTGTTGTTGCCGGCCACCGTCGGGCAATGCACGACATGGCCGCTCTTTCGCAGATGTCCGGCCACCGCTTCCATTTCCGCGCCGGTGTGCCACGCGCCGTGAACCAGTACATAAGTGTCTGCCATTGCCGTCTCCCCTCGATTTCGACAAATCGAACCTTGATAGAGATGGCGTCTCGTCCCCGATGGCCGAATTCGGCCACCGTCGTCGCCTGATTGCGCCAAGGGATGCTATAATAATGCGTCAGCGCTGCCGCCGGAATGCGCCCGGGGTCATGCCGAGAAACTTTCGGCACTGACGGATGAAGTGGGATGGATCTGATAGCCCGACCCGCAGCCCGATACCGCCGACGCTGATGCGATCGAACCGCGGCTCGCTCAGCATCCTGCGCGCCGCCGCCATCCGGCAATCGTTGAGCAGTCCGCTGAACGTCAGGCCCGCTTTGTTGAGGCAGCGGTGCAAGGTCCGCTCCGAGACACGCAAATCCTCCGCGACCATCACAGCCGTCAACCCCGGTTCGGCGTAGCGCAGCCTTATGACACGGCCGATCTGGTCCAGAAGCCTTGCGGCATCGCGCTGCTCGGCAGGCGTGGCCGGAATCTCGCTGCTGAACCCAAGCGCCAGCAGCGCGCCGAGCTGGTCGGTCAGCACCTGCGCCGGCAGCGGCCGGTCCGTGGCGAGCTGCGGAGTCAATTGGCAGGCAAATGCGCTGAGCGCCGCACCCCAGCCGGCGCGACCGTCGATGCGCTGCCCGATGCGCCGCTCCGGATCTGATATCCACGATTCGACCCAGTGTATCGGCAGCTCCAGCGACAGCGTGTCCGCGTTCACCGGAAAGTTGAATTCATAGCAGCGCCTGGAATCCAGCAGGACGAGATCCATCGGCCGCATCCGCGACGCGTGACCGTTCTGCATCACCGTCCAGTCGTTGTCGGTCTTGCACAGCAGGTAATAGTAGTTGGCAGTACTGCGGGCGACGCTAGCTTTCCGACGGTAGACGTGCTGCGCCGATCCTTGCACGCGGTTGATGCCGATCGTGTCGAGTTGCCCGCGCTGAACGGAGCAGTCGAAGCCTGATCGAACCTGCGTCGTGATATCCATTTCGAGAAAACATTCGCAGACGGCGCCGATCCAATAATCCAGGCGCCGTTCCGGCTCGACCAGACCGGTCGACCACGTCTCGATTCCTGCCGTCGTTCTGGCTGTCACGGCCCGCCCTCCCCGATCGACGCCGACACCGGTTCGCCAGCTTGTTGAGCGGTTGACGGAGAGTCAATCCTGCGGAGAGGTTTCGTGGCCCGGATGAAGCGCAGCGCAATCCGGGATTCTCGAGCCATGGCATGCAGCGCCCCGGGTTGCGCTGCGCTCCACCCGGGCTACGGGACTAGCCCACAATCTTCTGCAGCAACGCCATCAGCGCTTCCGGCGCGGTGACATTCGGCGAATGGCTGGCGTCGACCTCGTAATAGCTCCAGGCCGCATCCCCCTTCGTCATCTTGGCGAACGGCCCGAACGTGTCGGCCGGCGTGATGCGGGTCGCGTAGATATAGCTGCGCGGCAAGGTCAGCGGCCCGCCCTGCAGCTTGAATTTTGTTTCAAAGCATTTGATCGGCATGTCGACGCGGCGTGCGCTGAGCCATTCGACGTCGGCGGGCGCAGTATCCGGCGGCGTCGGGTTCGGCGGCACGCGCCAGCCGTCGCCGCTCGTTGCGAGCTCCTGCATCCGCGCCCGCGCCGCCTCGTTCAGGTCGAGCAGCGATTGCCCGCCTTCGGGCACGAAGGCGTCGATATAGATGAGCTGCCTGACCTTGTCGCGGGCGCGGTCGGCGACACCGGTCGCGACCATGCCGCCATAGCTGTGGCCGATCAGCACGATGTCGCGCAGGTCTTCATACCTGATGACGGCAAGCATGTCCTCGATATGCGAATTGAGATCGATCGCCGGACCAGCCAGATGCGCGCGCTCGCCAAGGCCGGTGTAGCTCGGCGTGATCAGGCGATGCCCGGCGGCCTGCATCAGCGGATGCATCTTCTTCCAGGCCCAGCCCGCGGACCAAGCGCCGTGACAGACGAGGAAGGTTTTCGAGGGAGTTGCGCTCATCGGACCGTTTCCACCGGGTTGTTGTTTAAGGCTTCGATTGCGATAGTACCTGCCAGCTTCGTCGTGTAAACGTCGCTGCAAAATCGTCACTGTCATTCCGGGGCGCATCGAAGATGCGAACTGGGATGTGCGGTTGCACATCAGAGAATCTCGAGATTCCGGGTCTGGTCCTTCGGACCATCCCCGGAATGACGGGAGGAAAGAGAAGAGTGGACGCATCCACCTACGCCATCTTGTTGGCCGGCGCGCTCGCCGGCGGTTTCGTTTCGGGTCTCTCCGGCTTTGGCACCGCGCTGATGGCGCTGGGGATCTGGCTCTATATCGTGCCGCCGGCCATTGCCGTGCCGCTGGTCCTGATCTGTTCGGTTACGTCCCAGATATCGACGCTGCCGTCGATGTGGAAAGTTCTCGACTTCAAACTGGCCTGGCCCTTCGTGGCCGGCGGTCTCGTGGGCATGCCGATCGGGGTGCTGCTGGTCGCGCGCGCCGACCCGCAACACTTCAAGCTGAGCGTCGGTGTGATGCTGCTGGTATTTCCCACCGCACTCTACTTCATCCGCAAGCCGATGGCGTTTCGTTTCGGCGGCCGCATGGCCGATCTCTGTATCGGATTTGCTGGCGGCATTCTCGGCGGCCTTGCCGGCCTGTCGGGTCCGCTGCCGACGCTGTGGGCCAGCATCCGCGGCTGGACCAAGGATCAGCGCCGTGGCGTTTTTCAAATATTCAACGGCAGCGTGCTCGGCGCCGCGCTCATCCTGCAGATCGCCAGCGGTTTCGTGAAATTGGATGTGCTTTGGCTGGCCATGCTGGCCTTGCCGGGTACCCTGATCGGCGCCCAACTCGGCATGCGAACCTACCACGCGCTGAACGACCGTAATTTCTACGATGTCGTGCTGGGGCTGCTGTTTATGTCCGGCGTCGTCTTGGTGTGGAGCAGCATTGCTCCGAGGTAAGCGGCGCATGGCCGCCATGTGCTCCGAGTAGATTGCTGTACGCTCACCGGCAAAGCGGCTAACCAATCGCGTCATGAGCTCCCCTGCTTCGCGCGAGCGTCTCGGCCTGGTGCTGGGCTTCATCGGCATGGCGATCTTCGGCGGCACGCTGCCGGCGACGCGGATCGCCGTTGCGGAAATTGATCCGATTGCACTGACCTCGCTGCGCACCGCGATCGCCGGGCTGTGCTCGCTGGCGCTCCTCCTGGCATTGCGTCGTCCCTTGCCACGCCGTGCGCTGTGGGGGCAACTGGTCATTGCAATGCTATGCGTCGCCGTCCTGTTTCCACTTCTGATGTCGCTCGGCATGCAGACCGTCGACGCTTCGCATGGCGGAGTGGTGCTCGGGATTTTGCCGATCGCCACCGCGCTCGTCGCCGTCGCCATCACCCACGAACGGCCGAGGCCGCTGTTCTGGATCGCTTCCCTCGCGGGCGCCGCGCTGGTGATCGCGTTTTCGCTGCGCGAAGGTGGCGGCGCATTCTCGACCGGAGATCTGCTCCTGTTCGCCGCCGTGGCCGTCTCCGCCATCGGCTATGCATTTTCCGGTCGGCTCACATCGCACATGCCGGGCTGGGAAGTTATAAGCTGGATTCTCGTGATCGGCCTGCCGCTCTCGATCCCCGCCGCAGCGCTGACCCTGCCGCATGATGTCGGCCAGATTGCCCTGAAGCCCTGGCTTGGCTTGCTCTATGTCGCGCTGTTCTCGCAATGGATCGGGTTCTTCGCGTGGAACGCCGGCCTCGCAATGGGCGGCATCGCGCGGGTGTCGCAGATCCAGTTGCTACAGCCCTTCGTCACCTTTGCATTGGCCGCCTTCTTCAACGACGAGACCATCACGCTGCAGATCCTGCTGTTTGCCGCCGCGGTGGTGGCGACGGTCGCGATCTCGACACGCACGCGCGCCAAACCGGCGCCCGCAGCGCCGCAGCGAGACCGCGAGCCGCCTCAGCTCGTGGCGTCCTGATCCCTGAGCACCGGATGATCTGCCATCAGTTCGGCGCGGCTTTTCTCTGAATGGATAGCCCGAAGCAGCACGCGCGCGGTCTTCAGATGCTCGACCTTCACGCATAGCCGGATGATCTGGCCGAGCGAGGCGTCACGCATGGCGTCATCGGAGATTTTCGTGGCGATTTCGAGCGTGCATTTGATCGCTGCCTGATATCGCGCGGCATCGGCGGCCCGATCCTTCTCGGCATGGCGGCCACCGGCCGCCATTTTTTCCGCGATGGCCCCGGCCACAGCGCAGATGTCGCGGATCCTGTGCGCCGCGGCGATATCGTCCAGCGGCTCGTCGCCGGCAACTTCCCAGATATCCGGCTGCGGATCTTTTCGAAACCAGCCCATCGCACGAGCCCTCTCGATGCCGGAAATATATTCCGGCATCGAGCGGCTCCGCAACAGCAGGCCTCCTACTCGGCCGCCGTGATGCGGCCGAACTCGGTGGCCTGCAGCTCGAACAGGCCGCGATAGATGCCGCCGGGGCGCGTCGTCAGCACGGCATGGGTGCCCTGCTCGACGATCTCGCCGCGATCGAACACCAGGATGCGGTCGAGGCTGCGCACCGTCGACAGCCGGTGCGCAATCACGATCGAGGTGCGGCCCTTCATCAGCCGCTCCATCGCCTGCTGGATCAAGCCTTCCGATTCCGAATCGAGGCTCGAGGTCGCCTCGTCCAGGATCAGGACCGGCGCGTCCGCCAGGAACGCGCGCGCCAGCGCGACGCGCTGCCGCTCGCCGCCCGACAGCTTGACGCCGCGCTCGCCAACCAGCGTGCCATAGCCTTTCGGCAGCCGCAGGATGAACTCATGCGCATTGGCGAGCCGCGCCGCCTGCTCGATCGCCGCCATGCTGGCGCCCGGCCTGCCATAGGCGATGTTTTCGGCCAGCGTGCGGTGAAACAGGATCGGCTCCTGCTGCACGATCGCGATCTGGCTGCGCAGCGAATGCTGCGTCGCCAGCGCGATGTCCTGACCGTCAATCAGGATCTTGCCGCCACTGACGTCGTAGAGCCGCTGCACCAGCTTGACGAAGGTGGTCTTGCCGGAGCCGGAGCGGCCGACCAGACCGACCCGCTCGCCGGCGCGAATCTCCACCGACAGGCCGTCATACAGCGGTGCGCGATGGCCGCCGTAATGGAACGTCACGTCGTCGAACACGATGCGGCCGCCCTGGATGTCGATCGGCTTCGCATCCGGCGCATCGGCAATGCCGATCGGCTCGTCATGGATCGCAACCAGCTCCTCCATGTCGTTGACCGAACGTTGCAGATTGTTGATGTGCATGCCGACGTCCCGCAGGTAAGCGTGAATGATATAGTAGCTGGTCAGCACATAGGTGACGTCACCCGGCGTGGCGCGGCCGGCAATCCACAGCAGGATCGCCCCGCCGATCACGGAGGCGCGGAAGCACAGCAGCACCGCGAGCTGCGCCGTGCTCGTGTAGTTGTAGCGATACCATGTCCTGCGCACCCGCGTGCGCCACCGACTGACGACGCCGGCCAGCCGCGCGTCCTCGCGCGCTTCCGCGCCGAAGGATTTTACCACCGCATTGCAGGTCAGGGCGTCTGCCAGCGTGCCGCCGACCTTGGTGTCCCAGGCGTTGGAGACGCGCGCGGCCGGCGCGATATAGTTCACCGAGAAAGCCATCGTCATCGAGACATAGATCACGGTGCCGACCGCAATCACCGCGCCGAGCACCGGCCAGTGCAACCCAAGCAGGATCATCGAGCCGACCAGCACCAACAGCGAAGGCATCAGCGCCATCAAGATGGTGTCGTTCAACAGATCGAGCGCCCACATGCCGCGCGTGATCTTGCGCACGGTCGAACCGGCAAACGAGTTGGCGTGCCAGTCGGTCGAGAAGCGCTGCACGCGCGCGAAAGCGTCGCGCGACACGTCCGACATCGTCTTCAGCGTGAACGGCACGATCGCCTGCAGACCGGTCAGCCGCAGGATCATCGACATAAGGCCCAGCGCGACGATGCCGCCGAATGCGACGAACGCGGCATGCTGCGCCGCCGGATCGGAGGTGCCCAGCGTCAGCGCATCGACGAGGCGGCCGGAGAAGATCGGCATGAACAGGTCGGCCGCGGTCGCGCCGAGCAGTCCGCCGGAGACCACGGCGGCGCGGCCGGGCTGCTGCAGCCAGTGGCGGAACACGAACGGAATCACCACACGTATAGCGGCGGGACGCTTGTCTTGATGAACGGTCATGGCGTCATCCGGCTGCGCGCAAGGCACACGCCGGCTCCATCTGAAATGACGGCGCGACGGCCAGAGGCCAGACGCATGCGTCGTTGAAAACTGTCGTTAAGTCGTTGGGAAGCCTGGAAAGATCGGGCGTCAGTCCCGATCAGGGCCGGCGGAGATCGCGCTCAGCAACGCGACCGAAAAACCAGCACGGGCATCGGACGCGAGGACGCGATCTGCGAATACATCGAAATCATGCAAATCTCCCCGGTGCGAGCGACAATGCCGCTGCTTATAAATGCATCATGGGTGATTTGCAACATGACAAGCGCGTGATCGCGCGTGGTTGCATCTTCGCTCAATGCGCGTCGCCGCCGATCACCGTGGCGGAAGGCTTCTTGAGCGTGAGCACGAGCAGGCTCAGGCCGAAATAGAACACGGTGAGCATGAAGAAGGCGTCGCCATAGCCCATGACCACGGCCTGGCGGTGCACGATCTGCGACAATTGCTTCATCGCCATCAGCGCGGCATCGCCCATGCCCTGCAGGCGCTGGGTGAACATGTTGAGCGTCTCGACCGCGGTGGCATTGCCCCAGGTGACGCGGTCGTGCAGGCGGGCGATGTGCAGGTCGGTACGCTCGTTCAGCACCTGGTTGATGACGGCCAGGCCCACCGCCCCGCCGAGGTTGCGCGTCAGGTTGAAGAGGCCGGAAGCGTTCTTCACCCGCTCCGGCGCCAGCGTGCCGAGCGCGATCGTATTGGTCGGCACCATCGCCAGCATGATGCCGGCGCCGCGCAAAATCTGCGGCAGCAGCAATTCGTAGAAATCATATTCCTTGGTGATCCAGGTCATCTGGTAGGAGCCGAGCGCGAACAGCACCAGGCCGATCGCGATCAGATAGCGCATGTCGTACTTCGCCATCAGCCGCCCGACGATCGGCGCGGTGAGGAACATGGCGACGCCGGAGACGAACATGGTCTCGCCGATCATCAGCGGGCTGTAGCCGCGCACTTCGGCGAGATAGCGCGGATACATGTAGGTGAGGCCGTAAAGCCCGATGCCGACGCAGAACGAGATCAGGCAGCCGACGCCGAAATTGCGGTCGGTGAAGGTCCTGATATCGACGATCGGCTCGCGCGCGGTCAGCACGCGCCAGAAAAAGGCGATGGCCGAGACCGCGCAGATCGCCGCACACACCGCCACCGAGGTGTCTTCCAGCCATTGCGACTGCGGCCCCTCCTCCAGCACATATTCGAGCGTGCCGAGGAAGCCCGCCATGAACAACAGGCCCCACCAGTCGAAATGATCGAGCAGCGCAAAATTGGGCCGGTCGAAATCACACAGCATCCACACGCCGATGGTGATTCCGATGCCGGGAACGATGTTGATGAAGAAAAGCCAGTGCCACGACATCATGTCGGTAATTATTCCACCGACCGTCGGTCCGATGGTCGGCGCCAGCGTGGCGACCAGGCCGATGATCGGGCCGACAATGTGAAACTTGGAACGCGGAAACACCGTGTAGGCGGATGCAAACACGGTGGGGATCATGCCTGCGCCCAAAAATCCCTGGATCGCGCGCCACAGGATCATCTGCTCGATGGTCGAGGCGAAGCCGCAGAAGAAGCTTGCGACGGTGAAGCCGGAAGCGGAAATCGCAAACAACAGACGCGTGCCGAAGGCGCGCGACAGGAAGCCGGAGAGCGGGATCGCGATCACCTCGGCGATCAAATACGAGGTCTGCACCCACGATACTTCGCTGGAGCTGGCGGAAAGCCCCGCCTGAATCTGCTGCAGCGACGCCGAGACGATCTGGATGTCCAGGATCGACATGAACATCCCGAACACCATGATGAGAAACGCGAACAGCCGCCGCGGCGGGACATGGTCATCGGCCGCGGCGTTTATCATCGAAGGCGATGCGGTGCTGGCGTCAGCCATGGTCAACTCGGAACACGCCGGGCGCTTCGCCCAGGGTTTTTAAGAAGAATTACTTCGGTTGAACCGTCCCGGGCGCGTCGAGGTCCGCTTCGCTGTCGGCGTCGGCCGCGCCCTCGCGGGTGTCGACGGTGGTGTAGACCGACATGCCGGCGCGCAGCAGGTTCTGCCTGGCGACCTCCTTCGGCACGCGAATGCGAACCGGCAGCCGCTGCACGATCTTGGTGAAATTTCCGGTGGCATTGTCCGGCGGCAGCAGCGTGAACACCGATCCCGCTGCGGGCGAAATGCTGTCGACGACGCCGGCGAACTTGCGATGACCATAGGCGTCGACCGAGATCTTCACCGGCTGGCCGGGACGGATGCGCTTGAGCTGGGTTTCCTTGTAGTTGGCGTCGATGAAGACGTCATTGAGCGGCACGATATTGGCGAGCCGCTGCCCGGCCTGGATGAAATCGCCGGCATTGACCAAACGATTGGAAAAAGTGCCGTCGACCGGCGCGCGCACCGCGGTGAAGGCAAGGTCGCGCTCGGCCTTGGCAAGCTGGGTCTGCAATTCCGCAAGCTGCGCGCGGGCTTCGGCCTGCTGCGCTTTCGTCACCTCGACATTGTCGCGTGCGGCGTCATGGGCCGCCTGCGCCGACCTCACCGCAGCGACGCCCTGATCGCGGCTGGCTTCTGAGACCTCAAAGGCGGCGCGCGAGGCAAACCCCTTGGTGCTCAGCGTCTGCTGGCGATCGAAGTCGAGACCGGCCCGCTTCATCGCGGCTTCCGCGGAAGCGAGCTGCGCCTTGGTCTGCTCAACGGCGCTTTCGAGCGCGGTGACCTGACGGCCGATGCGGTCGATGACGGCCTCTTGCGTTGCGATCTTGCTGCGCGCGGCTTCCACCGCGATGCGATAGTCGCCGTCGTCGATCCTGAAAATCACGTCGCCGGCGCGAACCAGCGAATTGTCGCGCGGCAGGATCGCCGCGACATGGCCTGAGACTCGGGCGCCGAGCGTGGTGTTGTTGGCGCGAACATAGGCATCGTCGGTCGAGACATAGAAGCGGCCGACGAGAACGTAGTAGACGCCGTAACCGGCGGCCGCGAGCGCGAGCAAGCCGAGCACGCCCATCATGACGAACTTGCGCTTGCCTGGTTTCGCCGCCGGTGCCGCGGCGGCGCCGGCGGGCGACTCAACCGGCTGTTCCGTTACCGGCGCGCCGGGCGCATCCGCAGAGCGGCGCCTTGCCTCTTCCGCAGCAAGGCGCAGCTGAGCCGCGACGTCGGCTTCATCCTCCGCCGTTTCAGGTCCGGTGCGAACAACGCGCGCGGCCTGATCTCTGACTCCGGCCATCACCGAGCCTCCCCATGATAACGCGCAGCACCAGCGAAGCTTCGCGCCGGCACCATCGGGACAAAATGTAGCATTGACCGAACGGTTCGGTCAACATAACCATTCAGGAGTAGACCATAAAGCGAAGGCATCTGCCGGCCTGCATCACGGGTTGAATTCTTTCGCGAGAAGATAAACCAATGGTTGCACCCACATCAAACTCCATTCACCCCTTGGGCGAGGAGGATAGCGCCAAGCGCCGCCAGATTTTGGATGGCGCGCGAAAGGTGTTCATGGATCTGGGCTTTGATGGGGCCAGCATGAACGAGATCGCCCGCGCTGCCGGGGTTTCCAAGGGCACGCTTTACGTCTACTTCGCCGACAAGAGCCGGCTGTTCGAAGCCATCCTCGAGGACGAAGCGCTCGAAAAGGGCAAGATCGCCTACAATCTCGACCCCAAACGCGATGTCGAAACCACCCTGCGGGAGTTCGGCCAGACCTATATCGGTTCGATATGCCGCCCGGGCGGCGGATCGTCGATCCGCACAGTCATGGCGATCGCCGAGCGGATGCCGGATGTCGGGCGCCAGTTCTACGCGAACGTGCTGGCGAAGACGATCAACCGTCTCGCCGATTATCTGCAGGCGCATGTCCGGTCGAACGATCTGGCGATCGACGACTGCCAGCTTGCCGCCGCGCAGTTCCTGCAGATGTGCCAGGCGACGCTGTTTCTGCCGTTCGTGTTCCAGGCCGAGCCCGCGCCATCGGCGGAGCGCATCGCGCGCGTGGTCGACAGCGCGACGCGGATGTTTTTGGCGACGTATCGGGCGAAGCGGGCGTAAGCCGCCCGCCCCTTTCTGACGCCAGCTAGTTTAGAACCTGTACGTTGCGCTACCCAGCACGGTGCGACCGATCCCGAAGAAGCAGTCGCCACGGGCGAGGCACGCAGTGACATGGCGGTTGTCGGCGATATTGCTGGCGTTGACCTGAAAGCGCCACGGCCCGGTTTCGTAGCGAATCATGGCGTCGAACAGCGTGTAATCAGGCGTGCGGATTTTGTCGGCGCCGTCCCAGGACTCGCCGATGTAGCGCACGCCGCCGCCGACGGTCACGCCCCGACGTCGTTCGCTTCCTGACGACCAACCTCAACGAAGAGAAGGCCGCCAATACCAAGCTCAACACGGTCGCGCTTCGCAAAGGCATCAACAAGAAAGCCGTGGCCTAGGAACCAAAGTTCGGATCGACAGTTGTCTTGGCCCCCGGGAGGGCAGGGTTATGTCTGTTAAGAGCGCACTTTTCTGGCTGACTGGCGTGCCGCTATCGATCATTCTCCTGCTCGCACTTTTCCTGCATCCCGGCTGACGCGCTCGCTCACGAACGCGTCGCACGCCGGAATTTACCGGACGGCGCCATATGCCCGTTAACGGGCAAATGTCCCTCACATCACCTCACCGCAAATCGCATCAGCGCGTCGCGGTCGATCTCGATGCCGAGCCCGGCTCCATCCGGTACGGCAACGAGGCCGCCCGAATGTTCGATCGGCCGGGTGAGGATCGCCTGGCGAATCGGGTGCTCGGTGCGGTCGAACTCCAGGATCGGCTCGAGCGGCGCCAGCGACCGCGGCGTGTGCGACGGCAGGACGGCAAGGAGCTGCAGCGATGCGGCAATCGCAATCCCCGTCCCCCAGACGTGCGGGTTGTACCTGATGCCGAACGCCTCGGCCATGTCGGCAATCTTCTTGCATTCGGAAAGCCCGCCCGCCGCGCAGGTGTCGGGCTGGATGATGTCCATCGCGCGTGACACCAGCACATCGCGGAAGCCGAACCGTGTGAATTCGCATTCGCCGCCGGCGACCGGAATCGAGATCGCGGCTTTCACCTCGCGGTACCCTGCGAGATCCTCCGGCGGCACCGGCTCCTCGAACCATCCGATGTCATAGCGCTCGATCATCCGGCCGAGACGGATCGCCGCCGTCGCGTCATAGGCGTGGTTGGCGTCGACCATCAGCGCAATGCCGGGCCCGATCGCCTCCCGCACGGCGCGCGTCACCGCGGCATCTTCCTCCACGCCGAAACCCACTTTCAGCTTCACCGCCCTGAAGCCCTCTGCGACGTAGCCCGCGGCTTCATCCGGCAGATAGCGCAGCGGATCGCCGGATTTGCGCCGGTAGAGTCCCGTCGCATAGGCCTGTACCTGGCTTCGGCTCGCACCTCCGAGCAATTGGTGGA
This sequence comes from Bradyrhizobium sp. WYCCWR15520, assembly GCF_056174665.1. Classification (NCBI taxonomy): domain Bacteria; kingdom Pseudomonadati; phylum Pseudomonadota; class Alphaproteobacteria; order Hyphomicrobiales; family Nitrobacteraceae; genus Bradyrhizobium; species Bradyrhizobium sp. WYCCWR15520. The sequence continues at coordinate 123,382 of NZ_JBWBWM010000006.1, forward strand.
CGGGAACGCCGAAAAATTTTCCCTTGATATCCCAGAGCGCGATATCGATTCCGCTCAGCGCCTCGATGACGACGCCCTTCTGGCCGTGATCGCGCAACGCGGAATAGACTTTTCGCCACAGAAAATCGGTTCGCAGCGGATCCTCGCCGACCAATAGCGGCGTCACGCTTTCGACCGCCGCTGCGGTGATCCGCGCCGGCCCGTAGCATTCGCCCCAGCCCGTCAGGCCGTCGCTGGTCTCGACTTCGACTACCATTGCGGCGCGCGTGTCATACCAGGCGCGGGAGTAGGCAAAGGGCTGCGAGAGGGCCGCTTCAAGGACGTGGGCGCGAACGCTCCTGATTTTCATGACCTGGCTCTCCCTCGCGGGATTTTGGATGCAGCCCGCTTGAACGCAACGATAGGCGGATCGGCCGAGGACGAAAACCCCCGGTGACGCAACGGTCTCGCTTCCACATATGCGCCGGCGGGATCGCGACAGCGCCAGCACCCGGCGCTTGTTGTCTCGCCGGTCAGGGTGCAGACTTCTGCGTCCCCGATGCCGGTGCCGGAAACGAAGTGACCCGTCTCGCTTTCATGCTCGCGCTGCTTTTCACCGCGCCCTGGGAGGAAGCGGAGATCGTTGACGTAAGGACCGCGGCCCGGTCGACCTTGCGCCATTCACCTGTCAGGACGTCACCCGCAGCAGCGTCATCAGCCGGGTATGCTACGACACCGAGAGCCGGCGCATGCTTATCCAGCGCCACGCGGCCTACCACCAATATTGCGATGTGCCGAAGGACACGATCGATGCGCTGCTGAACGCGCCATCGATGGGTCAGTACTTCAATGCCAACATCAAGGCAGCCGCCGGCCACGACGGCAACGTGCCGTACGACTGCCGGATACACAAAGCGCCGTCATATCAGTGACATCGCATCCTCGCGCCGGCGTGATTTGACATTTTGTCTTCTTTTGTCAAATTCGTCAAATGGGCCCGCGTACCCGCATTCTCGACGCCGCGATGCTGGTGTTCCGCCGGCACGGCTTCCGCCGTTCGTCGATCGAGCAGGCGGCGGAGGCCGCCGGCCTGACGCGGCAGGCGCTCTACCACCACTTCAAATCCAAGGAAGCGCTGTTCCGCGCCGTGATCGAGCGGCTGCATGAGGACGCGCTCGCCGCCGAGATCGCGGCGGCCAGCGCGGCGGAAAAAGCCGGCGGCAGCCTTGCCGACATTCTCGTCGCGTCCGTAACCGCTAAGCTGGGGCAACTCGCCGCTTCGCTCGACGGCTCGCCCCATGTCGAGGAACTCTTTTCCGAACATCTCGTGCAGGCGCGCGACCTCTACCAGAAATACACGGCAGCCTATGCGGAGCAGCTTGCGGCGACGATTGTGCGCGTCTGCCGCAAGCAGGATCTCACCCTCAGCCCCGGCATGACGCCGCGCGATCTGGCGCGCTGTGTCGAGATGGCGGTCAACGGCACCAAGGCCGCCTACCCGGCGCTGCAGCCGGCCGGCGCCCTCCTGAAGGATCTCGAGATCATGCTACGCACGCTGATCGCGGGCGCCCTCGGCCCGGCGAAACCGCGCACGGCTCAACCAAAGCCAGCGAAGAAATCCGCCCGCAAACCTGGAGATCGCAAATGAGCACCATGACGATCAACGGCAAGCTCGCTTCCCTTCCCGACGATCCAGATACGCTGCTGGTCGATGTCGTGCGCGATGCGCTCGACCTCACCGGCACCAAGCTCGTCTGCGGTGCCGGCGTCTGCGGCGCCTGCACGTTGCTGGTCGACGGTGAGCCCGCCGTGAGCTGCCTGATGCCGGCTCGATCAGCCGCGGATCGGAACGTGACCACGGTCGAGGGCATCGGCGCAGCAAAACTGCATCCGGTGCAGAAGGCCTTCATGGCGCACGACGCCCTCCAATGCGGCTTCTGCACGCCGGGCTTCATCGTCGAGGCTGCTTCGTTTCACGATTCGTGGCGCGCGGCGAAGGGAACGGCGGTGCCCTCGCGCGAGGAAATCGGCGCGGCATTGTCGGGCCATCTCTGCCGCTGCGGCGCCTATGACGGCATCTTTCGTGCCGTGGCCGACGCCTGCGCCGGCCGCTTCGACGGCAACGATATCCTGCCGCCGCGCATGGAGGCACGCGACAAGGTGACGGGATCGGCGAAGTATACCGTCGACATCCACCATGACGGCCAGCTTGAAGGCGTGATCCTGCGCTCGCCGTTCGCGCATGCGCGGATCAACGAACTCGATCTCGCGCCCGCGCGCGCGATGCCGGGCGTTAGCGCCGCGATCCCGCTGCTCGGCGACGATCGCATCGTTCGCTATGTCGGCGAACCCATCGCAGCCGTCGCTGCCATCGATCGCAAGACGGCGCTCGCCGCCATCGCCGCGATCAAGGTCGTCAGCGAGCGCCTGCCCTCCACGATCGGACTCGATGAAGCGCGCAGGGCCGACGCGCCCGTCGTATTCGAAAAATCCGCGCGCAAGAAGGCCGGCAACGTCTCCGAAGGCGGCGGTGCGCCCGCCTCATGGAAAGGCAATGTCCGCGGGCCGTCGGCGGCCTTCTCCAAGAAGCCGAAGAAGGTACGAAGCTGGGTCGACGGTGCGCGCGCAGCGAATAATCCGTTGCTGGTGGAAGGCACCTTCCGCACCGGCACGCAACAGCACGCCTGCCTGGAGCCGCATGCGGCGGTGGCGCGCTTCGACGGCGACCGGCTCACCGTGCATGTGTCGACGCAGGCGGTGTTTCACGTGATGGAGCTGATCGCCAAGCGTTACAAGCTCGACCACGACAAGGTGCGCGTGATTGCCGACCATGTCGGCGGCGGCTTTGGTTCAAAGGCTGCGCTGGGCGTGGAAACGACCACCGCGATCGAACTGGCGCGCGAGGCCAGGGCGCCGGTGCGCGTCGCCTATGACCGGCACGAAGAGCTTTCGGTTACCGGCTATCGGCCGGCGACGGAAATGAAGATCGCGCTGCTGCCGTCCGAGCAGGGCGAATTGAAAGCGTTGTCGTTCACCGCACATGCCGACACCGGCGCCGCGACCAATTCGACCATCGCCGCCCTCGCCCGCCTGATCTATCCGGCGGAAGCAAAAGAGCTCGCCGATTTCGACGTCATCAGCAATTTGCCGGCCGGCGCTCCGTTCCGCGGTCCTGGCGGCCCGCCGATGGCGTTTGCGCTGGAACAGGCAATCGACGAAGCGGCACTACGCATGAACGTCGATCCGATCGCGCTGCGCAAACGCTGGGATCCCGATCCCAACCGCCAGCGACTCTATGATTGGGCCTCAAGCCTGGAGGTCTGGCGCAACCGCAAACCGCTCGCCGCGCAAAGCGGTCGTTATCGTCGCGGTGTCGGCGTCGCCACCGGTTACTGGCTTTATCTGTGGCAGCCCGGCTCGAAGGTCGAGGTGGCGGTGAAGGGCGGACGCCTGATCGCCAGCACCGCGACGCAGGATATCGGCACCGGCACCCGCACGGTGATCGCCAATACGCTCGCGCGCGAGTTCGGGCTGGAGCCGCATGAGGTCGAGGTCCGGATCGGCGATTCAAAACTGCCGGAAGGGCCGGGCTCCGGCGGCAGCCGGGTCACGGCGTCTGTGATCCCGCCGATGCTGCTTGCGATCGAGCAGCTGAAAGCCGCGATCCAGCAAAGCACAAAACGGCAGCCGGTCCCCGGCTCGAACGCGCCATGGCGCGAAATGCTCGCTTCATCGCCCGACCTCAGCGTTTCCAGCGTGCGGCCGGAAGACAGCAAGCCGACGGTGCCGGGCGTCCAGTCGCCGCTGAAGCAGGCCGGCTTCTTGGGCTGGATCTTCGGCTGGATGATGCGGCGCTTTTCCAACCTTGCGATCGGCGCGGGCGTGCCGAGTTCGGTGCAGGTCGTCGAGGTCGAAGTCGATACCTGGCTCGGCCATGTCCGCGTCGTCAAGGTTCACACCGGCATTGCGGTCGGCAAAATCGTGGCGCCCGCACTGGCGCACAGCCAGGCGGCCGGCGCTGTCATTCAAGGCATCGGCTACGCGCTTTATGAAGCACGCGAAGTCGATCCCCGCACCGGCGACGTGCTCAGCGGCGGCATGGAGGACTATCGCATTCCCGGGATCGCGGACACGCCCATCATCGACGTGCATTTTGACCAGGGTGGCTTCGATCACGTGCTCGGCGGCAGCGTCGGCATCGGCGAGGTCGCCACCGTGCCGACCTCGCCGGCGGTCGCCAACGCGATTCAAAATGCCACCGGCGTTCGGCTGACCGAAACGCCGATCCGTCCCGACCGTCTCGTCGCCGCACTCAAAGGGAGGGCCGCCGCATGACACCGATAGCCTCGACCGCCGCGCAAGCGGGCGAATTCCGCGCCGCCGGCACCGACCTCTCCGAGCGGCGCCGCAGCGGCGTCTCGACGGGACCCTTGATCGACATTTCAGCCGCGCCCGATACGATCGGAATGCATTGGAACGCCGACGGCAGTGTGCGCCTCGGCGCCTTCACCACCATTGCCGCCATCGCCGCCGACGCACGCCTCCCTGCGGCCTATCCGGGCATCGCGGCCTCCGCGGAAGGCCTGGCGACGCCGCAGATCCGCCACCTCGCCACCCTCGGGGGCAATCTCGCGCAACGTTCGCGCTGCTGGTATTTTCGAAATCCGCATATCGCCTGCCTGAAGAAAGGCGGGGCGGATTGTCCGGCGCGATCGGGCAATCATCTCTATCACGTCGCCTTCGATCTCGGCCCCTGCGTGGCGCCGCATCCCTCGACGATGGCGGCCGCGCTGCTTGCCTATGAGGCAAAGGTGACAACCAGCCAGAGAAGTTCGCTGACGATCGGCGACCTCCTCGGCGACGGCTCCAACGGCACCGCCGACAATGCGCTGCAGCCGGGCGAGATGATCAAGAGCATCGAGCTTCCCGTCCCGCTGCAAGGCGAGCGCGCCCTGTACAAGCGCGCGATCAGCCGCACCCATGCCGAATGGCCGCTGGTCGAGATCTGCGCCCGCGCGGTGGTCAAGGACGGCACGTTCCAGTTCGTCCGCCTCGCCGCCGGCGGCATCGCCCCGGTGCCGCTACGGCTTGCGGCTGCGGAAGCGGCCTTGCAGGGCAAGCCGGCCAACGCAGCGACCATCGCCGGCGCCGCCGAACAGGCGACCGCAGGCGCAAAGCCGCTGCCGATGACGGGCTACAAGCTCGATCTCTTGAAGGGCGTGGTGAGGGATTTGCTGGAACGGCTGGCGGCTTAAGTTCGTAGGATGGGTCGAGCGAAGCGATACCCATCAACGCACGAGCGATGGGTATCGCTTCGCTCGCCCCGTCCTGCAAGCCGCTACTTGCCGGCAGGCAGCTTGACCGGGATGTGGCGGGAGGTGCTTACCACGCGCGGGCTCCCGTCGGGGTTGCTGTGGCTCTTGATCGTTTCCAGGATCAAAATGAATTTTTCGGCAAGCATGTGCGTCGCCTCAATGGATGGTTGCTCTTTCCATTGGTCCGCGGCAATCGCCAGGAAATTCAATCAACTATTCGAGAGCGCGCCTTGCCGAGGTGATCGCTGGTCGGATCTCGTGATTTGTAGGATTGGCTGAGCTCTTGCGAACCTATCACCTCGCGAACGGAATCGATGGGTACCGCTTCGCTCCACCCATCCTACGCGTCTAATCCGCTACGAAGCCAAGAACGCTAATGATCCTCGAACTCGTCTTCCTCGTTGACCTTGCTTCTGCCCCCGAACCATCGCGAGATCGACTTCTTGGCTCCGAGCGACCCCGTCGGATAGGGCTCGCGTGAAGCATAGGGGTTACGCTGGGCGCGCGCGGCGACCTGTTCGCCCGACACCGCGGCCGGCTGGCAGATGGTGCGGCGCGAGGCGCGGCGCATCAGGTCGACGTGGATGTGATCCTCGTGGTGGGAGTTGGAGCCGGGCGCCAGCACGGTGTTGAACTGCTGACAGGCGCTTGCCTGCACGTCGCGCAAAAAGCCCTGCTCTTCCGGCATGCCGCGCCAACCGCCCTTGACCGTGATGCGGCGGCCGTCGGCGAGCGTGAAGGCCGCGATGTCGAGCGCGTTGCCGAACGCGTGCTCGGAAATATGAGCATGCGGATTGCCGTTCATGCCGCGGCAGGAATAGGCGGAGATCTGCTTGATCTCGGCGACGCGCGCGCCGAACCAGCGCATCGCCGCCGGCTGCACGGAATCGGTGAGCCAGCGGTCGAGCGCGGAGACGATCGGACACGCCAGCGTCGCCGCCGGCTTCATCGAGACCTGGCCGAAGGCGCTGACCGAATTACCTTGCGCGGGCCCGAGCCGCGGCGCGGCCGGTGATGGCGGATAGGATGGCGGCGAATACGGTGCAACAGAAGGCGCGGTATAACGGCCCTGGGACGGATAGGAAGGCGGCGCCGCATAGCCGCCGCCGCGCGATGACGGCGCGCCTTCCGGCGGCAGATCGATGTCATCCTGCTGCGAGGCAACGCCCGGCGCGGAGAGCGAGATCGGCCCGTTCGACGGTGCCGCATAGTTCGGCTGGCGCGGCGCCGGTTCCGGATAGCTGCTGCCCGGATAATTTCCCGAATAGCTCTGCTGGGGCGGAGCTGCCGCCGGCGCACGGTTGATCGGCCAGCGCGGCTGATTGCCGATATTGCCTGGAGGCCGCAGGCTTTCGTCTGCAAAGCCGAACGAGGTGATGTTTTCGCCGAGCGCCGCCACTTTCAGCGGGTATTCCGCACCGCACACGCCGGGACCGGAAATCGGGTCGATCCGGACCACTTCCGCGCTCTCCTTGACCGCGCCGGACTTCAGACAAGCGACTTCGGCCTCGGTACGCCACGGTTCGCGCTCGGCGGACTGAAAAAATCCGCGGCCACAACCCGCTAGCGAGACGAGGACGAAGGAGCCGACGAGATACAAACGAACTCCGCGCGTCATCGCCGCGCACGTTCAACTAATTTATTTAAAGACTCTTCAACATGTTGTTTTTACAAATTTTTTACCATGTTTATCGGGCGTTCGGCTGCGGCAAGCCCCTGGATGGACAGCAACGCTGACTTTTTTGGGCCGGGAACGCTTTGCTAACCTAAAGTGTTACTTGCGGGCACGACGTGAACCCAGGGAGCTTTCCCAATGGATTTCGTAAGTCCTCTCGTTAGCAGACTTGGCGTTGTAACAGCGTATGTTGCATTCGCTTTCGTCGCCGCGATTGTGCTTGGCGTTTTCTAGAACTACCCGTCCAGACAAGTGGACCCGAACGCCCGGTGACGCCGTCACCGGGCGTTTTCGTGGGCGCTACGAGCGCGGCGGCGCGGCGGACACCATCATCAGGCTGTCGGCGCGGCGCATGACGCGGCTCCAGTTGTTGCCGGAGCAGTAGAAGCGGAGAAACGCGCAGGCCTCGACGCGAAGCGTGTTGATCCCCTTCATCGACATCGTGCCGTAATAGGTCTCGCGACTGTCCTGGCTGTAGACGCTGCCGGTCCATTGCCGCTCGGTCTTCGGCTTCATGTTGACCAGGATTGCCTCGCCCTTCTCGGACGATGCACTGAGCGCGTAGCCGCACAGCGCGTTGCCGCATTTTGCGATCCGCACCGTTCCCTTGCCTTCGGTCTGCCAGTCGCCGATCGGCGAATCCGATGGCTCTTCCTCCGGCTGATGCGCGACGCGTTCAACCTGTTGCGCCGGCTGCGCGGTCTCGACCGGCTTCGCAACCGGCGGAGGCGGCGGCAATGGAATCGAAACCTGCTGAGCCGGCGGGGGAGTTGGCGGAGATGGCGGTGATGCTTCGACGGTCTGGGTCGTTGATTCCGCCGTGGTGTAGACGGCCGGTGGCGCGGTGACGATGGTCTTGGACGGCGGCGTGGGCGGTGGCGGCGCGGGTGGCGAAACCGTCTGTGGCACAGGCGGCACGGGCTTCGCCGGCACCACGCCCACATCGCGATCGTCGCCATAGCGGTCGCGCCTGTGACGCCAGTTGAGGCTTCGGGAGACCGACGTCGAGGCGCACGACGCTGAGCGGCAATGCCTGGAGGATTCGATGTACACCCGGTGGCCACCGATGCTGAATGAAATCGAGCGGCCGGCGTGGGCCGAAGAACTGAGCAGCATCAGCACGGCGAGAAAACAAAACCATTTCATCGAAGCCTCCCGCGGGTGATCGCGGAAAACTAGTCGCGGGGGATTTCAACGGGATGTGATTTGAATCACCGAGCCAACCTGCCGCTTCCAGGAGTCATGTGACGTACCGCACAGAACGTGCCCTCGCTCCCGCATAGGGTCTGCCCACGTTCACCGCCAGCGCTCACAGGCCGCTCAGGGAGGCCCTCATGAAGAAGCTCTACATCCTCGCCGCATTGTTGATGGCCACCACCTCGGCGCAGGCCGGCGGCATTACCTTCCAGGTCAACGGCGAGCGCATTCGCGTCGACGCGCCGCGCAACTGCAACGCCCTTTCCTGCATCAAGATCACCGCACCCGGCTATAACGGCACGCTCGGCAATGTCGACCTCAAGGGCATGGGCTCGAAGAGCAAGGACGACGATGACGTCGTGACGGCCACGCCGGCGAAACCGGCGGCGCCTGCACCGGCTCCGGTTCAGGCGACTGCGCCGCAGCCCCCGGCTCCCGCTGCTGCGCCCGCGCCTGCGCAAGCAACCGTCGCGGCCGCTACCCCGGCACAAGTCGACGTCGCGCCGCCCGCTCCGTCCCCGCCGCCCGCACCAGTCGCTGCCGCGCCCGCGCCGAAGCCGGCGCCGGTGGCCGCCGCGTCCGATCCGAACTCCCCGCTCGGCGTCTGGGCGACCGAAGAGAACAAGGGCAACGTGCGTATCGAGGAATGCGGCGCCAATATATGCGGCTATTCCGTCAACACCGGCGCAAGGATTCTGATCAACATGAAGCCGCAGGGCAACAAGTGGACCGGCCGGATACATGACCCCGACAGCGGCCGCAATTACGACTCGACGATCGCCCTGAAGGGGACCAACACGCTCAAGGTCCAGGGCTGCGCCTTCGGCGGCATGTTCTGCGGCGGCCAGACCTGGAAGCGCGTGAGCTGACTACCTCTTCCTGAAACTTCTTCTCCCTTCCTCCCTGAGACTTGGGCCCCGTGAGATTTCACGGGGCCCTCTTTTTGCGCAATTGCAAGAGGCTGATCGCGACCACGTTTGCGCTTGGCCTGCTGACCACGGCCGCCAACGCCTACACGCAGGAGCAGGAGCAGATGTGCAGCGGCGATGCCATGCGGCTCTGCTCTTCCGAAATTCCCGATGTCGAGCGCGTCACCGCCTGCATGGTCCAGAAGCGCGCGCAGCTCAGCGATGGCTGCAAGGCCGTCTTCCGTTACGTGCCGCCGGCCACCGCGACACCCGTGAACTACGCGCCCACGGCAAAGCCTTCCAAGCCGCTGAGCCTGACCCCGGTCAAGCGCGGCTGAGGCCTTCTCACACGTAACGCTCACACGTAACGTCACAGCGCCATGCCCGGACATCCCGGGCGTGGCGCTGATCGTTTGTGGCGGCCGACAACAAGCGGCCATGTTCATCCCGCATTCAGCCGGGCCGCGCTGAAATCGCGCTCCCGCCGCCCGCCTTCTCCCGCCCACGGAAATATCCTGATGCCGCGCCATCTTTCCTTCGCGCTTGTGCTGCTGGCCGGCAGCACGATGATCGGCGCGACGGACGCTTTCGCGGCTGCTTCCGAACCGACGCAACTGGCGCAGGCGCAGACCGATCCTTCGCAGTCCGCCACACCGGCGACACCGGCGCCCGATGCGTCCACGCCCGCCACCGATGCGCAGGTGCCGGAGGAGCCGATCGGCAACGTCGCCACCGTGACCGGCAGCGCCAGCGTGATCCGCAACGACACCACCACGCCGCTCAAGGTCAAGGACGACATCTACCTCAACGATATCGTGCAAACCGGCGCCAATGCGGCGCTCGGCATCACCTTCATCGACAACACCACTTTCAATCTCAGGGCCAACACCAAGATCACCATCGACAATTACGTCTATGAAGACGGCGGCAAGAGCAACGCGGCGATCTTCGACGTCGCCAAGGGTACCGCGGCATTCGTCGCCGCGTCGGTTGCGAAAACCGGCGACATGAAGATCACGACGCCAACGGCGACGCTTGGCATTCGCGGCACCACCGGTCTGGTCGAGGTGCCGGAGGGTGCTGCCGCCAACAAGCCCAACAATGTCGCGGTCAAGCTCTATCCCGACGCTGACGGGCGGGTCGGCCGCATTGAGGTCAATGACCGCGCCGGCGCGCGGCTCGGCTTTCTGACGCAGGGCGCGAGCGGCTTCACCATCCGCCCCGGCGCGGGCGGCGTGCGTTTTGCGGCGGTGCCGCTGGTTATTCCGCAAGCCGCGATGCTGCGCGACCAGGGCTTTGTGCGGCAGCTTCACTCGACGCAGAATCTCGGCCGGCAAGTCGTGTTCCAGCAGCGCGAATTCCGCCGCGCCAATCCCGGTTTCCTCAATCCGAACCGCCCGATCCGGCAGCTTCAGCCTGGCCAGCAGCGGCCGAATGGTCTGCCCGGACAAGTCAGGCCCGGACAGCAGCAGCCCGGTCAGTTGAACCGTCCCGGACAGCAACAACCCGGTCAGATCAGGCAGAACGGCCTGCCCGGACAACCCGGTCAACCGCCACTGCCGGCCGTGCCGAACCAGGGACAGCAGCCGCCTGGCCAGCTCAATCGTCCCGGACAGCCGCAAGCGCCGGGTCAATTGAACCGGCCCGGTCAGCAGCAGCCGGGCGCGCCGAACCGCCAGGGACAGCAGCAGCCACCTTCGCCGACACGGCCGGGCCTGCCGCCACGCGCAGGCCAGCAACAGCCGGCTTCGCCCAATCAACCGGGCCTGCCGCCCCGCGTCGGACAACCCACATCGCCGGGTGCTCCACCGGCCGGTTTGCCGCCACGCGTCGGACAACCGCAACACCCCTATGCGCCCGCGCAGCCCGGCGAGCCGCAGGGACGGCCGCTGCCGAACCGTTTCGGCGTTCCCGGATTGCAGCGTCAGCCCGGTGTTCAAGGCGCGCCCGCCCTGCAGCGGCCGGGACTGCCCGCCGCGCCGCGACGGCCCGCGCCGCAACGGGGCAAACCGCCGCCGAGGGACCTGCGCTAGGGAAAGATTGAGTCAGGCCGCGCGCCGCAGCCAGTCCCGGACTCTCTCAAAGAAGTTTCTGGGCGGCTGCTGTCGCGTTCGCATCTCGGCCGCATCGACGGCCACCGGCTCTATCTCCGGAGCAAATGACGATGTGACAGCGGGCTGCGCTTCTTCAACGGATGCAGTGGCGGTCGCGTCCATCACCTCCGTCACCTCGTCCGGCTGCACAAGCTGCGGCGAGGGTTGATCGGGCAGCGGCGACGCAAGCGTGGGAGTGACCGCGGGAGGCGCTGTCACGCCAGTCCGTCTCGTCCGGCGCTTTTCCGGCACCGGTTGTTTGGCCCGCGCTTTGCGAGCATGCGCAGCCGCGGAGAGCGCAATCGGGCCTACATTTTCCAGAAACGCGCGCTCGTAACCACGCGAGAGCCGGTCGACGGCGTCGGCTAGCGGCAGCCAGTCCACGGCCCTCACATCCCGCATCAGCTCGTGAACCGCGTCACCGCGCGCTTCCATGCGCCAGTAATGCACGACCTTGGAGCCGCCGCGGGATTCGTAGACCAGCGTGCCCAAGAATTCGTGCACGGAAACGTCGTGCCCGGTTTCTTCAATCACCTCGCGTTCGGCCGCGGCGCGCGGCGTCTCGCCGTCGTCAAGCTTGCCCTTGGGCAGGACCCACTCATTGCGCTTGCGCAGGCGCACCACGGCGACCAGCGGAGTCTTCGCCTGCCGCAGCACAATACCTCCCGCCGCCAGCACAGGCGTTCGCGCCATCTCTCTCTTCCCGTATTATCGCACCTAGCGAATCCAGTGCGACCGCGAGCTTATAAAGACATGAGCGCTGAGAATCGAGATCAAACCTGCGGTTTCTTCAACAACGGCTCGCCGGCGCGAATGCGTGTTCCCTCCGCGACACCGTCGGCGAATTCGAAACTCTCCGGCGCCAGCACGATGATGGTCGAGCCGTGCTCGAACCAGCCGAGCTCGTCGCCTTTCTTGACCCGCGCAAAGCAGGCGAAGTCCACCGGTCCCCTGCTCTGCGCGTTGAGCGTGACATCGAGGAAATGCAGGCGGATGCTGGCGACAAGAATGGCGGCGACCGGCACCAGCGTCAGCGCCTCGCCGGTCGAAAGCCGCGAGCGCAGCACCGCGCGCTCGTTCTTGCAGAACAAACGCTCCACTCGCTTCAGCGCGATCGGATTGACGTTCCAGACATCGCCATGGATGAACGTCACCCTCTTGATGGTGGCGTCATAGGGCGCGTGGAAGCGGTGATACATGCTCGACGTCAACCTGAGCGTCAGAAAGCGGCCGTTGCGGTGTTGCTCCACCAGCGCGGGATCGCCGAGCAGATCCAGCAGCGAATAAGGCGCGCCCTTGATCTGGAACAGCTCGGTATCGGCGATTTTGCCGAACGCGCCGATGATGCCGTCGGAAGGACTGGCCACGATGGCCGGGTCAGGATCCGCCGGCCGCAGCCCCGGGCGCAGCTCCCGCGTAAAGCAGTCATGCAGGCTTTTGAATTCGGTCTTTTTGGCTTCCGACAGATCGAGATCGGAAAACAGCCGCCAGCACCCGATCGAGAAATCGCGCACCAACGGGTTCTCGATCTTGCTGAACCAACCCATGAAGCGTGTCAGCGCCGCCCGCGGGACGCGGTTGGTCAGCAGGAAATTGAGGTCCTCCTGCTGGGTGAAGCGGGCGATCAGGCCCCGGATTGTCATCAATCTGTCAGGTGGATTGGCTAGCGCTTCAGGCATGGATTCATCCCTTCCGATTCTTTCGCTGTCCGCCGCTGCGATCGCTAGCGCCGCGGCAGTCTTTCCCAAATTGCAGGCCCGGCTGGCGCTGTCGCGCGCCAAGCACCGTTCGCTGACCGGACATTCCAAAATGTCGAAAATGGTCGCGCGGCTGGTGCCGCATTACGAGTTCGACATCGACGATTTCTTCGCGTCCGACGGCGCGCCCGTCGACGTCGCCATGCAGCGCCAGGTCGCTTTCTTCCGGCTCGCCTGCCTCTTTGAGGAGCGCTACGCCAAGGGTCGGAAGATGACGGCCGAGGCGGCCGAACACATCTCCGACCTGCAGTTCACGGAAACCTACCGGGTGCCGTTCCAGTACAGCCGGCTGGTGCGCGAAAATCTCGGCACCGGCGCGTTCATGGAATCCTCGGCCGGCGTCACCGTCACCGACGTCGACGGCAATGTGTTCTACGACCTGACCGGCTCCTACGGCGTCAATATTTTCGGCAACGACTTCTACAAGGAGTGCATCACGGAAGGCGAAAAGCGCGCCCATGCGCTCGGCCCCGTGCTCGGTCCCTATCATCCCGTCATCACCGACAACGTCCGCCGGCTGTGCGGGATTTCGGGACTCGACGAAGTCTCGTTCCACATGTCCGGCACCGAAGCGGTCATGCAGGCGGTGCGGCTGGCGCGTTACCACACCCGCCGCTCGCATCTGGTTCGCTTTGCCGGCGCCTATCACGGCTGGTGGGGCGACGTGCAGCCCGGCGTCGGCAATCCGGTTTCGCCGCACGAGACCTATACGCTGGCCGACATGTCGGAGCGGACGCTGCATGTGCTGCGGACACGCAAGGACATCGCCTGCGTGCTGGTCAATCCGCTGCAGGCGCTGCATCCGAACGCCAATGCTCCGGGTGATTCCGCCCTGGTCGACTCCTCGCGCAAGGGCGCGTTCGATCGCGCGGCCTACACCGAGTGGCTGAAAAAATTGCGCGAGGTTTGCACCGAGCGCGGCATCGTTCTCATCTTCGACGAGGTCTTCGTCGGCTTCCGTCTCGCCGCCGGCGGCGCCCAGGAATATTTCGGCGTTCGCGCCGACATGGTGACCTACGGCAAGAGCCTTGCCGGCGGCCTCCCCGTCGGCGTGGTGTGCGGCCGCAAGGAGTTGATGCGGCGCTTCCGCGACGATCGCCCCGCCGACGTCTGCTTCGCCCGCGGCACCTTCAATTCGCACCCCTACGTAATGACGGCGATGGACGAATTCTTGAGCCGCCTCGCCAGCCCGAACTTCAACGCGGTCTATCAGGGACTCGACGAGACCTGGGACGGCCGTGCCAAAACCTTGAACGAACGGCTGGCCGCAAGCGATCTGCCCGTCCGCGTCAGCAATCTCTCCTCGATCTGGACGGTGCAATATACCGAGCCGTCCCGCTACAACTGGATGCTTCAATACTACCTGCGCGCCGAGGGGCTGGCCTTGAGCTGGGTCGGCACCGGCCGGTTGATCTTCAGCCTGAACTATACCGACGCTGACTTCAACGAAGTCGCCGACCGTTTCGTTACGGCGACCGACAAGATGAAGCGCGACGGCTGGTGGTGGCATGAGGCTTCGCTGACCAACAAGGATATCAAGCGGCGGATTCTGAAAGAGATGCTTGCCAAACGATTTGGGCGCTAAGGGCGCGCTTCCGTTTGCAGTCATCGTCAGGCTGTCCCTTCGTCATTGCGAGGAGCGAAGCGACGAAGCAATCCACCTATCCCCGCGCGGAGAGGTGGATTGCTTCGCTTCGCTCGCAATGACGAACTGAGAGAGTTCGGAACACGCAGATAATTGCCTTTCGACATGGCCGGGCTTGTCACGGCCATCCACGTCTTTCTTGCTACTAACATCGCAGATTGCTGGCGCCCAAGAACGTGAATGCCCGGGACAAGCCCGGGCATGACGGTGACCATGTTCGGCCACTCACGCCGGCTTGACGTGCTTCTCCAGACCCGGGTCGATCAGCTCGCCCTTCATCAGAGCCAGCGGCGCCTTGTAGTACAGCTTGAGATCGCTGAAGGGATCGGTGAGGATCTTGGTCATCCAGACCAGGCCGGTCTCGACGTCGCGGATGAAGAACAGGTGCACGGTGCGGAACAACAGCCCGCCGATTCCGACCGCCAGCCACACCTTGGCCACCTGCCGCATGAAGTCGGCGTTCGAGGTCCAGGGTTCGACCAGGCCGAACAGCGTCGGGCTGAAATACAGCACCAGCGGCGACAGCGCCCAGATCGTCATCAGCACGACCTTGCGCTGCAGATTGTAGCCGACCTTGATCTCTTCCTTGTGCTCATGGGTCGCCTGGTTGACGTGGTCATAGCCCTTGGGCTCGAAGAAGAAGTGACCGGCCTGGCGCGTCGTCATCGAGACCAGCCAGCCGACCAGCGCCGACACCACGGGATCGAAGAACAGCATGACATAAGCGAACAGGAAGCTCGCGGCGCTGACGAAGTGCAGCGACTGGTTGATGCGGCTGTGGTGATAGTAGCGATGGTCATCCCAGCGCTGGGTTCGCAGTTCTTGCAGGAAGTTCTTGATCATTCTCTACCCCCTCGTTCTTTCGCGTGTGACGTTTATCGGGATTCGATGTCCGGCATATGACATCATGAAGTTGACATGTGACTGTTCGCAGCGACGCGATGACGCAAGCAGCAATGCTAGCGTCAGGCCGCCGCGGCGACGTCGATTTTGCGGAAACGCACCAGCGAGAAATGCCCGAGCGGCGGCACCAGGCGGCGCTCCGCCAGCTCCATGCCACGCGCGCCGGCCAGCCACTGCGCATAGCGCGACCACGCGAACTCGGCGGTGCGGAAGCCGAGCGGGCGCACCACCGGCTGCAGCCGCTGCTCGATGAAGCGACGCATGCCGGCATCCGCGCTGACGCGGGTGAGGATGATGAGCTCGCCGCCCGGCCGCAGCACGCGGGCGAATTCGTCGAGCGCCTTTTCCGGGTTCGGCACCGCCGTGACGACATATTGCGCCATCACCACGTCAAAGGAATCGTCCGGAAATTCGAGGTTTTCGGCGTCCATCACCGCGAGGCCCTCGACGTTCTTCAGGCCGAGTTCGTCGACGCGCTTTTTCGCCTTCTCCAACATTAACTCGGAAATGTCGGTGCCGAAGATGCGCAGGTGCGGCGCGTATAGCGGCAGCGAAATGCCGGTGCCGACGCCAACCTCGAGCACGCGGCCGCCGATCTTGTTGGTCGCCGCAATCGCCGCCTTGCGGCCCTTGGAGAACACGCCTCCGAACACCAGGTCATAAACCGGCGCCCAGCGGTCATAGGCCTGCTCGACCGTTTCGCGGTCGAAATCGAGCGGCCTCGTGCCGTCAAGCTTGATGATGTCTGCCATGATTGTCCTGCCTTCTCGTCTTACGCATATGACTGGTTTGATGGTTCGAACGTTCGCAGCCCTACCCCTGCACGGCGCTGGTCGCGGGCGCCCGGCGCACCGGCCGCAGCGCGCGGCTCGGCTGCAACGCGGTCAGATTGCCGATGAACTGCCGCGCGCTGTTTTCCCAGGAGCGCGAAAGCGCAAAACTCCGGCAGGCCTCGCGCGACATCGTCAGTGCGCGCAGGCACGCGCTGCGCAGGTCGGTGTCGATTGCGCCGATCGGATGATCGGCAATGACGTCCTTCGGACCGGTAACGGGGAATGCAGCAACCGGCGTGCCGCACGCCAAGGCCTCGAGCTGCACGACTCCGAACGTATCGGTGAGGCTCGGAAACACGAAGACGTCGGCGGCGGCGAGATGCGCGGTCAGGTCCGCGCCCTTCTTCTCGCCAAGGAAGATCGCGTCGGGGAATTGCTTTGCGAGTTGCGCCCTCTGCGGTCCGTCACCGACGACCACTTTCGATCCCGGCAGGTCGAGCGACAGGAACGCCTCGAGATTCTTCTCCACCGCGACGCGGCCCATGGTCATGAAGATCGGCCGCGGCAGGTCGAGCGTCGCAGGCGCGTGCGGGTTGAACAGTTCGGTGTCGACGCCGCGCGTCCAGAAGCCGAGCTTGCGGAACCCCCGCGCGGCAAGCTCCTGTCGCAGCGAATCGGTTGCGACCATTGTCGTGGAGGCCGCAGCATGAAACCGCTGCAACACTGCATATCCGACAGCGACCGGGAGACCGATGCGGACGGCGATGTATTCTGGAAAACGCGTCGTATAGGACGTGGTGAACGCAAGCTTGCGGCGGCGGCAATAGGCCCGCACCATCCAGCCGATCGGCCCTTCGGTTGCGATATGGATGGCGTCGGGCGCGGCCTCCTCGATCCGCCGCGCGATCTCGCGCCGGTTCGGCAGCGCGATGCGCAACCCCGGATAGGTCGGCAGCGCCATCGAGGGAAACCCGTCCGGGGTCAGGAAGCTGATGTCGGCATCGAGCGTTGCGGCGCTGCGCGCCAGCGACGTCAGCGTGCGAACGACGCCGTTCACCTGTGGATGCCACGCATCCGTCGCAATCAAGATCTTCATGGCTCGAATCCGAGATTAACGATTCTCAAATCCGACGTTGGGACATGGATATTTCAGGCGTATGACGTCATCGTTCTGTAAGGTTGTTTTTTAAACCCATCTCCACGGATTTCAGGTAACGTGACAGAATGATGTCAGACCCGAACGACAATTCCGCACGATCCCGCCGCCGGCGAAAGCAGAAGAGCTACGCGCTGCTGATCCTTGCCGCGGGCATGCTCGCATTCGGCGTCGCTGCCGGCACGCTGTACTACGTGCTGCGGCCGACCACGCTGCGGATCGCGGTCGGTCCCGCCGGCAGCGATGACCAGAAACTGGTCCAGTTGATGGCGCAGACGTTCGCACGCGAGGGAAGCTCGGTGCGGCTGTCGTTGGTCACGACGGAAGGAGCGGCCGAAAGCATCGCGTTGTTCAGGGACGGCAAGGCCGATCTGGCGGTGGCGCGCGGCGACCTGAACCTGCCGGAGAATGCCGAGTCGGTCGCCATCCTTCGCAAGAATGTCGTCGTGCTGTGGGCGCCTTCCGGCCATCCCGCTAAGGGCTCGAAGAAGCAGGCCACACCCAAGATCAAGAGTCTCGAAGAACTCGCCGGCCACCGCGTCGGCGTGATCGGGAGGACGCAGGCCAATGTCACACTGCTGCGCAGTATTCTGAAAGAGTCCGGCATCAATCCCGACAAGGTCACAATCAGCCAGTTCGCCACCGACAAGATCGGCGAGATGGCGAAAGATCAGTCGGTCGACGCATTCATGGCGGTCGGCCCGCTCAAGAGCAAGATCACGGTGGATGCGATCGCGGCAACGGCGACCGCCCGCGGCGAGCCGAAGTTCCTGCCGATCGACGTCGCCGACGCGATCGCGAAGAAGAACCCGATCTACGAATCCGAGGAAATTCCCGCCAGCATCTTCGGTTCATCGCCGCAGCGGCCGGAAGACAAGGTCGATACCGTTGCCGTCAACCACCTGATCATCGCGCCGAAGTCGTTGTCGGACACGGCGGTCGCCGCCTTCGCCCGCCAGCTCTTCACCAACCGCCAGCAACTGGCGCGTGAACTGCCGACCGCCTCGCAGATCGAGAAGCCCGATACCGACAAGGACGCTGCGTTACCGGCGCATGCCGGCGCGGCCGCCTATATCGACGGCAACGAGCGAACGTTCCTCGAAAAATACACCGACTACATCTGGTTCGCGGTCCTGATCGTCTCGGGCCTGGGCTCGGTGGGCGCCTGGTTCAAGCACTACTGGAACAGGGACGAACGCGAGGTGTATGTCGGTCATCGCGATGAACTGCTCGATCTGATTTCCAAGGTACGCAAGGCGGAAACGCCGGACGAGCTAGCGGAGATGCAGAACACGGCCGACGGCATATTGCGTCACGCGCTCGACTGCTACGACGACGGCGCAGTCGAGGACGGCGACCTGTCGGTGATCGGGCTTGCGCTCGAACAATTTCATCATGCGGTCGCCGACCGCCGCACCGTACTCAGCGCCGGCGAAGCCGGCATGCCGCGGATGCATGCCGGCCAGGCTTGATTCGTTCGGCAGGCTTTCCCTCGTTCGACCAGAACTGCCCGCATCGAGCGGAGCGTCGCAAGCCCTACACCATCTGATGGGGCGGTCAAAAGAAGCGGAGCCGCCTTTATCGCATTTGATCGTAGGCATCTGCGAGGAAATGATCGAAACTCTCGATCCGAATGAGGCCGAGTCGCGGATATTCCATATCGGTCACGATGTAGAGCGCGATGGTCAGCGTTCCCGCAAAGAGAGCCATGTGTATCCAGCTTTTCCCTGCGTTCGCGGCCATGCCGAACCCGGCAAGTAGCGAGCAGCCTAGACCGAGGCCAAACAGCATAAAGTAGATAATCTGCGGCGGATGTTTTTCGGCAGCACCTGCACGCTGGCGTGCAACCTCGAACAGGCTATTCAGCGCTGGGAGCGACAAAGCGCATGCAGGACGGTAGTTCGGTTGCGGGCAAGCTGCCACCGCGGCGTCCCATAACTGGTTCTTGAGTTCAACTAGCTTCTTTTCCTGCTGGTCTGAAAAATCTTCCGCTCGCTGAAACAGCAAGAAATCATGCGCCATGCGATATAGATCAATCCGGGCGCGAACGTATTCTTTGAGGCTGGTTTGAAGCTTGGGCCCGTCGTCTCCGCCGAAAAGGCTTAGTCGGTCATATGCCGTGGTGGCGGCCGTCGCTTCCTGAATGACCAACTGCCGGCGGTCATCAAAGCGTTGCAGCGCACCGGAGATGGTGAATGCCAGCAGTAAACCCATCAATCCGAATATCGCGCCTTCAACAGTCGCTAATCCTCCGATACCCTCGCTGCCGCTCCGCTTGCGATGGCGCAAACCGAGGTACTGACCCAACCGTAGCAAGGTGATTGAGCCGACAAAAAATAAGACGGCAATTACCACGGCAAACAACATGAAGATCATTTTTGATCTCCATTACGGACCCCCCACTTTACCCCGCGAAGTGTGGCGCTAGTTATGCAGGCACTGGGGCGCTCCGGTTCCACGCGTTAGATGGTACCAACGGCGCTGGCGACAGGGGCGTTCCGCCTTGGGGTCGACCTTCTCGGGAGCATCGCTTCCCCGGGCGTTGGCGAGGCAAAAAGCCAGCACGGGTCACAGATTGTCGGTCGGCCCAGCGACGCCGAACCGCTCGGCAAGGGACACAAGTTCCGTCAAGGACCGGACCTGCATCTTCTCCATCACATTGCGGCGGTGGGCCTTGATCGTGCGCACAGTCAATCCCAACGCGTCGGCGACCGCCTTGTTGCTTTTACCGCGAATGACAAGTTCGAAGACCTGCCGTTCGCGCGGCGTCAAGGTTGAGAGACGGGAGAGAGTGTCCTCCCGCGCGCGCTTTAGACTAAGCACTGCATTGTGATGCAAAATGGCTCGTTCGACGGCTTCAAGCAGTCGATCCGATGATACTGGCTTGATCAGAAAATCGACCCCGCCGGCCTTTATGGTCCGCACCGTAGTCGGAATGTCGGAGTGATCACTGAGGAATATGATGGGCAGCGTCGAACCTAGTTCGCTCAGGCGCGCTTGCAGATCCGGCCCGCTTATTCCTGGCAGTCTCACATCGAGAAGAATGCAGCCCGGCAGTTCGTCGCTCGGCAAGCGATCCAGAAGATGCCGAGCCGAAGCATAGGTCGAGACTTCATAACCGAATTGCTTCAATACATCTTCTATGGTTTTGCGGAAGGTTGCGTCGTCATCGACAACGTGCACGGGCTTGGGAGCCTTCAATTCCATGGCACTCGACCTCCGGTCTTCGGCCAAGAATTGTGGCACCGACACCCGATCGTGCACGTTTCTTCATCCAGGTGCTTCCAGCACCAACATTTGTTAGGTCTGAGCTGACACGAGGCGGCGCGCCTGATCCTTTTAACGGCGAAAGCGAACGCACTCCTCAGTCAGATAGTTGACGCGTGTCCGTCAATGCTTTGCAATAACGCGCATGACTCCAGACAGCGAACATTCGATACATCGCCGAAAGGCGGGCGTTCACGTCGTCTGATTTTCTGAATTCACACCAATGGGAAAAGTTTGGATAGGCTCATCCCGCTGGTTGGCGTCAGCGCCAATGGCGGCGGTGATGACGATGGCCCCAGTAGTGACGATATCCCGATCGTTGCCAGCCATAGCTCGTGTAGGGATTACCCCGCCCATAGTTCTGGCAATTTGAGTTCGGATAGAACTGGGCGCACTTGCCTGGATTGGTAATGACGTGCTGCGCCGATGCCGGATTGGCGGGAACGAACAGGAGCAGCAAGGCAACGGCACCAAACAAAATCGCTGGTCTCGTCATGGCGGTCTCGCTTATCTCTGGACTGCAACGCCAACGGCGCCGGGTCCCATGAGTTCCTTTTTGACCCCTTGAAAGCTCGGACCAGGCGCGTGCCTGGTGCGCCCCCGCCAGCAACGAAACCTTAACGAAACAATTCCCTAACGCCACGAAACCATTTTGGCGATTTCGTGCAAATGTCCTGAAACGGTTCATCGGTACAGGTTTCCCCAACGACGCGCCGAGAACGGCGCGACAGGATTTTAAAACAGGGGCGACCAATGTTTAATTCATTCAGGCTGAACACCCGCTTTGCTGCCGCCACTCTGGGCGCACTCGTGATCGGCGCCACCGCATTTTCCGCACCCGCCACTGCTGCTCCGCTGCCGCTGTTTCCGTTCTTCCTGCCGCAGATCGAAGCGGCCCCGCCGCCGGTCGCGGCTGCGCCCCGGGATGAAGACGACCGTTCGGTCGAGCTGCCGGCCCGTCTGCGCCGCCAGGTCGTGAACTACTATACCCGCGAGGCGCCAGGCACGATCATCATCGATACGCCGAACACCTATCTTTATCTCGTACTCGGCAACGGCCAGGCGATGCGGTACGGCATCGGCATCGGCCGCGACGGCTTCACCTGGTCGGGCACCCAGACGATCACCCGCAAGGCGGAATGGCCGGCCTGGACCCCGCCCCCGGAAATGATCGCCCGCCAGCCCTATCTGCCGCGTCACATGGCCGGCGGCCCCGGCAACCCGCTCGGCGCCCGTGCGATGTATCTCGGCGGCACCATCTATCGCATCCACGGCACCAACGCGCCGGAGACGATCGGAACCCGCGTTTCTTCGGGCTGCCTGCGCCTCACCAATGAGGACGTCAAGGACCTCTATTCGCGGGTGAACGTCGGCACCAAGGTGATCGTGCTGCCGATGACCGATCGCCGCGCCGATCTCGGCCGCACCATACGCTAGGCGGTTTAAGTTTCTCAAATAGCGAAAGACGGCCCTCGCCCAGGGGGGTCGTTTTTTATTGACCGAAGGTGTCGCCCCTCTGCGCGGGTGGCGTCCCCCTCACCGCCCCTGTAAAATGCCCCTGGGGCGATTCAACGGGATCCGGGGGCACGATGCGTCTGCCGATGCGTCTGAAGACGATTGCGATTGCGCTTGTGGTCGTCGTCGTCTCGTTTGCCGCAAGCCTGAAGCTCATGGACGTCGTCGCGCCGCGCGCCACGAACCGCCCGCCGCCGCTCGCCGAATTGCCGCCGCTGCCGCCGGCGCCGCGCGCGTCCACCGTGATGGCGCCGATTGCAGTGACGCTATCGGCAATCCGTGACGCCGCCGACCGCGGCGCGCCGCGCTCTTTCGCGGGCAAGGCCGACAATCCGATCTCGCAGATCCTGCAGAACGCCGATATCGGCTGGACCGCGTCGCGAGGGCCGATCAGCGCGACCGGAGCGCCGGACGTGCTGTCGCTGGCGACGCCGCTGACCGGCACACTGAACGTCACCGGCTCGCTGTCGGCAAAGGCAACCGGGGCGGTCGGCGAGGCGCTCGGCGGCCTGCTCGGCGGCAACGTCGCCAAGCAGATCGGCAGCGTGAACATCAAGAACCTCAACGCCAGCGCCGAGATCAAGGGCAACGTCGTCATCACCTCGCGGCCGAAGATCGCCGCCAACTGGCGCATCGAGCCGAATTTGGCGGCGCAGGTCAATCTCGGCGACACCAGCCTCACGGTGGCCGGCGCGCGCGTCAACGTGCCGGCGCAGGTGAAGCCGTTGATCGACCAGAACGTCGCCGAGCAGATCGCGCTGGTGCAGACGCGCCTGCAGAACGATCCGACCTTCGAACGGAACGCGCGGGTGCAATGGGCCAAGGCCTGCCGCTCGATCCCGCTACAAGGCACGACAGCCGGATCGACCATGCCGACGCTGTGGCTGGAATTGCGCCCCACACGGGCAATCGCCGCGCAGCCGCGCATCGATACGGCGAACCTGACGCTGACGCTCGGCATCGAGGCGGAGACCCGCATCACGCCTGCCGAGACCAAGCCGTCCTGCCCGTTCCCCGCCACCATCGCCATCGTGCCGCCGACGCCGGGACGCGTCGCCATCGGCGTGCCCATGGACATGCCCTTCACCGAGATCAACAAGATCGTGGAGGCGCAGTTCGCTGGAAAGACGTTTCCGGAAGACAGTTCGGGCGCGGTCGACGTCACCGTCAAGCGCGCCAGCGTGGCCGCATCCGGCAACCGTCTGCTGATTTCACTGCTGGTGAACGCCAGGGAGAAAAAGAGCTTCTTTGGCCTCGCCGGTGAAGCCAATGTGCACATCTGGGGGAAGCCGGTGCTCGATCAGGCCGAACAGACACTTCGGCTGGCCGATATCGAGCTCGCCGTCGAGTCCGAAGCCGCCTTCGGGCCGCTTGGCGCCGCGGCGCGCGCGGCGATCCCGCACATGCAGAAGACGCTGGCGGAAAAAGCTGTCGTCGACCTCAAGCCGTTCGCGAGCAATGCGCAAAAGAAGATTGCCGCCGTCATCGCAGACCTCCAGAAGAACGAGGACGGCCTGCGCGTCTCGGCCGAGATCAGCAAGCTGCGGCTTGCCGACATCGCCTTCGATTCCAAAACGCTGCGCGTGATCGCGGAAGCCGAAGGCGCGATCAACGTCTATGTGAGCGCGCTGCCGGCGTTGTGACGCAGCGACCATCACACCATCGCGTGAGGAGGTGACAGCGGGCCGCCGCGGCCCCCATGATGGGTTCCGCGCGAGCGACGGCACTGGACCTTTATGCCGTTCCTATAACGCCGGCCAAACACTGCTCTCGATTTTATATACCGGAAGGCCGATCTCTTCCGCGCGGTCTAGAACCGCGATCGACGGAATGGAGAACGAGTCGTGCGTGCGCAGGCTGTTGTTCAGGCCGCGGCGTCCTTCTGCGGACTGGATGTCGAGCAAGTCCACGCGCGTGGCCGCACTGCTCGGTGTCCTCTTGAAGATCAGCGTTGCGGTCAACGCACTGACAATCATCGCCGATGGCAGCAGGCCATAATCGTGACAGGAGATGTCCCGGCTGCGCCATTTCAAAGCGGGAGTTGAGCCGGTGACCAGCATTGAATCGAAACTGCAGCAGGACGTCACCCAGGGGCCCGATGCCGGTCTCCTTTTAGGCCCGGCAGCGTCTGAGGTGGCGCGCTACCTTGCTTCAATCGCAATGACCGCCCTCGCAACCGTCGTGGCTGTCGGTGTCGACAGCAAGTTGACGATTCCCAACCTGTCCCTCGTGTTTGTCGTGCCAGTTATCGTGGCGGGTGTCACCCTTGGCTTGGGTCCATCGCTCTGCTCGGCGGTGCTTGGCGCGCTGGCCTTCAATTTCTTTCTTACTGAGCCGCGCTATTCACTCGCCGTTGATGACGCGGCAAACATCTGGGCGATTGGGCTGCTGTTTGTCGTCGGGCTCATCGTCAGCGGCGTTGCCTTCACTTCTCACCAGAGGGCCGCCGAGGCTGAACGGTTGAAAAGGCAGGTAAGTGTGCTGCAAGGCTACTGCCGCGACATTGCCGCAGCCGGCGGCACGAAGGCGGTCGTCTCGATCACTTCCAAGGCACTTGCTGCACTCTTCCAGGTTCCTGTCGCCGTGATGCTTGTTACGGAAGGCAGGGTGGTTCTGCTCGATCAGGTCGGTGACGTGGAGCCGCAAGAAGCCGACCTGGAAGTGGCACGATCTGCTGTTGCGACCGGAACGGTGATGCGCAGCGGCGTCTACCCGAATCTCGCTTCGCGCTTTGACTTTTGGCCGGTGAAAACGGCAGCAGCTCAAAATGCCGTCATTGGACTGGCATTCGATCCGGACGAGCCTCCCTCGAGGCCAGAGGCCCTCGTCGACGTCATTGCGCGTGTCCTGGCCCTGACGCTTGACCACCAACATGCTGAGGGTCTCGGCAGAAACCAGCAATAGCGGCTCGGCGCCATCGCCTTCGATTCCAATACGCTGCGCGTGATCGCGGAAGCCGAAGGCGCTATCAATGTCCACGTGAGCACGCTTGCCGGTGCTGTAGGCGGCCTGCAGCGCAGCTCCCGCGCCGTCATTGTAAAGCGCAACGAAGCAATCCGCGTTTCCCCGCGAGGAGAGATGGATTGCTTCGTCGCTTCGCTCCCTTGCGCAAACGCCTCGCGTTTGTCGCAGGCAATGACGGTTCACCGCGCAAGAGCGCCGACGCCGACTACGACCCTTCGAACTTGAACGAGACCTTCACCTTGGCGCGGTAGGCTTCGACCTTGCCGCTGGTGTCCAGTTGAAGATCGAGCTGCACGATCTCGGCGACGCGCAGATCGCGCAGCGATTCTCCGGCGCGGCTGACCGCAGCCGCCGCGGCCTTCTCCCAGGAATCCTTGCTGGTGCCGATCAGCTCGATGACCTTGTAGACACTCTCAGCCATGTCGTCCTCCCGTTGATGCAAAGGTCGATGGAAGGCAGGAGGCAGGTGCTCCTGCCGCGCTTGCAACCTAACATCGGGACGCCGACGCCGATAGGATGCGCCGCACCATGCACGAGGGGTACTTGCAAAACAAAATGGCCGGGCGGCATCACGCCGTCCGGCCATTTTGAGGAAGCCTGCGGTTTTTGAGGCCGCGGCGTTACTCGGTCGTATACTTGAACTCCGGCATCGCCTTCAGCTGATCCTTTGTTGCACTGAGCGTGGCGTGATCCGGATACCACGGATTCTTCTTCACGGCCGGCGCAGCAGGCGCGGTCGCCGCACCCGTCGTCGTGCCCGTGCCGGTCGCAGGCCTTGCGCCGCCGGTCGCAGGCTGGGTCGAGGCGCCGGTATAGGCGATCGGCTCCTCGACGAACTTCACCTTGTCCATCGGCACCGCGACGAGATGCTCACCGACGCCGAGGAAGCCACCGACGCCGATCACCACGGCTTTGATATCGCCGTTCTTGTCGGTCAGGAGATCGTTGATCGATCCGAGGCTTTCGTTGCTGTCGTTATACACGTTCAGGCCAACCAGCTTCGAGGTCCGCCAGTTGCCCTTGAACGACGAGGTATCGGACGCAGCCGCAGGCGCGGCGGTGGTTGCTTTATCCGTCGTTGCCGACGGAGCTTGCGCAAACGCAACACTCGCCAGCAGCGCGGAGGCCGCGATGCCGGCAACGGCATATTTGGTCAACATATCCGTTCTCCTCAGTTCAGAAACGCTTTGAGGAAAACCCGGCACATTAACAAGTGTTCCATATATATTACGCGGGAACACTCGCTTTGCGTGCGTCAGAAGCCGCCCCAGTAAGGCGGCATGCCGTAATAGCGATGCAGCTCTGCTTCCTTAGCGCGATCGCCCCAGTCGAAATCCATGTCCGCACGGAATGACGGCGCGCGCCTCAGCTCCTCATCGTCGATATCGAGTTCGTAGGCTTCGAACCTGGTGTTGTAGCGCAGCCGTCCCCAAGGCAACGGGATCAGATTGGCTCCGATGCCGAGAAAGCCGCCGAAACTCAGGATAGCATAGGATACTTTGCCGGTGACCTTGTCGATCATCAGCCGTTCGATGTGGCCAATCGTATCCCCGTTCGGCCGGCGCACCGCGGTCCCCTCGACACGGTCGCTTGCGATCAACGGATGCGGCTTGGCCATGACGTCGCTTGCCATTGAACCCTCCACACATCTGTATAGAAACCAACGTTGCACTGCGTGAGCAGTTCCGCCGCCGAAATGAGACAACCATCCTTCCCTTTCGGAAAGGCTGGACAGGCCGACGCGGGAAGAACGTCAGCTCTGGAAGTCGATCAGAAGCGCCGAGTAACTTGGCCGGCAATCAAATCGTCGATCTTGGATTTGAGCTCGTCGGGCGAGGGCCGCGTGCCGCTGGCCTGGGCGCTGGCGCGGCTCGCCTGCATGGCGGAATCGATATCGGTCAGCGCCGCCGACAACGCGTCCTGATCGGACGAACTGATGGCGCCGGATTTAACTTCGGACAACAACTCGTTCCGCAACATCTGCAGGGGCGACTGACGGGTATTGATGGAGGCCGCCGAAATCGAGGTCATGATAGCTCCAGGGATGGGTCAGGTGATTCGGTTACTCGCGGGAACGCATCGGACGCGGCGAACGTAGGGCTCGCGCTATTAACGAGGTCTCTTCAGCGCGCCCCTCGCCTGTTGCCCGGTATTGCCCGGGGCCATCCAGAAACATCCGGAAACAAAAATCCTTCGCCCACACGCCCGAATCACCGACAAAAGGTCGGAATGGCCCAGGCAATCCCAACATCCTCGTCGTCGAGGACGACCGCGAAACGCGGACGCTGATTGCAAAATACCTGCGCAATAACGCCTGCAACGTGAGGACGGCTGTCGATGGCCGCGAGATGGCGCGCGCCATGACCGACCGCCGGGTCGATCTGTTGATCCTCGACGTCATGCTGCCCGGCGAGGACGGTCTCACCCCTCTGCCGCAAGGTGCGCGCGGAATCACAGACGCCGATCGAGGACGATGATCCCGGCATTTCGGATGCGCAGAAGCAGAACATGCTGGAGCCGTTCGTGCGCGGCGACGACGCTCGCAACATGGATGAGGCGGCGGGCTTCGGCCTCGGCCTGTCGATTACGAACGCCATTGTGCTGGCGCATGGCGGGACGCTGTCGCTGCACGACCGGCCGCCGCACGGGCTGGTGGTGCGCATGCAATTGCCGACACGTCAGAACGGCGGCCGCGCCGCGGCCTAGTTCATCGCGTCAGGCAGCCAGCGCGTCGGGATCGGCTTCCTCGTAGATGGCGATCGCCTCGAAGCGATAGTCGCAGGCGCGGCAGAACCAGAGAAAGGAGGTGCGGCCTTGACTGCTCTCGACCCAATCGGGTCTCGGAATCGGCTTGCCGCACTGGGCGCAGGGATTTCCGCGAGGCAGATAGCTGGTGTCAAGTCGAGCCATGGCGCATCTCCCTAGATTTCGGACGCCGTAACGACGTCTCGCTTTTTGAAATTTCGTTGAATGGGACAGGTTTGCTGTCGGAATGAATTGATTGGTATTTCGTCGCGGCGTCTTCTTTACACCTTGACTGCGACTTTTGCACGACATTCCTCGCGCGTCCGCATGACGCAGATTCGCGTCGACAGACGCGATGCATCGCACGCACAACGTTAACGTCACGTGAGCCGCGTTCGTTAACACATGCCTCCGCGCAGAGATCTCGCCGCGATGTCGTCCGCTTTTTGCCACATCTTGGCCCGCACATGGAACTAACCGGAAGCATCAATCGTTCACGCGTCCATCCGCCGAGATCGTTTTTATGAAAAGTTTTCCGAAATTCGTCTGGCTCGCCGCCACCGCGGCGCTGTTCGTTTCATCGGCCGCAATCGCGCAGAGCCGCGCGCAATATGAAAGCATGGTCGCATCGCACGCAGCCGCCAACAACGTGCCGGAAGCGCTGGTGCATCGCGTGATCGTGCGCGAGAGCAAATATCATCCGAACCTGGTCGGGCGCGGCGGCACCATCGGGTTGATGCAGATCAAGCTGCCGACCGCGCGCGGCCTCGGCTACACCGGCGATGCCGCGGGCCTGCGCGATCCCAGCACTAACCTCGCCTGGGGCATCAAATACCTTGCCGGCGCCTACCGCGCCGCGGGCGGCGACCACAGCCGAGCCGTGCGCTATTATGCGAGCGGCTATTACTACGCTGCAAAGCGCCAGCGCCAGGAACGGCCGCTGCAAATCGCGCCGGTCCTCGCAAGTGATGCACCGCCGAAAATCGTCGCCGCGCCGGTCGCGACGGCCAGAACGCCCGCCGACGCCAACGCGCTGCAGACGGCAAAATAGCTAAGTCTCGTGTCCCGGGCGCGGGGCAGCGCGTTTGCGCTGCTCCGCAAAACCGGGACCCAATGCCAGCCGTCCGAGACCCCAGCTCAGCAGCGCACCGCTGCTGCACTGCGCTGGGGTCCGGGCGCGATAGCGGGGGCAGGTTCCCGCACGGCCGCGTTGACACCTCCACCCAACCGCCTACATTAGACCTGTTCCGAGGGGTGCTCCGTGAGGAGCTGAGATACCGCAAACTTTGGGCCGAACAGCCCAAGACCGCGGTGACCCTTTGAACCTGATCCGGGTCATGCCGGCGAAGGGACAGGGATGTACCAGAAGTCAGATCTGCGCGGGGATTCTCCCGTTTCCATCATCGGCGCGGGCATTGCCGGCGCATGGCAGGCCTTGCTGTTCGCCCAGGCCGGCCACGCCGTCACTCTGTACGAGCGCAGTGACGCCGCTATGACGCTTTCCACCAGCCACTGGGCCGGCGGCATGCTGGCGCCCTGGTGCGAGGCCGAGACCTCCGAGCCCGTGATCGGCCGGCTCGGCATCCGCTCGCTCGATCTGTGGCGCGAGCATTTTCCCGATACCCCGTTCAACGGCTCGCTGGTCGTGGCACACCCGCGCGACCGCGCCGATCTCGAACGCTTTGCCAGACTCACCGCCGGCCATGTCAGGCTCGACGCGCAGGCGCTGAGCGAGCTCGAACCGTCGCTGGAAGGCCGCTTTCGCACCGGCCTGTTCTACGCCGACGAGGGCCATGTCGAGCCGCGAAAGGTGCTCCCCGAGCTGCACGCCCGCATCACAGCGGCTGGCGGCACCATCAAGTTCGACTGCGATGCAAAAGCGGAAAATCTCGACGGCGTCGTCATCGATTGCCGCGGGCTGTCCGCGCGCGACGAGCAGCCGGAGCTGCGCGGCGTCAAGGGCGAGATGATCATCGTCGAGACTTCAGAGGTCGAGCTGTCGCGCCCGGTGCGGCTGATCCATCCGCGCTGGCCGCTCTATGTGATCCCGCGCGGCGACGGCAAGTTCATGCTGGGCGCGACCTCGATCGAGGCCGAGGACACCGGCGTCAGCGTCCGCTCGGCGCTGGAGCTTTTGGGCGCCGCCTATGCCGTACACCCGGCCTTTGCCGAGGCGCGCATCGTCGAATTCGGCTCCGGCCTTCGGCCTGCCTACCCGGACAACCTGCCGCGGATCACGGCCGGCAAGAACAAGATCGCCGTGAACGGGCTTTACCGCCACGGTTTCCTGCTGGCGCCCGCGCTCGCGGAAGCGACAC
Source organism: Bradyrhizobium sp. WYCCWR15520 (assembly GCF_056174665.1). Classification (NCBI taxonomy): domain Bacteria; kingdom Pseudomonadati; phylum Pseudomonadota; class Alphaproteobacteria; order Hyphomicrobiales; family Nitrobacteraceae; genus Bradyrhizobium; species Bradyrhizobium sp. WYCCWR15520. The sequence goes on from NZ_JBWBWM010000006.1 coordinate 153,592, forward strand.
TCGCCTTTGTGCAGCGTGGCGCCATCGACAATGAGGTGATGCGATGCGTGTGACCGTTAACGGCGAAGCGCGTGAGATCGCCTCGACGCGTGTGGACGCGCTGCTCAGCGAACTCGAATACGAAGGCACGCATTTCGCGATCGCGCTGAATTACGACGTGCTGCCGAAAAGCCGCTGGGCCGAGACGCCGCTGAAGGCCGGCGACGAGATCGAGATCATCACGCCGCGGCAGGGAGGGTGAAGGCGATGGTGAGCAGAGCCGCAGTCTCCCTTAACCTCTCCCCGCAAGAGCGGGGCGAGGGAGCAAACCGGAATCGCGGAGGCGCATAGTGCTGAACTTCTACGGCAAAACCTTTTCCTCCCGCCTGCTGATCGGCACGGCGCTCTATCCGTCGCCCGCGATCATGCAGGACGCGATCCGCGCCTCGGGCGCCAACATCGTCACCGTGTCGCTGCGGCGCGAGGCTGCCGGCGGCAAGAGCGGGGACGCGTTCTGGTCGCTGATCCGCGAGCTCGATGTCACGGTATTGCCGAACACCGCAGGCTGCCGCAGCGTGCGCGAGGCAGTGACCACGGCCAAGCTCGCACGCGAACTGTTCGGAACGCCCTGGATCAAGCTGGAGGTGATCGCCGACAACGATACGCTGCAGCCCGACGTGGTCGGCCTCGTGGAAGCCGCCGGCATCCTGATCAAGGACGGCTTTGAAGTGTTCCCCTATTGCACCGAAGACCTTTCGGTCGCGATGCGGCTGGTCGATGCCGGCTGCAAGGTGGTGATGCCGTGGGCCGCGCCGATCGGAAGTGCAAAAGGCATCACCAACCGCGACGCGCTGAAACTGATGCGCGAACGTTTGCCCGACGTGACGCTGGTGGTCGACGCCGGCCTCGGGGCGCCCTCGCATGCGGCGCACGCCCTCGAACTCGGCTACGACGCCGTGCTGCTCAACACCGCGGTTGCAAAAGCCGCCGATCCGGTCGCGATGGCGAATGCGTTCCGCCTCGGCGTCGAAGCCGGCCGAACGGCTTACGAAGCCGGCCTGATGGAAGCCCGCGACTTCGCCTCCCCCTCAACCCCTGTGATCGGGACCCCGTTCTGGCATGCCGTATCCTGACAGATTTTACCCCGTGGTCGACAGCGTCGCCTGGGTAGCCCGGCTGGCGCTGCTCGGCGCCGGCACCATTCAACTGCGCGCCAAGGACCTCAATGAATCGGAAGCGCTGCAGATCGTCACCGACGCGCTCGAAGTCATCAAGGGCACCGACGTCAAGCTCGTGGTCAACGATTACTGGCGCGCGGCGATCGTCGCCGGCGCCCAGCATTTGCATCTCGGCCAGGAAGATCTCGTTGACGCGGACCTCGACGAAATCCGCAAAGCCGGACTGACGCTCGGCATCTCTACCCATGACGACGAAGAACTGGCGACGGCGCTCGCCGCCAAGCCCGATTACATCGCGTTGGGTCCGATCTTCCCGACCACGCTGAAATCGATGCGCTTCGCGCCGCAGGGCATTCCAAAAATCACCGAATGGAAGAAACGCATCGGCGACATCCCGCTGGTCGCGATCGGCGGCATCAAGTTCGAACAGGCGGCCGAGATTTTTGCGGCCGGCGCCGACTCCATCGCCGTCGTCAGCGACGTCACCCAGAACGCCGACCCGGATGCGCGGGTGCGACAATGGCTTGGCCAGAGCGCGGAGGCTGCGTGAGATGAAGGCGAACCCATCAGCCGTCATTGCGAGCGAAGCGAAGCAATCCATTGGCACCGAGAATTCGGCGACAATGGATTGCTTCGTCGCTTCGCTCCTCGCAATGACGGACGAGACATATGCGCTCGCGGAGGCACCCCCACCCCAACCCTCCCCCGCAAGAGCGGGAGAGGGAGCGCAGCGAGTCCTCGTTACCCTCTCCCGCTTGCGGGGGAGGGTGGCGCGCGCGTCAGCGCGCGACGGGTGGGGGCTCGCGCCACAAATTTCGCTACCGGATGGATCCGCAGTGCGGCCCCGTCCGGAATGACAATAAGATAACGGAGGATACCTTATGAACATCCGCTCCAATCCCGACACCACCCTGCCCGCCGTCACCACCGGCCCGCTCGCCTCGTCGCGAAAAATCTTCGCCACCCCCGATGCCGCGCCCGATCTGCGCGTACCCTTGCGCGAAATCATCCTCAGCGAGGGCGCAGGCGAACCGAACCTGCCGGTCTACGACACCTCCGGCCCCTACACCGACCCCTCCGTCACCATCGACGTCAACGCCGGCCTGCCGCGCAATCGTATGGCCTGGGTGAAGGAACGCGGTGGCGTCGAGGAATATGATGGACGCGCGATCAAGCCGGAAGACAACGGCAATGTCGGCGCCTCGCATGCCGCAAAGGCCTTCACCGCGCATCACAAGCCGATCCGCGGCCTCGACGGCCACAAGATCACCCAGCTCGAATTCGCCCGCGCCGGCATCATCACCAAGGAGATGATCTACGTCGCCGAGCGTGAAAATCTCGGCCGCAAGCAGCAGCTCGAGCGCGCGGAGGCCGCATTGGCTGATGGAGAAAGCTTTGGCGCCTCGGTGCCCGCCTTCATCACGCCGGAGTTCGTCCGCAGCGAGATCGCGCGCGGACGCGCCATCATCCCCTCCAACATCAACCATGCCGAACTCGAGCCGATGATCATCGGCCGCAACTTCCTGACCAAGATCAACGCCAATATCGGCAACTCCGCCGTCACCTCGTCGGTGGAAGAGGAAGTCGACAAGATGGTGTGGGCGATCCGCTGGGGCGCCGATACCGTGATGGACCTCTCGACGGGCCGCAACATCCACACCACGCGGGAATGGATTTTGCGCAACTCGCCGGTGCCGATCGGCACCGTGCCGATCTACCAGGCGCTGGAGAAGTGCGAAGGCGATCCGGTAAAACTGACCTGGGAGCTATACAAGGATACGCTGATCGAGCAGTGCGAACAGGGCGTCGACTATTTTACCATCCACGCCGGCGTGCGCCTGCCCTACATCCACCTCACCGCCAACCGCGTCACCGGCATCGTGTCGCGCGGCGGCTCGATCATGGCCAAGTGGTGCCTGGCGCATCACAAGGAGAGCTTCCTCTACACCCATTTCGACGAGATCTGCGACCTCATGCGCAAGTATGACGTCTCGTTCTCGCTCGGCGACGGCCTGCGCCCCGGCTCGATCGCTGATGCCAACGACCGCGCGCAGTTCGCTGAACTGGAGACACTCGGCGAGCTCACGAAGATCGCGTGGGACAAGGGCTGCCAGGTGATGATCGAGGGCCCCGGCCACGTGCCGATGCACAAGATCAAGATCAACATGGACAAACAGCTTAAAGAGTGCGGCGAAGCCCCGTTCTACACGCTTGGGCCGCTGACCACAGACATCGCGCCGGGCTACGACCACATCACGTCGGGCATTGGCGCCGCCATGATCGGCTGGTTCGGCTGCGCCATGCTCTGCTACGTCACGCCGAAGGAGCATCTCGGCCTCCCCGACCGCAACGACGTCAAGGTCGGCGTCATCACCTACAAGATCGCGGCCCATGCCTCTGACCTCGCCAAGGGCCACCCCGCCGCGCAACTCCGCGACGATGCGCTGTCCCGCGCCCGCTTCGACTTCCGCTGGACCGACCAGTTCAACCTCGGCCTCGATCCGGACACGGCCAAGAGCTTCCACGACGAGACGCTGCCGAAGGAAGCCCACAAGGTCGCGCACTTCTGCTCGATGTGCGGCCCAAAATTCTGCTCGATGAAGATCACGCAGGACGTACGGGACTACGCGGCAACGCTGAACGATCCGACTGGAATCGGGATGTCGGTGAGCGGCACCATCGAGGACGGAATGGCGGCGATGAGCGCCAAGTTCAAGGAGATGGGGTCAAGCGTCTATCTGGATGCGGACAAGGTGAAGGAGAGCAACCGGGTGCTATGAGGACTGCGCACGCATCCGGATAGCCATGACCGACAGCCTCACCGGTGTCTGGGACGGCACCTTTGTTCAGCAGCAGGTAGGGATGGTCACGTTTCTGGCGACGCTCATCGAAACCGGTGGCGCGCTCACAGGAAACGTGACCGAACCCTGTACCGTCCCCGGCTGCCCGATCAGCACCCACAACGCTTCGATTGCGGGTCATCGATCCGGCAGCGCCGTCTCGTTCATCAAGCGCTACGAGCCGCCCGGCCACGGCTATAACTCTGTCTCCTATGAGGGCTCGGTTAATGCCGACGTGACGGAAATCGACGGGCGCTGGAAGCTGCCGGGCACCGCGGTCTCCGGGACGTTTCTGATGGTCCGGTCGAGCAAGCCTGCAGAAGCGGTGACGACCGAAGAATGGGCGAAGGAGCCGGTGCGGTAGCGAGCAAGCGTAGCCCGGATGAGCGCAGCGACATCCGGGACGAAGATCCCCGCATATCGCTGCGCTCATGCAGGCTACGGCCTTCGGGCCTCCTGGCCAGTACGCGACTGTCGAACTGCCACCCGGTCCGCATCGTGTAAGTTCGCCGAATGAGTTCTGGACCCGAGCAATTTGGGCGTGCCCCACCCCGCCGATTTCGTAGTTGAGGCGGGCAAGGCATACTATCTGCTGCCCAAGCGTTGGGGCGACGATGCCGGTTACACCTACACATGGTGGGTTCCGTCGTCGTGCCGCAGAGGAGCTCCGTCGCGCACAGCTCCTTCTCCGTTCATGCCGCCGCTGCAAGCGCTCCGCCGCCGGCGGAATTTGACAAAATTGAGCTATGCGAAGCTCACGCCACTATCTGCCTGCTACCGAACATATACCTATAGGTGTTGAAAATAATCACCAAAACTTTTCCGTGCTCATTAATCCTTCGTTAACCATTCGCGCCCACGCTTCCCTGCGGCAGGGGGAGTGTGATTCCTGATGTTTCTGCTCCGCGTTTCGGAGCAGGCGTCGATCGGGAGGTGTTGATGCCCCGTGAGTATTTTGACGTTTATCTCGGCACGGACTGTGTTCCGGTGACCGAAATTCCGCTGTCGGATTTCAAAAGCCCGTCGCCCCATGAGATCGTGCCGATGCTGATCGGCTCGACGGTCGAGGCGATCGAACGCGAGCTCGTGCTGCAGACGCTGGCGCGCTGCCACGGCAATCGCACCCACGCCGCGCGCCTGCTCGGGCTCTCGGTGCGCACCATGCGCAACAAGATCCGGCAGTACGCGACCGATGGCGCCGACATACCGGCCCACAATTAGAGCGCAGATTGAGCAAAGCGATCTTCGCCGACTTGTCCGCCGTAGCTCGCCAGAGCGAAGGCGGAAGCTTGGGGAGCGAGGCGGAAGCGTGCCCACCATCATGAGCGCGGCGTGAACTGGTGGGCACGGCGCTCCGCGCCTTTGCTCACCCTGCGGACCCGTCGCTGCGGACTGATTTGCCTTTCGTGCAAGCGCAATCTCAACGTGTGCCCTGCGGCAAACTGGCACGACGGGCAAATCACTAAAACCTGTCCAGCACTTCGCGCAAAAATATTCCGCTTAACATGGCGGGCAAATCAGCGGCATGACTCCGCTCGTCTCACCCGATGGAGGCGCGGCTCGCGATCGTCACGAACGTGCGGTGAGATGCGATGGACGTGAATGGCGCACACGACGTAGGCGCCTGACACGCCGTCATTGCGAGCGCAGCGACTTGTCCGCCGTAGCTCGAAGAGCGAAGGCGGAAGCAAATCCATCTATCCCGACGCCGAGACATGGATTGCTTCGCTTCGCTCGCAATGACGGGGATAGGTCGCGGCGTACCGGATCGCCCGTCAAGCCGAGCGACGACCATGGAAAGCTGAACGACGCCCCGACCAACCGCCACAGGCGATGACCATGCCTCTGAGCACAATCAGGCGGCACCATGCGCCTATTTGAAAATCAAATGACCGAGCCACACTTCGATTATTTTTTGTTTACCCGTCGAGATTGAAATGACCTGACTTATTTTCGACGCACGAAACGCCAAGAAGAGTTGAGATCGCGGAGTCGCAATAAAGATAAAGTCCGTGGCGGGGAAAGGGAAAACGTGGGTGAACTCCTAGGCTCGTTAGCATTTTCTCTGATCGTCATCGCGCTGATCGCCGCCGCCTGGGCCTGGATTTCGACGCTGCTCAGGAAAGGGATGATGGCGTTGCTCGGCTTCGACCGGATCTGCGTCCAGCAATTCGAGACCGTGCTGCTCTACCGGAACGGGCGTTTTGAAAAAGCCCTCACCCCCGGCCCACACCGCATCCGCGCCGGAAGCCGCCAGCTAGTGCGGATCGATCTGCGCCCGGAGGTGTTTCGGTTCAAGCAAGGCGCCGTCTCCGCCGACCGCTTTGCCCTCAACTTCATCTATGTCGTGCGGACCCAGATCGTCGACCCCCGGGCCTCGTTCGAAAGCACGCAGAGCTACCGGGACGAGGTCTGCATGCGCCTGCAATCGGTGGTGAAGGCGGTGTGCAGCCGCAAATCCCGCCTCGAAATTCAGATGGACCACCAGACCTTCAGCAACAGCGTCCAGAAGGCGGCCAACCAGGTGTTTCGCTCGATCGGTTGCGAATGCCTGACCTTCGAGCTGATGGAGGTCGATGTCGCCGGGCTTGCCGTCGAGTTGGACAACAGGCGAGCGGGCGTAGCGGTGCACGCGCCTGTGGCCGTGGGTGAGAAGGGCGCGTTCGCTGCAATGTGATCGCGCCGGGCCCGGCGGCGGATCGATCGGGCACGCCGCCGCCGGCCACCGGGAATAAATTGGGCCGTCAGGGCCTGACAGGGAGACGGCTCCCGCTGCGCCACTCCCGATTTTCGAATGAATCATTCTAGCCGGCGCCCCGGGCCGTATCGCGATGCCGTCACCAGGCTGAGCGCCTGCGCAGCTCGTCTGCGCAAGCCGAATGGCTTCCGGGATTGCGCAAATGGCGGCAATGCCCAACTCTTCCCTATCGTCATTCACCCGGACCCATCAGACATGAGCCAGACCAAACTGTTCGAGCCCTTCAAGCTTGGCCCGATCACCCTGCCGAACCGCTTCGCGATGGCACCGCTGACCCGCAACCGCGCGGTGCCTCCCGGCATGGTGCCGAGCCCGCTCGCGGTCGACTATTACGGCCAGCGCGCATCCGCCGGGCTTCTCATCACCGAAGCCAGCCAGGTCTCGCAACAGGGCCAGGGCTATCAGGACACGCCCGGCATCTATTCGAAGGAGCAGGTCGAAGGCTGGCGCAAGGTCACCGACCGCGTGCACGAAAAAGGCGGCCGCATCTTCATCCAGATCTGGCATGTCGGCCGCATCTCGCACACCACGCTGCAGCCCCGCGGCGGCAAGCCGGTGGGACCAAGCGCGATCCGCGCCAAGGGCAAGACCTTCGTCAACGGCACGTTCACTGAAATCTCAGAGCCCCGCGCGCTGGAGCTTTCGGAGATTCCGGGGATCATCGAGGACTTCAAGCGCGGCACCGAGAATGCGCTGGCCGCCGGTTTCGACGGCATCGAAATTCACGGGGCCAACGGCTATCTGCTCGACCAGTTCGCGAAAGACGGCGCCAACAAGCGTACCGACGCCTATGGCGGCGGAATCGAGAACCGCGCCAAACTGATGCTGGAAGTGTCGAAGGCGGTCGCCGCGGTCGCCGGCCCCGAGCGCACCGGCATCCGCATCTCGCCGGTGACGCCGGCCAATGACGTTTCCGACAGCAATCCGCAGCCTCTGTTCGACCACATCGTCGATGGGCTCAGCGCGCTGAAGCTGACCTATATCCACGTCATCGAAGGCGCGACCGGCGGCCCGCGCGACAACGCTCCGTTCGACTACGCATCCTTGCGCAAGCGCTTCAGCGGTGCCTATGTCGCCAATAACGGCTACGATTTCGACCTCGCGACAAAGGTGCTCGAGGCCGACGCCGCCGATCTCATCGCGTTCGGCAAACCGTTCATCTCGAACCCGGATCTGGTCGAACGTCTGAAGAAGGGCGCGCCCTTGAACGAATGGGACAAGGCAACGTTCTACGGCGGTGGCGCCAAGGGCTACACAGACTACCCGACGCTGGGAGCTGCGCAGGCGGCGGAGTGACCCCTCCCTCTGGCGAGGTAAGAAAAGAAAAAAGGCCGGGATCGCTCCCGGCCTTCTCCTGTTTGCATCACTCGCAGCTTGCGAAGCTTACTTCGCCTCGGCCCGCTTCGGCGGGGTGGCCGGCCACGACTTCACCAGCGTGTCGTAGTCGACGGTTTCGCCCTTCGGCTTTTCGTTCGCCAGCTTGCGCTGGGGAGCGACGTTGCCGTCCTTTTCGGACTTGGCGAACCAGAATTCGGCCGTTTCCTTCTTGTTCAGCTTCGGCCCGCACTCCTTCTGCACGCCGGACTTCTCAAGACGCTCGAGCACCGAGTCCTGGGCTGCGGCCAGCGCGTCCATCGCCTGTTGCGGCGTCTTCGCACCGGACGACGCATCGCCGATGTTCTGCCACCACAATTGAGCAAGCTTCGGATAGTCAGGCACGTTGTTGCCGGTCGGAGTCCACTGCACGCGCGCGGGCGAGCGGTAGAACTCGATGAGGCCGCCGAGCTTCGGCGCACGCTCGGTGAACGACTTATCCCAGATGTCGGATTCACGAACGAAGGTGAGACCGACATGGCTCTTCTTCAAGGACACCGTCTTGGAGTTGATGAACTGCAGATAGAGCCAGGCCGCCTTGCGGCGATCCGGCGGGGTCGACTTCAGGAGTGTGGCAGAGCCGGCGTCCTGATAGCCGAGCTTCATGCCCTCTTTCCAGTACGAGCCGTGCGGCGACGGCGCCATGCGCCACTTCGGCGTGCCGTCGGCATTCACGACCGGGATACCGGGCTTCACCATGTCGGCGGTGAAGGCGGTGTACCAGAAGATCTGCTGCGCGATCGCACCTTGTGCCGGCACCGGTCCCGATTCGGAGAAGGTCATGCCTAGCGCCTGCGGCGGGGCATACTTCTTCATCCACTCGAGATATTTGACGATCGAATAGACCGCCGCCGGGCCGTTGGTGTCACCGCCGCGCTCGACGGATGAACCGACGGGACGGCAGCCTTCCATTCGGATACCCCATTCGTCGACCGGCTTGCCGTTCGGGATGCCCTTGTCGCCGTTGCCGGCCATCGACAGCCAGGCGTCGGTGAACCGCCAGCCGAGCGAGGGATCCTTCTTGCCATAGTCCATGTGGCCATAGACCTTGACGCCGTTGATCTCCTTGATGTCGTTCGTGAAGAACTCGGCGATGTCCTCATACGCCGACCAGTTCACGGGCACGCCGAGCTCGTAGCCATACTTGGCCTTGAACTTGGCCTTGTACTCCGGATTGGAGAACCAGTCGTAGCGGAACCAATAGAGGTTCGCGAACTGCTGGTCGGGAAGCTGATAGAGCTTGCCGTCCGGACCCGTGGTGAAGGATTTGCCGATGAAGTCGTTGACGTCGAGCTGCGGATTGGTGACGTCTTTGCCCTCGCCGGTCATGTAATCCGACAGGATCACGGTCTGGCCGTAACGAAAGTGGGTGCCGATCAGGTCGGAGTCATTGATCCAGCCGTCATAGACGTTCTTGCCGGATTGCATCTGGGTCTGCAGCTTTTCAACGACGTCACCTTCCTGGATCAGGTCGTGCTTGACCTTGATGCCGGTGATCTCGGTGAAAGCCTTCGCCAGCGTCCGCGCTTCATACTCATGCGTCGTAATAGTTTCCGACACGATGTTGATTTCCATGCCCTTGAAGGGGGCGGCGGCCTTTTCGAACCACTGCAGCTCCTTCAGCTGGTCGGCCTTCGACAGCGTCGACGGCTGGAACTCGCTGTCGATCCACCTCTGGTTAGTGGCGTCGTCCGCACGCGCGGGTGCGGCAATGGTCACGGAAGCGGCGATCAGCGCAGCCGCGCTGGTCATCGTCAGAAAGCTCTCCTTGGTCAACGGACCATTCCTTCCTCTCAAGCGTCGCATGTTGGATCCTCCGGTTGCAGCGACAAACACAAACTCAGGCCCGGGTTGATCCCGGATCTGCTCTTTTTCGCTCCTCAGACGGTGCGGAAAATCGCAACGGCCGAGACCAGCGAAATCAGGGTTGCGAGCCACAGGCTCGAAATCTCAACGCCCTCCCCGATCGGCAGCGTGGCGATCGGATCGGTGCCAACAAAGGCGATCCACAGCAAATGAATGACGGCTGACAACACCAGCGAAATGAAAAGCCGGTCGCCGCGTGTGGTCGGAATGCGCAAAACACCGACGCGCTCGGCTTCGGGATAGACAGCCGCAAGCCAGGTCATGGCGCCGAGCGTCAGCGCCAGCATCACGAAAAAGATCGCGGTCGGCAGCGTCCAAGCCATCCATGCGATGTGTTCCATGGCTACACCCGTCCCAGCGCGAACCCGCGCGCGATGTAGTTGCGGACGAACCAGATCACTAGCGCGCCAGGAATGATGGTGAGCACACCGGCGGCGGCGAGCAGGCCCCAGTCCATGCCGGCGGCCGAGACCGTGCGCGTCATAATGGCCGAGATCGGCTTGGCGTTAACCGACGTCAGCGTTCGCGCCAGCAGCAATTCGACCCAGGAGAACATGAAGCAGAAGAACGCCGCGACGCCGATGCCGCTCGCGATCAAGGGCACCAGGATCTTGGCGAAGAAGCGCGGGAACGAATAGCCGTCGAGAAATGCAGTTTCGTCGATCTCGCGCGGCACGCCCGAGACGAAGCCTTCGAGAATCCACACCGCGAGCGGCACATTGAAGATGCAGTGCGCGAGCGCGACCGCCCAGGGCGTATCGAACAGGTTGATCGCCGAATAGAGGTTGAAGAACGGCAGCGCGAACACCGCCGCCGGCGCCATGCGGTTCGACAACAGCCAGAAGAACAGATGCTTGTCGCCGAGGAAGCGGTAGCGCGAGAAGGCATAGGCCGCCGGCAGCGCCACCGCAATCGAGATCACGGTGTTGATCAGGACGTAAGTCAGCGAGTTGATGTAGCCGGAGTACCAGCTCTCGTCGGTGAAGATGCGCTTGTAGTTCTCCAGCGTGGGCTGGTGCGGCCACAGCGTCATCGTCGTGACGATCTCGGTGTTGGTCTTGAAGCTCATGTTGACAAGCCAGTAGATCGGCAACAGCAGGAAGATCAGGAACAGCACCATGATGATGCGGCGGCCGGGAATCGAATTCATCAGACGCCTCCCGGCTTGGCGGGACGCTCAGTCCCGGCATTGGTCATGACGGTGTAGAACACCCAGCACACGATGAGGATGATCAGGTTGTAGACCAGCGAAAGTGCTGCGGCCTTGCCGAGGTCGAACTGCCCAAGCGCGATCTTGACCAGTTCGATCGAGACAAAGGTGGTGGAATTGCCTGGGCCGCCGCCGGTGACCACGAACGGCTCAGTGTAGATCATAAAACTGTCCATGAAGCGCAACAGCACTGCGATCAGCAGCACGCGGTTCATCTTCGGAAGTTGGATCGCCTTGAACACCGCCCAGCGCGAGGCGCCGTCGATCTGCGCGGCCTGATAATAGGCGTCGGGGATCGACTTCAGGCCGGCGTAGCAGAGCAGCGCGACGAGGCTGGTCCAGTGCCAGACGTCCATCACGATCACGGTGGCCCAGGCATCGAACTCGTTGGAGACATAATTATAGTCGAAGCCGAGACTGTTCAGCGTGTAGCCGAGCAGACCGATATCCGGCCGGCCAAAAATCTGCCAGATCGTACCGACCACGTTCCACGGAATCAGCAACGGCAACGCCAGGATGACAAGGCATACGGCAACCGTCCAACCCTCGCGCGGCATCGACAGCGCTACCACGATTCCGAGCGGCACCTCGATGGCCAGGATGATGGCGGAGAACAGCAGGTTGCGGCCGAGGGAGGCCAGAAAGCGCCCGCCGAGATCGGTCGAGGGATCGAGCAGCTCCTTGAACCAGCCGACGCCGTTCCAGAAGAACTGGTTGTTGCCGAACGTGTCCTGCATCGAATAGTTCACGACCGTCATCAGCGGCAGGATCGCGGAGAACGCGACCACCGCGAATACCGGCAGCACCAGGAACCAGGCCTTTTGGTTGATGGTCTTGTCCATCAGGCAACCCCCTCGACCAGACGGCTGTCGGCATAGACGTGAACATGGGCGGGATCGAACACGAGGCCGACCGTATTGTCGGACACGGAGAATCCCGGCGGCACCCGCGCGGCGAACTTGGCATCGCCGATCCGCACGCGGGCGAAACGCGCGCGGCCGAGATCGTCGATGCGCTCGATCGTGGCCGATAGCAGGCCCGATGCGGGAGCGGCGATATTGACGAATTCCGGCCGCACGCCGATCTCGATCTTCGCACCTGCCGGCAGCACGCCGTAATTGCGGTGCAGGCCGATGACGTGGCCGTCGATCCGCGCCTCATGCCCGCCCACGACAGCCGGCACGATGTTCATGCCGGGCGAACCGATGAAGTAGCCGACAAAGGTATGAGCTGGCTTGTCGAACAGCTCGGCGGGCGTGCCGCTCTGCACCACACGGCCGTCATGCATGACGACCACCGTATCGGCAAAGGTCAGCGCCTCGGTCTGGTCATGGGTGACGTAGATCATCGTGAGATCGAGTTCGCGGTGCAGCGCCTTCAGCTTCGAGCGCAACTGCCACTTCAGTTCGGGATCGATCACCGTCAGCGGCTCGTCGAACAGAACGGCAGCGACGTCGGAGCGGACGAGGCCACGCCCAAGCGAAATCTTCTGCTTGGCGTCGGCGGTCAGGCGCGTCGCCTTGCGGCCGAGATAGGGCGTGAGATCCAGGAGATCGGCGATCTGCTTCACCCGCTTCTCGACCTCGACTTTCGCCACGCCGCGGTTCTGCAGCGGAAATGCAAGGTTCTGCCCAACCGTCATGGTGTCGTAGATCACCGGAAACTGGAACACCTGCGCGATGTTGCGCTTCTGGGTTGACAGCGGTGTGATATCGGCGCCGTCGAACAGGATTTTTCCCCGCGAGGGCGTGACGATGCCGGAGATCAGGTTGAGCAGCGTGGTCTTGCCGCAGCCAGACGGGCCGAGCAGCGCGTAGGCGCCGCCCTGCCGCCAGGTCATCGTCACCGGCTTCAGCGCAAACGACTCCGCCGGCGCGTCATTACCGCCGTAGGAATGTGCGAGATCGACGAGGTCAATGCGTGCCATGTCGCATCTTCCTCACATGCTCTTGGTTTGTGATGGTGCGGCGACCAGGCGGTCGGCTGCGTCGAACACGAAGACATTGTCGGGATCGAGCACGGCATCGAGCACATGGCCGGGCTCGTACTCATGCACGCCCGGCAGCACCGCGACCCAGTTGGAGGCTCCGCGGTTGAGATGCACAAAACTTTCCGAACCGGTGATCTCGGTCACGGTGACGGTGGCGTGAAAGGCATGGCGGCCGGCGACGCCGTTTGCCACTTCGAGCTGATGGGCGCGAAAGCCGACGCGATACGGACCGTCTGCGAGCGATGCGTAAAGCCCGGTGGCCGGCGCCTGGATGCCGCCGGCATATTGCACGGACCCGTTCTTCTTCTCGATGCCGACGATGTTGAGCGGCGGATCGGAGAACACCTGCGCCACCCGCAGCGTATCGGGCTGGCGATAGACTTTTGAGGTATCACCGGCCTGCAGAACCTTGCCTTCCCACATGCAGACGGTGTTGCCGCCGAGCAGCAGAGCCTCCGAGGGTTCGGTCGTGGCATAGACGAAGATCGAGCCCGACGCTTCGAAGATGCGCGGCAGTTCAGCGCGCAATTCCTCGCGCAGCTTGTAATCGAGATTGGCAAGCGGCTCGTCGAGCAGGACGAGGTCGGCGCCCTTGACCAGCGCGCGCGCGATCGCCGTGCGCTGCTGCTGGCCACCGGAAAGCTGCAGCGGCGTGCGCTTTAGATAGGGCTCGAGCCGCAGCAGTTTTGCTGCCTCCTGGACCCGCCGGTCGATTTCCTCACGCGGCCTGCCCTGCACCCGCAGGGGGGAAGCGATGTTCTCGTAAACCGTCAGCGAGGGATAGTTGATGAACTGCTGATAAACCATCGCGACCGACCGCTGCCGCACATCTGCGCCGGTGACATCGTTGCCGTCGACCAGCACGCGGCCGGTTGCAGGCTTATCCAGACCGGCGAGCAGCCGCATGATCGAGGTCTTGCCCGACAGCGTCGGTCCGAGCAGCACGCTCAGCGTGCCGCGTTCCAGCGTTAGCGAGACGTCGCGAATGGTCGCCATGCCATCCACGGTTCGCGTGACATGTTCGAGCGTGACGCTCATGGCCGTCCTCCCGCCTCACGCAAAGGACGTTCGTCGGAGCCGCTGTTGGCCTTGATCCATTCGTCGAGGGCTGCGATTTCGTCGGCCGACAGCCGCAAGCCGAGCTTGGACCTCCGCCACACCACGTCTTCGGCGCTGCAGGCCCATTCGTTCGAAATCAGATAGCGGACCTCGCTTTCGGTCAGCGTAGCGCCAAACGACTGGCCGAGGTCGGCGAATGATTTCGCGTTGCCGAGCAATTTTGTCGCACGCGTGCCATAGGCATGCGCGAGCCGATTGGCGTGCGCCGGTTCGAGGAACGGATATTTCCGTGTCAGTTCCGCGGTCAGCGCAGCGACCGCCGAAACATCCATGTCGCCGCCGGGCAGCGGCGCCTTGCCGGTCCAACCTTCTTTGTCTTTCGCACTGTGCAGGTAGGGCGCGAGCCGCTCCAGCGCTTCTTCCGCCAGGCGCCGATAGGTCGTGATCTTGCCGCCATAGATCGACAGCAGCGGCGCGCCGCCCGGCGTGTCGAGTTCGAACACATAGTCGCGCGTCGCCGCCTTCGCTTCGCTGGCGCCGTCGTCGTAGAGCGGGCGCACGCCAGAATAGGTCCACACGACGTCGGCAGGCAGCACCGGCTTTTTCAGGTACTCGCTGGCCGACGCACAGAGATATTGAATCTCCTCGGGACTCGCCTTCACCTTGCCCGGATCGCCGTCATAGTCCCGATCGGTGGTGCCGATCAGCGTGAAGTCGTCCTGATAAGGAATGACGAAGATGATGCGGCCGTCGGCATTCTGGAACATGTAAGCGCGGTCGTGATCGTAGAGCTTGCGCACCACGATGTGGGAGCCCTGCACCAGCCGCACCTTCGCGCGCGCGTTGACGCCTGAGCCCGACGAGAGCACCTGTTCGACCCATGGACCGCCGGCGTTGACCAGCGCGCGCGCCTGGATCGTGGTGCGCATACCGCTGATCGTGTTCTCGACGGTGAGGTGCCAGATGCCGTCGATTTGCCTGATCTCGACCGCGCGCGAGCGGGTGTGGATTTCTGCGCCGCGGTCCGCCGCATCCCGCGCAGTGAGCACGACGAGACGCGCGTCATCGACGAAGCAGTCGGAATATTCGAAACCGCGCCTGTAGCGGTTGGCGATCAAGGGTTTGCCCACTTCGTCATGGACGAGATCGACCGAGCGTGTCGGCGGCAGCAGATGGCGGCCGCCAATATGGTCGTACAGGAACAACCCTAGCCTGAGCAGCCATGCCGGGCGCAAGCCGGAATGGTGCGGCAAAACGAAACGCAACGGCCTGATGATGTGGGGTGCGATCTGCCAGAGAACTTCGCGCTCGATCAGCGCTTCGCGAACCAGGCGGAATTCGTAGTATTCGAGATAGCGCAGCCCGCCGTGCACCAATTTGGTCGACCAGGACGACGTTCCACTCGCCAAGTCATTCATTTCACAAAGGAAAACGGAATTGCCCCGGCCTGCCGCGTCGCGCGCGATGCCGCAGCCATTAATACCGCCTCCGATAATGGCGAGGTCGAATATCCGATCCAACAGACGCTTCCCCGGCGATCGCCCGTTCACTTCGGCGATTTTACTTTCGGATTAGAGTTAATCACAAACAAAAACGAAAGCAAGTCGAAAGCAAGAAGACGAAAGAGGGGCTGGCAAGGGACGCCCTGATTGATCGACGCGGTCAGGTCCGCTGCTGTGGCAGCGGACCTCCGCTCACGATGTAGACGCCTACGGAAATCCCGGCGATCGCAATCCAGTCCGTCGCCGTCGGCCACTCGCTGAGAATCGGGATTGCCATGACAGCTGTCATCGCCGGGGACAGAGCGGCAAACGCCGCCCCGCTCGAAGCGCCGAGGATGCTGACGGCGCGCCCGTAGAAGACGAGGGATACGATTGCGGTCAGAAGCCCCTGCACGAACGCTTGAAGCGCCAGATCGCTCCATGAGACTTTTGCGAAACTCGCACCCTCCACGAACAAATAAGCGGGCATGTAGAGAAACAAGGCGCCGACGGCGGCGATCCCCGCCGCGTGCAGCCCATCAAGCCGCGCGTGACGCATCGCGACGGTGTAGCAGGCCCACGCCACGGCGGCCCCGAGAAACAGCGCGTGCCCGATCGCCTGCCCGGACCCGCTCGCGCTGCCGGTATCCCAAGCGATGCCGAAGACGCCGAGCAGGATCAGCACGAAGCCGATCTTTTTCGCAGCCGTGAACGGCTCTTGCAGGATCGCCGCGGCAAGCAGCGCGACCGCCAGCGGCATCACCCCGGGAAACAGCGCGCCGGCATGCGCAGCTGGCACGAACAGCAGGCCTACGTTCGCGAACAGGACGGGGGCGCCGCCACCGAGCACGATCGCCGCCAGCCCCATCCAGCCGAGACGCTTAAGAGCAAGGCCCTTGCTCACGACGTACGGCAGCAGCAGCAAACCGGCCACGCCGAAACGAAGCGCAGCGATGTCCCACGGCGTGAGGCTGGTCTTGAGGCCCAGGCGCGCCACCACGATCCATCCGGACCAGATGCTGACGGCGGCGAGACCGTAGAGTGCGCCGCGGATGTATTCCGCGGTGGTACGTCCAGCGACGGCAAAATCCGTCATCATGGCCTCCCGGTGGGAATGGACGGCGCGTAACCCTTTTGATATATTTTACAGGTTACGATGGAGCACGACGTGAGGCAAGCAGAACGCGCCAATCCGTTCGAATGGAGCGGTGGGCATCCGGCTCTGGACCTCGTGAACACCCTGGATGAGCGGCCCTCGCCCACGCCGATCGAGAACCTGGCCACGTATCATGACCTGACACGCTTCACGGCGCTGGCGGGACTGCTCGATCGTCGGACCGCAGCACGTCTGCAACGGCTCGATAGCCGCTCCGGTTCGCACATCGTGAAACGCGCGCGCAAGCTTCGCGAGCATCTTCATGATGTGCTGGCTGCTGCAAATTCAGGCCGGCCCGCACGGCAGGGCGATCTCGACGCGCTATCCGCCGCGATCCGGGCGGCCCATGCGGCCCAGACCCTGGTCTCCTCGCCCTCGCTCGGATTGGCCAATCGCCGCTGGTCTCCTGCGCTGACGCGCGAAATTCCCCTGCATGCCTGTTCGCTCGCTATCGAATGTCTACTCGTGGACGAAGATCGCAAAAGAATTCGCAAATGCAGCGCCTCAGACTGCGACGTCTATTACCTCGACACAAGCAAGGGCCGGCGCCGGCAATGGTGCAGCATGCAAGGCTGCGGAAATCGCGAAAAGCAGCGGCGATGGCGTTCCGCGACGCGATAGGGCCGAAGCGCTATCGCAGTCGCACGGCGGCGGCAGGAGGAATCGGCTCGCCCGGCTCATCGATATCCGCCGCCGGCTTCTCCATCGCCTCGATCACCTCGATGCCGCGATGGTGGCAGATGTTGGCAAGTCCTGCCGGCAACGGCGCGTCGGTCACAAAAGTCTGGATCTGACTGAGATGGGCGATGCGCACCGGCGCGCTGCGGCGGAGTTTTGTCGAGTCCGCGACCAGCATGACGCTGCGGGCGTTCGCGATGATGGCCTGCGCCGCCTGCACCTCGCGATAGTCGAAGTCCAAGAGCGCGCCCTCCTCGTCGATCGCGGAGGCGCCGATGATGGCGTAATCGACCTTGAACTGGCCGATCAGGCTGATCGCGGTCGAGCCGATCACCGCGCCGTCGGCGCGGCGCACCGCACCGCCCGCCACGATCACCTCGATGCGCGGGTGCCGGTAGAGCAGCATCGCGACATTGAGGTTGTTGGTGATGACAAGCAGGTCCTCATGCGAGGTCAGCGCGCTTGCGACTTCTTCGGTCGTGGTGCCGATGTTGATGAACAGCGAGCAGCCGTTCGGAATCCGCGACGCCGCGGCGATGCCGATCGCCCGCTTCTCCTCCGCTGCCACGAACCGCCGCGCCTCATAGGCGAGGTTTTCGACGCCGGAGGCGATGATCGCGCCGCCGTGGATACGGGTCAGCGAGCGCTGGTCGCAGAGGTCGTTGAGGTCCTTGCGGATGGTCTGCGCCGAGACCTCGAAGCGCTTGGCGAGGTCTTCCACCATCACCCGGCCAAAGGCGCGGGCGATGTTCAGGATCTCAGTCTGGCGGTGGGACAGTCCGGCCATGGCGGCACCCTTGAGATACTTTGGGGCACGAGGACAGTTTGGGGCACAAAGTTGCCGTCATGGTGCGGCTGATTGGCGTCGCGGTCAACGAGGGAGATCGGCCGCACGGGCAGCCGACGGGCCGAAACAGGGAAACTGGTTAAGGCAAGCGAAGTAGTACGCGGCGCTCGACAAAACGACAGATGGCTGAAAGAGTGCCGCACAACTCAAAAATGGAGGAAACCATGAAGATCGATCGGCGTCAGCTCGCCCTGCCCGTACTCGCGCTTGGGCTGACACTTGGGCTCATGAGCGCCGTCCCCGCGTTTGCCGGTGCGGACGAGGATGCCATTGCGAAGAACGTCGAAGCCTTCCGTGCGGCACAGGCCGCTGGCAATGCCGAAGGGATCGCCTCACTCTGCGCCGAAGAACTTAGCTACAGCCACTCGAACGCCAAGGTCGACACCAAGGCGGCGCTTCTCGACGGCGTCGCCAAGGCCAACTACAAATGGACGTCGCTCGAATACAAGGATCCCACGATCCGCGTCGTCGGCCCGACCGCCATCGTGCGCTTCAACTTCGTCGGCGAGCAGGAGTTCACCGACGGCAAGAAGACGCCGCAGAACCTGCACATCCTGATGAACTGGCAGAAGCAGGGCAACGACTGGAAACTGCTATCGCGGGCGGCCACCAAACTCTGACCTGCACACGACCGGCGCTGGCGGCTAAGCCGCCAGCATCATCCCACTGGCGAGACGGCAGGCCGCGCGCTCGGCCTCCCGCGCGTTGCGAAAAATCTGACCTTCCAACTGGTTGAAGCGGTGCGAGGCGGCAAAGAACCGATAGCCTTCCGGCGCGCGCACGATGATCCCCGCCGGCTGCGAACCGACTTCGATAATATAGGTGTCCGACATGACCCAGCCTCTGATTTCTTCCGGGCTTACAACGGGTTGCAGGGCAGATTGTTCCCGCTTCGTCGTTGCGTCGTGAGGCCGGTTTATGTCAAAGCTGGGCGTGGAATACACTGGCGAATCGCCCAAATGGCCGGAGAACTGACATGATGCCGAAATTCGCGCTCTCGATGCTGGTCGCTCTGGCGGTTTACGCGCCGCTCCAGGAGGCGGCGGCGCAGGAAAGCACGCTCGGCGGCGCACTGTTCGGCGGCGCCGCGGGCGCGATCGTCGGCGGCGCGCTCGGCGGTGGCCGAGGCGCAGCGGTCGGCGCGATCGTGGGTGCCTCGACGGGGGCCGCAATCGGCGCCCAGGGCGAGCCACGGCCCGGCGGTTATCGCTGGTATCAGGGCGGCTGCTATGTGGAGCAGCCCGGCGGCTGGCAGGCAGTTTCGCCGCGCTATTGCGGCGTCCAGGCACAATACGCACCGCCGCCGCCCCGCTATTACGACGACACGCCGCGCTGCATGCGCTCATCGACCTACGATCCGCGCCGTGGCACGTTCATCGGCCGCGACGGCTACGAGCGTCCCTGCCCGTAAGATTTTAGGTCTTAATCACGCCGTCCGCTCCAACCGGCTGCGGACGGCCGTTGTCGTCGATCGAGACGTAAGTGAAATTGCCGTCGGTCACCAGGATCTGTTGCAATTCCTTGCGGCGCACGACCCACGCTTCGAGATGGATCGTGAGCGAGGTGCGCCCGACCCGCACCAGATTGGCGTAGACCGAAACGAGATCGCCGACATAGACGGCTTTGCGAAAATTCATCGCCTCGATCGCCACCGTCACGGTGCGGGATTTGGCGATTTTGGAAGCAGCTACGCCGCCGCCAATATCCATCTGGCTGAGCAGCCAGCCGCCAAAAATGTCGCCATTGGCGTTCGTGTCGGCCGGCATCGCCAGCGTGCGGATGCAGAGCTCGCCGCGCGGCTCGGTTTCGGTGTTGGGCGGCGCGTGCACATGCGCCTCCGTCACTTGAACGTCTCCCAGCCGGCATCGGGCGTAAACCGGCCGCCGAATTTGTCGGTCAGCGCTTCCAGCGTCGAGACCACGTTCTCCACGCCCCGGGTTCGCGCATAGTTCAAGGGACCGCCGCGGAACGGCGCGTAGCCGGTGCCGAAGATGACCGCGCCGTCGACGACGTCGGCGTTGTCGACGATGCCCTCGCGCAGGCAGGCGACGCAGACATTCGACATCGGCAGGATCAGCCTATCGATCATTTCCGCCGACGGCTCCGAGATCACGGACATGCCGCCGGTGTCGGCCTTGCCGTCCTTCCAGGTGTAAAAGCCCTTGCCGGTCTTGCGGCCGAGTTCGCCCTTGGCGACCTTTTCGCGCAGCCAGGCCGGCGTCGGCGGCAGCATGTCGCCGAATTTCGAGCGCAGCATGTCGCCGACATCGAGGCAGATGTCGAGGCCGACCTGATCGGCAAGTTCGATCGGCCCCATCGGCATCCCGAACTTCTTGGCGGCGGCGTCGATGACCGTCTTGTCGATCTTTTCGTCCAGCATCACCATCGCTTCCAGCATGTAGGGCGTCAGCGCGCGGTTGACGAGGAAACCGGGCGAAGACTTCACCGGCAGCGGCAGGCGATCGATGGCGCCGACAAAGGCCAGCGCCTCCTTCAAGAGTTGCGCGTCAGTGCCGTCATGGCTGACGACTTCGACGAGCTGCAGCCGCGAGACCGGATTGAAGAAGTGCAGGCCCAGCAGCCGCTCGGGCTTTTGCAGCGTGGTGCGCAGGTCCTGTAGCGGGATGCTCGAGGTGTTGGTGGCGAGAATCGCGCCCGGCTTCATCTTCGGCTCAAGGCCGGCGTAGACCTTCTGCTTCAATTCAAGCTTTTCCGGCACCGCCTCGATGATGAGATCGGCGTTCCGCACGCCTTCGGCCTGCATGTCCGGCATCAGCCGGTCCAGTGCATCGCGCACGGCCGTGCGCTTGCGCAGGATCTTGCCGTAGAGATCGGCGGCGCGCTTGATCGCGCCCGCGATCGGTTCCGGCTTCATGTCGGCTAGCGTCACCCGCAAATCCTGCCCGGCGCACCAGGCGGCGATGTCGCCGCCCATGGCACCGGCGCCGATGACGTGAACTTGCTCGATCTTGTTGCCGCTGCCGGCAAGCTTCTTCATCTGCTCGCGCAGGAAGAATACGCGGATCAAGTTCTGCGCGGTCGGCGTCACCATCAATCTGGCGAACGACGTCTTCTCCGCGCTCAGCATCGCCCGCCGGTCGCCGCCGTGCTTCTCCCAGAGATCGATCAGCGCATAAGGCGCGGGATAATTCGCTTCCGGCGCAGCCTTGGCGGCCTCGCGGCGCATCCGTCCGGCGAGGAATCCCCTGACGGGGCCGAGGCTCAGAATAGTGTTGAGCGGGCCCGGCTGTGCGCGCTTCAGGCGGCCGGACACGGCGTCCTTCACCGCATTGCGAACATGCCGCTCCTGCGTCACGGCGTCGACCAGCCCGAGCGACTTTGCCCGGCGCGCATCGATGGTCTTGCCGGTCAGCATCAGCGGCATCGCCTGCATCGGATTGACGAGCTGGGTGAAGCGCACAGTGCCGCCGAGGCCGGGATGCAGGCCGAGCATCACCTCGGGGAAACCGAACCGCGCGTCCTCGATCGCAATCCGCATCTGGCAAGCCAATGCCACCTCCAAGCCGCCGCCGAGGCAGAAGCCGTGGATCACGGCCACGCTCGGAACCCGCAAGGTTTCGAGGCGGTCGATCACCGCATGCGCGCGGCCGATCTCGGTCTCGACTGCGGTTACGTCGGTTGCGCCGCGAAACGCGTTGACGTCGGCGCCGGCGATGAAGCCGGATGTCTTGGCGGAGCGGATGACGAGACCTGTGGGACGCTGGCTTTCCAGCTCGGACAAGATCTTGTCCAACTCTTCGAGCAGGTTAGCCGACAGCGTATTGGCGCTGGTGCCCTCGCGATCGAACAACAGCCAAGCGACGCCATCGGCATCGCGCGTCAGCTTGAAATTCCTGTACGCGCTGTCGGCGCTTGGCGTAGGCCCGAGTTCGAGCACGCGATCGCCGAGAACATTCATGATCTGGCTATCCATGCTCACACCGTCTCTATCAGCATCGCGCCGCCCTGCCCGCCGCCGATACATTCGGTGGCGATGCCGCGCCTGGTTCCCAACCGTTTCATGGCATTGACGAGATGCAGCACGATGCGGTTGCCGCTGCAGCCCACGGGGTGGCCGAGGCTGATCGCGCCGCCATCGACGTTCAGTCTGGTCTGGTCGAGTTCGCCCGCCGCGCCGTCGAGGCCCAGAATCTCCTTGCAGAACTTCTCGTCGTTCCAGGCAGCAAGACAGCCCAGCACCTGCGTCGCAAACGCCTCGTTCAATTCCCAGGTCTCGATATCGGAAAGCGTCAGCTCGTTGCGCTTCAACAGCTCCGTCGCCGACAATACAGGACCGAGGCCCATGATGCCGGGATCGAGCGCCGACCAATGGCTGTCGAGAATAACCGCCTTCGGCACCAGTCCGTGTTTCGCCACCGCCTCTTCGGACGCAACGATCACCCAGGAGGCGCCGTCGGTGATTTGCGAGGAATTGCCGGCGGTGACCTTGCCCCAGGGACGTTCGAACACCGGCCTCAGCTTTGCCAGCGATTCCGGCGTCGAGTCCGGCCGCACGCCATCGTCATGATCGTAGAACTTGCCATCGCGCACAAATGCGGTTTCGACCTCGCCCTTGAGCCAGCCTTCCGATTGCGCCTTCGCCAGCCGCCGGTGGCTTTCGGCGGCATAGGCGTCCGACTGCGCGCGGGTCACGCCGAACAGATGCCCGACCACTTCGGCGGTCTGGCCCATATTCAGTTCGGTGATAGGGTCGGTCAGCCCACGCTCAAGCCCGATGATCGGCTTGAAATAGCTCGGCCTCACCTTGAGCGCGGCCATGATCTTGGCGCCGATGCCCTTGGCGCCGGCAAGGCCTGCGAACCAGCGCACGCCCTGTTGCGGCCAGACCAGCGGGGCGTGGCTCAGCGCTTCCGCGCCGCCCGCAAGAATGAGGTCCGAGACGCCCTCGCGGATGTAGCGGTAAGCGGTATCGATCGACTGCATGCCGGAGCCGCAATTGATCTGCACGGTGAAGGCAACCATCCGCTCGCCCATGCCGAGCCGCAGCGCAGCGACGCGCGCGGGATTCATCTCGTCGGCAATGACATTGACACAGCCGAGGATGACCTGGTCGAAGGCGTCAGGCGCAAACGGCTGCCGCGCCAGCAGCGGCCGGCCGCACTGCACTGCGAGATCGACCGGGGTGAACGGCCCGGGGCCGGAGCGCGCTTTCAGGAACGGCGTCCGGCTGCCGTCGACGATAAAAACCGGTCGCGCCATCAGCTTGCCGCCCTCTGTTCACCCAGTTCCTGGAAGAACTGATGCACGTCGGCGCCCTTCCTGTAAATCGGCGACAATGCCTCAGGTGCGAAATCATCAACCTCGATCACTTTGGCAACCGCCTCATGCGCGGCGGCCAGCTTCTCGCCCTGCGCCTGGGTGATGACGCCCTTCTTCACCGCCTCCTTCCAGTCATGCAGGCGCGCCGCGCGCATCTGCTTTGCGACGTCCTCCACCGCCGTGACCAGACGGAACGCCTTTTCCAGCCGCGCGATACCGCCGTCATCATCGACGGCTGACAGGTCGGCGGTGAGCCGGTCGCGTGCTGCCGACGGCTCCAGCACGAGCTGCGCACATTCATGCACGACACGGTCGGACGGCCCGGTCACCTTTGCGCCGAACGGCTGGATCAGGAATTTCAGGATCACAGCGACGAACCGGTTCGGCAGGTTGGCGAGGATTTCGGCGAAGCGGTTTTCGATGGTGCGGAAGCCGCTCGCCATGCACCATTCGAGTGCGGCGAAATCGGTCTGCTGGCGTCCCTCGTCCTGCCAGCGCTTGAGCGCGGCCGACAGCAGATAGAGTTCGGAGAGGATATCGCCGAACCGGGCCGAGAGCATTTCCTTGCGCTTGAGCGCGCCGCCCAGCGTCAACAGCGCCATGTCGGCGCACAGCGCGAACGCCGACGAATAGCGCGAGAGCTGACGATAGAACCGCGTCGCCTCGCCGGCATCGGGTGCCGGAGCAAATAGGCCGCCGGTCCAGCTCCGGCCCCAGGCGCGGAACATGGTCTTGAAGCTGTGGCCGACATGGCTCCAGAACGCCTTGTCGAAGGCTTCCAGGCCCCTGGCACGGTCGGCTTCACCCAGTGCATTCATTTCGTCGAGCAGGAATGGATGTGCGCGGATCGCGCCTTGGCCAAACACGATGAGATTTCGCGTGAGGATATTGGCGCCCTCGACGGTGATGCCGACCGGCACCGCACGATAGAGGCTGCCCATATAGTTCTGCGGTCCGTCGATGACGGCCTTGCCGCCATGGATGTCCATGGCGTCGTCGATCACGATCCGCATCCGATCGGTGGCATGCAGCTTCATGATGCCGGAAATGACCGCGGGATGATGCCCCTGGTTGAGCGCGGCGCAGGTCAGCCGGCGTGCCGCGTCGAGCAGGTAGGCGGTGCCGGCGATGCGGGCAAGCGGCTCCTCGATGCCTTCGAACTTGCCGATGGAAATGCCGAACTGCTCGCGGATGCGGGCATAGGCGCCGGTGGTGCGCGCCGCATAGGCCGCGCCCGCCGCCGACAGCGACGGCAGCGAGATGCCGCGGCCGGCGGCGAGCGCCGTCATCAGCATCTTCCAGCCCTGCCCGAGGCGCTCCTGCCCGCCGATGATGTAGTCCATGGGAATGAAGACATCGCGGCCCCAGTTTGGGCCGTTCTGGAACACCTGCATCGCCGGCAGATGGCGGCGGCCAATGTCGACGCCGGGCAGATCGGTCGGGATCAGCGCGACGGTAATGCCGAGTTCTTCCTCGGTGCCTACGAGATGATCGGGGTCATAGGCCTTGAAGGCGAGACCGAGCAGCGTCGCGACGGGACCGAGCGTGATGTAGCGCTTGTGCCAGTTGAGCCGCAGGCCCAGCACTTCACGCCCCTCGAAATTGCCTTTGCAGATGATGCCGGTGTCGACCATCGAGGCCGCATCGGAGCCGGCTTCCGGGCTGGTCAGCCCGAAGCAGGGAATGTCGGTGCCTTCGGCAAGGCGCGGCAGCCATCGCTGCTGCTGCTCCGTGGTGCCGAAGCGCATCAATAGTTCGCCGGGTCCAAGCGAGTTCGGCACCATTACGGTGACCGCTGCGGTCAGTGATCGCGAGGAGAGCTTGCGCACCACTTCCGAATGCGCATAGGGCGAGAAGCCGAGTCCACCAAATTCTTTCGGAATGATCATGCCGAAGAATTTGTGGCGCTTGATGAAGGCCCACGCCGCCGGCGGCAGATCGCGCCATTCCCAATTGATTTTCCACTCGTCGAGCATGGCGCAGAGCTCGTCGACCGGGCCGTTGAGGAAGGCTTTTTCTTCATCAGTCAAAGTGGCCGGCGCAACAGCCAGCAATTTCGACCAGTCGGGATTGCCGGTGAAGAGGTCGGCATCCCACCAGACATCGCCCGCCTCCAGCGCCTCGCGTTCGGTATCGGACATCGCGGGCATGGCGCCGCGCGCGAAAGCGAAGATCGGCTTGCTGATGAAATCGCGGCGGAAGCTCATGGCGACCTCCTCATGATCGGGGCGCGACACCGCGCCTCACCTGGCCAAACGCAGTTCATTCTAGCTGAAAAGCTCGGAATTCGGGGCCGTTAGCGCCCGGAATGAAGCGAAATTGATAAACCGGGAGATAACGGCTGATGTCCCGGACCCGTTCCAGCACGACTTGCATTATCCGGCGGTTGAAGACGGACGTTGCAGGATGGTCCTGCGGCGGCGCCGGCCCGACCAGCGGGCGAACTTCTTACGAGTCGCGCTTGTGGCGTTGTCGTTCGTTGGGGACGAACACGGCAAACACTTCCCTAACGCGAACGGCCGGCGTCACGTCGCGGGTAAAGCGAAGCTCCGCCGTCGTCCGGGTCTCTTCGACGCGCGGCGCATAAAGGGCGCTGCCATAGAGCGATCCGTCGAACCGCAAATTGCTTTCGTTGTCAGTGAGGTAAGCGTTCGAAACAAACAGGAATACGAGCAGCGTCGATCCGACGACGGTAAAATATTTGAATATGGGCATTGGTATACGAGCCTTCCCCTTCTTTGGAGGGAAGGTGCATCGCGCGTCATCAAAGCGAGGTTTAAGGGCGCCCAGCTTTTGCCCGAACGGTTGGCTGCCAGTTGCCTATTTGTGACAAATCCTAATGAATCGCCGTGGATCGACTAGCGAGACAACCCCGCGGCAGCTGCTCCACCCCGCCGTTGCGAGCAATCGCTTCGAACGATCGGGCCTCCGGCTCGCGCCGGTGCCCGATCGCAAAATTGAACCAAGAACCACTCAGCCCGGTCCGGCACCCTGCGTTGCCGTGTACACGGCGTAGAGCGACTGGCTCGCAGCCATGAACAGGCGATTGCGTTTCGGTCCGCCGAAGCAGATGTTGCCGCACACTTCGGGCAGGCGGATGCGACCGATCAGCTTGCCATCCGGCGACCACACCGTGACGCCGCTATAGCCGACCGCGCGGCCGGCATTGCTGGAGCACCAGACATTGCCGTTGACGTCGCAGCGCACGCCGTCCGGTCCGCATTTCACGCCATCGACCATGAAGTCGCTGAACCGCTTGTGGTTGCTGAGCTTGTTGTCGGTGCCGACATCGAACACGAACATCTCGCCCTTGCCGCCCGGACCGGTATCACCCGGCCCCTTGCCGGTGCTCGCAACGTAAAGCTTCTTATAGTCGGGCGAGAAGCAGAGGCCGTTGGGATCGGGCACCTGCTCCTCGGTGACGACGAGATCGATGCGGCCGGACGGATCGATGCGATAGCAATTGGTCGGCAGCTCGCGCTTGCCCGGCACGAAGCCGGCTGGCTGGCCGATCCTTGGATTGAGCTTGCCGGCGGAATTGCTCGGTCCTCCAGCAACGTCGGGCTCGCCCTCGTAGAGCTGGCCGCCATAGGGCGGATCGGTGAACCAGTAGCTGCCATCCGGATGGGCGACGACGTCGTTCGGCGAGTTCAGCTTCTTGCCATTGTAGGAATCGGCCAGCACGGTCGCGGTGCCGTCGTGCTCGTAGCGCACCACGCGCCGGGTGAGATGTTCGCAGGAAAGCTGTCGCCCCTGGAAGTCGAACGAGTTGCCGTTACTGTTGTTGGACGGCGTGCGGAAGACGCTGACGTGACCGTCGTCCTCCGACCATCGCATCTGCCTGTTATTGGGAATGTCGCTCCACAGCAAATAGCGCCCCTGCGAGCTCCAGGCCGGGCCTTCCGCCCACAACAGTCCGGTATGGAGACGCTTGATCGCGGTGTTGGGCTGAGCGAGGTCGTTGAAGGACGGGTCGACGGCAATGATGTCGGGATCCCAGAAATAGGTTGTCGGGGCGCCGCGCGGACTGAAATCGCGCGGCGGGCTGGTGACTGTCGACGGCGGCGCCACGGGGCCGGTCTGGGCCAATGCGCTGCCTATCCCGGTGGCGGCGGCGCCTGCACATGCCGCCAAGCCCTGGACAAGCGTTCGTCGCGAGATCGTGGCTTCTGAATCGCACTCCTCATGGCGCGTCATCGAGTCCTCCCAAATGTGTTTGCCGGCCGTTGATCCGGCCTGGCAACTTGAGGTTAATCCGGACTGCGTCCGGTTGCGAGAGCCGCTTCGGATTCGGGCTCGCCTAATGAAGCTCGCAGTCGATCATGGCAACACCTCGTCCAAACGAGAGTCTGTCCGGGAGAAAGCCTCCGTCGTCGCTTGGGGCAATTGCCCACGTGGCTATCAGGCGGGCGACATGCTAGTCATTCGCCGGTTCGTCGAACTCTCCGGCAAATCCTCCCCGCGGGACAACAAAATGAAAACGCCGATGCGACAGACATTGCGCTGCACCGCGGGATCGCGCGCCGGACGGCTCCTTGCCGCGGTCTTGTCGTTGGCGATGTGGACCAGCACGGCTGCGGCCAACCAGGCGGCCAGCATCCCCGCGCCGTCTCTAGACAAGCTCGAGCGCATCACTGAATTTTTCAACAATGAGGTCGCGACCGGAAAGCTGCCGGGCGCCGTCATATTGATCCAGCAGCACGGCAGGCCGGACTATCTGAAATGTTTCGGCGTCCAGGATGTCGAGACCAAAGCTCCGATGTCATCAGACACGATCTTTGCGCTTCATTCGATGACGAAGCCGATCACCAGCGTCGCGGCCATGATGCTGATCGACGCAGGCAAGCTCTCGCTCGCCGACTCCGCCTCAAAATTCATTCCGGCATTTGCCGACGTCAAGGTTGGAGTGGCGTCCGCCGCGGCTGACGGGACGCCCTTTCTGAAACTTGTCCCGCCGGACCGGCCGGTGACGATCGAGGACCTGCTGCGCCATACCTCGGGCATCACCTACGACTACATCGGCGGCAAGCTGATCGACAAAGCGTATAAGGACTCCGGCCTTTTCGACGGCAGGTACAACAACAAGGTGTTTGCAGAGCGCATCGCCAGGTTGCCGCTGGCAAGACAGCCCGGCACGCTTTGGCGCTACGGCCATTCGACCGATGTGCTCGGCCGCATCATCGAGATCGTATCCGGACAGACGCTCTATCAATTCGAGAAGCAGCACATCTTCGATCCGCTCGGCATGACCAGCACCAAATACGTTCTCGAAAGCGCCGGCGAACACGCCCGGATGGCGGAGCCGCTGCCGAACGACACCATCCTGAAGGATTCAGAGGCTGAACGGCGCGCCCATCCCGAATGGGAGTCCGGCGGCGGCGGGTTGGTCTCGACCTTGAACGACTATGCGCGCTTTGCCCAGATGATCCTCAACGGCGGGGAGTTCGACGGCAAACGCTACCTCAGCCCAGCGGCGTTCAGGGCGATGACATCTGACCATGTCGGGCCGACGTCCGGCGTTGCGCGGGATTATTTCTACTTTCCCGGCGATGGCTTCGGCTACGGTTATGGTCTTGCGGTACGCACCGATCCGGGAAACGCCAAACCGCCGCCGCCGGGTTCAATCGGCGAACTCAAATGGGATAGCGGCAGCGGCACCTATTTCGGGGTCGATCCTCACCTGAACATGATCTACATCATGCTGGAGCAGACCCAGAACGAACGGGGCCGCATCCTGCCCGCCTTCAAGAAGCTGGTTTACGACGCATTCGCCACGGACAATTGATCCGGTCGCTGCGCTACGTCAAACCTTCGTCGGGAATATTGAGCACGTTGCCGCATGCCTTGCAGTGGACCGCATCGCTGTCGTGACGCTGCAATCCGCAGGTGGGGCAGGAAAACCGCACCTTGTGCGGGGTCAGCAGCGCGCGGGCGAGATTGAAAAACAGGGTCACGCCGAAAATCATGATGACGACCGTAATCATGCGGCCGGCCGTTCCCGACAGGGTAATGTCGCCAAAGCCGGTCGTCGTCAGCGCGGTCACCGTGAAGTACAGCGCGTCCGCATAGTTCGCAATCTGTGGATTGCGAAACTTCTGCGTCTCGTAAACGATCGCAGTCATCACGAAGATGAATACCGCGAGGTTGGTGACCGCAAAGATGACTTCCTCATTGCGCCGGAAGAAATTGCTGTCTTCGCGCAGACGCGCCAGCATCTGGTAGTCGCGCAACAATCGCAGCGTCCTGAGCACGCGAAGAAAGCCGCCGGCTTCTCCCGCAAGCGGCGCCAGGAATGATATGATCGCGACGATGTCCGTCCAGGTCGAGAAGCGGGTGAATTCGCGCAGCCGATGCCGGCTGACCAGCAATCGCGCGGAAAAATCCGCAAGGATAACGACCCCGAACAGAACGTCGAACGTTTCGGTGATTTCATTCGAAGGCAGGAACGACGTCGCGATGATGAACAAGACAGTTACGATATCGAACACCAGCAGCGCATAGCGAAAACGGACGCCCTCCGGCGTCGCGCCCTCGTAGAGGCTGCGAGTGCTTCGTCTTATGGAAGCGAACGACATGGCGGCATCTTCACCATTCGCACGTGCTATTGCAAATGATGGTTGGTGGCGACAGAGAAATCACTTCCTGTTGGCCGCCTCGCGTTCGATGAACGCCACCTCGGTGCCCTTCTTCAGGAGCATTGCCAGCCTGTCGGCGTCCCAGTTGGTGAGGCGCACGCAGCCATTGGACTCTGACTTGCTGACTTTAGACGGGTTGGGCGTCCCGTGAATGCCATATCCTTCCTCTGAAAGTCCGATCCATTGCGACCCGACGGGATTATTGGGGCCGGGCCTGATCTTGAAGGCTCGTTTGGATTTGACTCCCTTGAACTTGTAATCCGGATTGTACCGGTAATACGGATTTGCATCGATCGAGATCACCTTGAGGACGCCGCCGGGGCTCGGCTTCTCCTCGCTGCCCACGGTCGCGGGAAAAAATGCGATCAGTTCGGAGTTCGCGAAGGCTTTGACGGTTTGAGACGCCTTGTCGACCTCGACACGCGTCACGGCCGGCTTGCCCTCCTTGGCCGGGACGTTGACCACCGCGATCGTTTGTCCGGCCTCGTCGAATTTCTTGCCGGGATTAAGAGCTGCGAGCAGCGCTTCGCTCATGTGAAACTTTTCGGCGAGGGCTTCCCGCGGGCTGGTGTAGTCCAGCGACTTGAGGTCTTTCAGGTCTTCCATCTTCTCAGGAAGCTTCTTCAGGAACGGGCCTTTGACGTCCTTGTCCGCGATCTTGTAATCGACGACGACCGGATCCGAACCGGTGGCAAGCAAAGCGGCCCAGATTTCGGAAGTCAGGGGCTGCTTGCCTACGGCCAGGCCTTTGGATTCGGCAAACGCCTTCAGGGCTTTCTGGGCATTCTCGCCAAGCTTGCCGTCGATCTCGCCCGGGGAGAAATTGGCGCGGTCGAGCAGCACCTGAGCCTTGACGATGACGGGATCGATCTTGCCGTTGGCCGGCAGCTTGCCCTTGAATTCCGCGTTGTTGATAGCTGCCGCGTCGGGGCCGGCAACGGCCGGCGCGGCGAAGCAGGCGAGCAGAAACAGCCCGGCAAACCAGCGGATCATCGGCAATCTCCCAAATACGGACGATAAAGATTTCGACGGGCCGGAGTTCCCTGCAGCCGTCGGTTCAGAAGCGTAGCCCGGGTGTAGCGAAGCGTAACCCGGGTAAGGGAGAAGAAAGATCAATCCGGCCGGATCATCTCGAACATGTTTTCCGGCTTGATCTCGAAATAATCGCCCCGGCGGCCGGCGCGGACGATCGGATGGGCCAGCCCGGTCTGGTAGACGCCGTCCTTGATGAAGGCCTTGTCGATGTGGACCGCGACGACTTCGCCGAACGTCACCCAGGCCTGCGCCTTCTCGCCGTCCTTGCCCTGCAACTGGAGTATCTGCGTCAGCTTGCACTCGAAGGCCACAGGGCTTTCCGCCACTCGGGGCACGTTGACGAGCTTGCAGGGCGCGGCCGTGAGCCCTGCGATCTTGAACTCATCGACGTCGCGGGCAACGTGCGCCGCTGTCGCGTTCATCTGCTTCGCCAGATCCATGGTGGCGAGGTTCCAGACGAACTCGCCGGTGTCCTGGATATTGCCCGCGCTGTCCTTCCAATTGGTCGAGGAGAAGCCGATGATCGGCGGCACGTAGCAGAAGGCGTTGAAGAAGCTGTAGGGCGCCAGATTGACGTTGCCGCTGCCGTCGCGCGAGGAAATCCAGCCGATCGGGCGCGGGGCGATGATGGCGTTGAAGGGATCGTGCTTGAGGCCGTGGCCGTTCTTCGGCTCGTAAAAGTGCAGGTCTTTGGTCGTCACGCCGGGACTCTTCCGTCATTGCGAGGAGCGAAATAGCGACGAAGCAATCCAGGCCGCGTCGCGCGGAGCCAGTGGATTGCTTCGCTTCGCTCGCAATGACGACGGAGTCAAGTGGCGAAGAGCTTAATTCGCCTTGCGCGGCTCAAGAGCCCGGAAAAGGAAATCGATCATCTGGTCGATCGTTGCGCTGGGCTTGTTGACGGCCTGCGCGATCATCTGCGGGTGGAAAAAGCGGACCATGCCGGTGCAGGTGCAGAGCGCCGCCAACGGCAGGTCGGGCGCCTCAAACTCGCCGGACGCCACGCCCTGTGCGATCACCTGGCCGATGATACCTGTAACGCATTCAATATGGACGACACAGACGTCCCAATCCTCCTCCATCGCGATCTCGACCATCTCGTGCAGCTTGGAATCGCCGACATAGCGCTCGGTGTTCATCCGATTGATGGTCTTGAGCAACTCGCGCAAGCGAGGTTTCGCCGGACCGGGCTGGGCTGCGATCCGCCGCGCCTCGACCTCGACCTCGCCCATCAGCGTGCGAGCCACGCCCTCGTGGATCGACTTCTTCGAATCGAAGAAGCGATAGACGTTGGCGGGGCTCATCCGCAGTTCCTTGGCGATGTCGGCGACCGTCGTCTTCTGGTAGCCCATCTGCCTGAACAGACGCTCCGCCACCACGAGAATCTTTTCCCGGGTATCCGTCTCGACGTGTTCAGAAATAAGCGTCATGTCAGCTCTCAATGTTCAATTATTCTGCGGCGTCGGCAAGCGGAATCGCGTGTGGTCCTTTCGGATGCAACTTGGCCTCATGCTGCGCCGCAAGATCAGGTTGCTCGGCCTGGCCGCTTTCCTCCAGGCTCTTCCTGAACCAGAGGGCGTAAAGACCCGGCAGGTACAGCAAGGTCAGGAAGGTTGCAACAAACAACCCGCCCATGATGGTGATCGCCATCGGCCCCCAGAAAGCGGAGCGGGACAGCGGAATCATGGCCAGAATCGCTGCCAGCGCGGTCAGCACCACCGGGCGGGCACGGCGGACGGTGGCTTCGACGATGGCTTCCTTGCGCGTCAAGCCCTGAGAAACATCCGCCTCGATCTGATCGACCAGGATCACGGCGTTCCGCATGATCATACCGGCCAGCGCGATCAGCCCGAGCAGCGCCACGAAGCCAAACGGCTGGTTGGCGACGTTGAGGCCGAGCGAAGCGCCGACGATGCCGAGCGGCGCGGTGAGGAACACCAGGATCAGGCGCGAGAAGCTCTGCAACTGGATCATCAGCAGCGTCAGCATCACCATGACCATCAGCGGAAACAGCACGAAGATCGAGGCATTGCCCTTGGCGGATTCCTCGAACGCGCCGCCCGGCTCGATCCGGTAGGCCGGCTCGAGATGGTCGCGGATTTCCTTCAGCTTCGGCCAGATCTGGTTGGTGACGTCGGGTGCCTGGACACCGTCGACGACGTCGGTGCGCACCGTGATCGCCATGTCGCGGTTACGCCGCCACATGATCGGCTCCTCATGGGAATATTCGATCTTGGCGATCTGCTGCAGCGGCACGGCGACGCCGTTGCGCGAGGTCACGGTGAGGTCGCCGACGCTCTTGAGATCGAGCCGTTCGGACGGGATCGCGCGGGCGACCACGCCGACCTTCTCGATGCCGTCGCGGATGGTCGTGACCTGCGCGCCCGAGATCAGCATGGCAAGCGCCTGCGAGACGTCCTGCGGCGTGAGGCCGAGCGCGCGGGCGCGGTCCTGATCGACGACGAGCTTGAGGTAAGGCGACTGCTCGTTCCAATCGAGCTGCGGCTCCACGACGTTGGGATTCTGCTTCATGACGTCGCGCACCTTGTAGGCGATGTCGCGAACGGTATTGGCGTCGGGGCCGATGACGCGGAACTGCACGGGGAAGCCGACCGGCGGGCCGAAGTTGAAGCGATCGATGCGCACGCGCGCTTCGCTCAACTCGCCCTCGGAAACCGCCTTCTCCAGCCGCGCCTTGATGCGCTCGCGGGCCTCGACGTCCTTCGAGACAATCACGATTTCGGCAAAGGCCTCGTTCGGCAGTTGCGGATTGAGGCCGAGCCAGAAGCGCGGTGAACCCTGACCAACATAGGAGGTATAGGTCGCGATATCCTTGTCGTCCTTGAGCAGCGTCTCGGCCTTCTTCACGGATTTTTCCGTGACATTGAAGGCGGTGCCTTCCGGCAGGCGCAACTGCAGGAACAGCTCAGGCCGTTCGGAGAGCGGGAAGAACTGCTGCTGGACCTGACCGAAGCCGACGATCGAAAGAGCGAACACGCCAACGGTGGCCGCAACCACTTTGATCCGGTGATCGACGCACCACTGCACCACAGCGCGCAGGCCGCGATACATGCGCGTCTCGTAGATCGCATGCGGATCGTGGTTGTGATGCACAGCGATATTGGGCAGCAGCTTGACGCCGATATAGGGCGTGAAGATCACCGCGACGAACCAGGAAGCGACCAGCGAGATCGCCACGATCCAGAAGATGCCGCCGGCATATTCGCCGACCGCCGAATTGGCAAAGCCGATGGGGAGGAAGCCAGCGGCCGTGACCAGCGTCCCCGTGAGCATCGGAAACGCAGTTGATTCCCAGGCAAAGGACGCCGCGCGGACGCGGTCCCAGCCCTGTTCCATTTTCACCACCATCATCTCCACCGCGATGATGGCGTCGTCGACCAATAGGCCGAGCGCGATGATCAGCGCGCCGAGCGTGATGCGGTGCAGGTCGATCGACATCGCGTTCATGACGATGAAGACGATGGCGAGCACCAGCGGCACCGACATCGCGACCACGATACCGGTGCGCCAGCCGAGCGCGACGAAGGAGACGAACAGCACGATCGCCAGCGCCTCGACGAAGGAATGCACGAACTCGCCGACCGCGCGCTCGACCACCTTCGGCTGATCGGCAATCTGCTCGACCTCGATGCCCTGCGGCACGGCCTTCATGAATTCGTTGGTCGCCTTCTCGACGTCCTTGCCGAGTTCGAGGATGTTGGCGCCCTTGGCGGTGACCACGCCGATGCCGATCGCGGGCTTGCCTTCTTGGCGGGCGACGAAGGTGGGCGGATCGACGAAGCCGTGGGTGACGGTGGCGATATCGCCGAGCCGGAACACGCGGCCATTGCTTTCGACCGGAGTTTCCGCGACCGCCTTGGCGCCGTCGAGCGCGCCGGTGACGCGCAGCGGCACGCGCTGCGAGGAGGTTTCCACCGTGCCGGCTGGCGTGACGTTGTTCTGCTTGGCCAACGAATCGAACAGCGCCTGCGGCGTGATGCCGAGCGTCGCCAGCTTGGCATGCGAGAACTCGACGAAGATGCGCTCGTCCTGGGTGCCGTAGAGATTGACCTTGGTGACACCCGTGACCTTCAACAGCCGCTGGCGCATGCCCTCAGCCGTCTTCTTCAACTGCGCATAGTCGGCGCCGTCGCCGGTCATCATATAGAGAATGGAATCGACGTCGGAGAATTCGTCGTTGACGTTCGGGCCGAGCAGGCCGGCGGGCAACTGGCCCTGCACGTCGGCAAGCTTCTTGCGCAAGAGATAGAACAGGTAGGGCACGTCCTTCGGCGGGGTCGAATCCTTGAACGTGACCTGCATCGCCGTGAACGAGGGCTTCGAATAGGTCTGCACCTTCTCGAAGAACGGCAGTTCCTGCAGCTTCTTCTCGATGGGATCAGCGACCTGGGTCTGCATCTCCTGCGCGGTCGCGCCCGGCCAAATCGCCGAGACGTTGACCACCTTGACCGTGAAGAACGGATCCTCGGCGCGGCCGAGCCGCTCATAGGAGAAGAAACCGGCAGCACCCAGCACGATCATCAAAAACAGGATCAGGGTCGGATGGCTCACCGCCCAGCCCGAGAGATTGAAGCGCTTCATATCACTCTCCAGCTTCGAAATCTGATTCCACCGTCATTGCGAGCGAAGCGAAGCAATCCACCTATCCGCTTGTGGCGCTATGGATTGCTTCGTCCCTTCGCTCCTCGCAATGACGCCGGTTAATTGACGGGACTAGAACGACAGCGACGACACCACCCGGACCTTCTGGGCCGGATCGAGCTTCTGCACGCCGAGCGCGACCACCTTGGCGCCATCGCTGACGCCGCCGGAGATCACGACCGAATTGCTCTCGTAGGATTTCACAATGACCGGCTGCAGCTTCACCGCGCCGGCATCGTCGACGGTATAGAGCGAGGGATTACTGCCCTGGCTGAACAGCGCCGACAGCGGCAGCTTTGCCACGCGCTCGGTGGCGGCATCCGCCAGCGTCAGCGTCGCGGTCATGCCGAGCGAGACCTTGTCGTCGGCCTCAGGCAGCGAGAACTTGGCGAGATAGGTCCGCGTCGCCGGATCGGCCGACGGCGCGATCTCGCGCAATTTCGCGGTGTATTTCTTTTCCGAGTCCGACCACAGCGTCACGCTGGCGGTGCCGGACTTGGCGCGGCCGACCAGCGTCTCGGGGATCGCGACCACGGCCTCCTTTTCGGCAAAGCGCGCAACACGGATCGCGGTCTGGCCGGAAGCCACGACCTGGCCCGGTTCGATCAAGGTTGCGGTGACGACGCCGCGGGTATCGGCGAGGAGCGTCGCGTAAGAAAGTGAGTTCTTGGTAAGTTCGACCTGCCGCTCGGCGCGGTTATAGCGCGCCCTCGCCTCATCGGCGGCCGCGCGGCTCTGGTCCATCTGCGCATCCGTCGTCCAGCCCTTGGCGCGCAGATCCTTGGCGCGCTGTTCGGAGGCGCTCGCCTGAGCCAGCACACCGGTAGCGGCGCGGAATTCAGCCTCGGCCTGCTCGGCCTGCAGCTTCAGATCGACTTCATCGAGGGTGGCGAGCGGCTGGCCCACATCCACGGTCTGACCGACCTCGACCAGGCGCCGGGCGACCTTGCCGGGGACGCGGAAACCCATGTCGGTTTCGATCCTGGGCCGGATGGTGCCGACGAAGCTGCGTTCCGGGGTCTCAGCCGCGTATTTCACGGTCGCGACCAGAACCGGACGGCCCGGAACGGCCGTTTCCGCCGCCTTTTCATTGCAGCCGGCCAACGCGAATACCGCAAACGCCAACGAAGCTCCCGTCAACAGCCTGTAATAGCTAGAGAAAACGGAACGGGCGAACATCGGACTCTCCATCGCAGGATCTGGTGAAGAGTATCGAATGCTCACTGACGATTGTCAACATTCGTCACTGATCATGAATTCGTGAAGGAAAGTTAAGTTAAGAGGTAATTGCTTTCCGGAGAGATGCCTCCCGGGCCGGCTCGATGCTTAGTCCAGATCTGCCCAATAAATCTCGGGGGACGGAGCCCTCAGCCCGCGCGAGGCTCCCTGGATCGCTGCACTCCACGGCTTTCGCTACCCTCGACCCGCCCGCATCAGGCACGTCGAGCTTTCTGGCGCTTCTTCTTTGCTGTGGTCTTCTTCGGGCCTCTCGCGGTCTTGCTCGCAGGCCTTGATTTTTGGTTGCTCGATTTCCCGGCGGCCGACCTTTTCGTCGCCTTTTTTGCGGTTCGAGTCTTGGCAGAGGAAGCCTTCGCATTTCGAACCTTGGCAGTTCGTGCCTTGGCAGCGCCGGCTTTCCTCGCCCTAGCTGCCGGCGCACTGCTCCGCTTCTTCGCCGTGCGCTTCCGACGCTCGGGCGCGGCTGCAACCGGCGGCGCCATCAGGGGATCGGAAACGAGGCCATCGGCAGCGAGGGGGACATAGACCGCCGCGCGTTCGTCAGGCTTCAAGCCCGCCTCATCGGTCTTCAACGCCTGGCTCGCGGCTTCCGTCGCGGTGCTGGCGATTTCCTTCACCGTGTCGGTGAATTTTTCCAGAATTGACTTGTCCTTGTCCATGTCGCCTCCCCGGCGGCTTTGCAGCATGGAACTAACAAACCCGGCAGCGGCGGGTTCCTAAACGGAAACCCTAGTCCGCTAACTGAAACCGCTGGAAGCGGTGCAGCTCTTCCTCGATGCGGCGCTTGTAGTCCTTGCGTGCCGCCCTCGCCGCGCCCTTGCCGACCCAGCTCCATTTCTGCATCAGCAGCTTCTTGTTCTGGCGATCGGTCTTGATATCGATCGCGGCGACGATGTCTTCGCCGACCAGCACGGGAAGCGCGAAATAGCCGAACAGGCGTTTCTCTTTCGGCACATAGGCTTCGAAGCGGTGGCCGTAGTCGAAGAACAATTCGGTACGCTTGCGCTGGATAACAAGCGGATCGAACGGCGAGAGAATGTGCACCGGGCCATTACCGGCCTCCACTGACAGCTTCGCCTCCAGCACTTCCGGCCGGGCCCAATGTTCCTGCTTGCCGGCGCCTTCGAGCGCGACCGGCACCAGTTCCTTGCGCCGCACCCGCGCCTCGATCAGCCGCCGCACCGCGGGCTTGCTCGGCGCGTCGAGATGGCAGATGGAATCCAGGCTGACGACGCCTTGGGAGCGCAACGCGCGCTCGAGCAGATAGGCGGTGATTTCCGCCGACCTTGCCGGCTTCGGCGGCTTGTCCCAGCCGAAGTGCCGCGCCATCAGCTCATAGGTCTTGAGCATACCGTTGCGTTCGGAAATCGTCACCTCGCCGGTGTAGAAGGCAAGCTGCAGCGCCCGCTTCGAGGGTTTGCGGCTCTGCCACA
The DNA here is from genome assembly GCF_056174665.1 of Bradyrhizobium sp. WYCCWR15520. Lineage (NCBI taxonomy): Bacteria > Pseudomonadati > Pseudomonadota > Alphaproteobacteria > Hyphomicrobiales > Nitrobacteraceae > Bradyrhizobium > Bradyrhizobium sp. WYCCWR15520. The sequence goes on from NZ_JBWBWM010000006.1 coordinate 192,292, forward strand.
GATGTTCCTTCTCGGTCAGAACGTCGTCCTCGATGTCGCGGATGGTCAGCGGGCCGTCGCGCCGCAACAGCCGCATCACCTTGCGGGTGTCCTCAGGCTTGACGGACGCAAACCAGCGGTGACCCTCGCGCCGGTGCTCCCGCATCGCCGGAACGAAAAAGCGAAAATCCTTCGCCGGCACATAGGACAGCGCGTGCGTCCAGTACTCGAACACGCTTTTGTCGACGCTCTGCGCCTGGCGCAGGTCGGCGCGGGTGTAAGCCGGGATGCGGCTATAGAGAATGTGATGATGAGAACGCTCGATGACGTGGATGGTGTCGATCTGCACGTAGCCGAGATGATCCACCGCCGCCGCAACCGCGGCCGGTCCGGCGCCGAACGGCTCGCTGGTATCGAGCCGCTGAGCCTGCAGCCAGATTCGCCGGGCCTCAAGCTTGGTCAGGGAACGGGGTTCGGTCGCGCGGAGCATCGCGCGGCAATGTATCGGGATTCGCGCGCCTTGGGAGTCCCGGGTTCCCCGATCGCCGCCTCGCGGTGCGAACTCACCTCACCGCTTCTGCCGCTCTCCCACGCTGCCGGTTGCGATCTCGGCCTCGCAGGAGGCGCGACCCGGCTGGGGCGCATGGCATTTGTAGACCTGGCCGGTGAGACGATCGACCAGCCACGCGCTTTCCTCCGTCGGGCTTTCGAACCCGACATAGCGGCCGCCGAGCGCGTTGATCAGCGTCGACAGCAAAATTGCAGCGGCGATCATCGCCGCGCCGATCAGTGTTGGCATTGAACTTCCGGAACCGGCAGGCTCCGACGCGCTGGTGCGATAACCCTGATACTCACGCTGACGCTTGACTGACTGTAACACCCGCCCCGTCCGTTTGGTTGCGCCGAACGATTTGTATTCGGATTTTTTGTGAGTCGTTCTGCTAGAAGCGCATCTGGCCGTTTTGTTGTCCACAGATCGGCGCTGACGCGACGGTCCATCTTTTTTCTTTGCTGAAATCGACAGCGCAATTGACTCAACTGGCTGGATGACACGCCGCGCACCGTAGAACTACGTGCTGCAGGGCGTTGGGACCGCCATGCTTCGAGCACGCGTGGTCTCGACTTGCCGGAAGCTTTGCCGGAGTAGTGTCTTTGGAAAAATCAGCGACCCGTTCCGCCGATCGACGCGTGACTCAAATCACTCAAGCAACGTCGGATGAATCGATCCGCAGACAACACGACGGCAAGCAAGGCGACCTTGCGCGGCCTTCAACGCCTTGCAGCGCCTATTGAAAAGTACGCTCCCTACAGAAAGCCGGCGTTAGCCAATGTGATCTGAGTCACATTGCCCGCTTTGAACCCGTCCTATCCTCGCAGCATCAAAACGTCATGCACGCCGGTTTGCAGGCGTTAACAACTGAGGATTAAGACAATGACCCGCTTTGTTTCCATCATGACCATCGGCGCCGCGCTATCGATGACGGCGGGCGTCGCTGTCGCCGGCGACACCGTCTCGGCTGACAAAATTCTGGACGCCCTGAAGCCGAAGGCCGGCGTGACCCGCGGCCTCTCGACCGGCCCGCAGCAGCCGGTGGACGTTGCCGCAAAGGCCAAGGAAACCAACTTCGTCGACTCGCTCCGCAACCGCAAGACCCGGTCGCTGTCACTCGGCGAGCGCCAGGAAATCGCGGAACTTGCCGCGAGCAAGCCGAAGATCGATCTCGAAATCCAGTTCGACTACAACTCGGCCGATATCAGCAAGAATTCGGTTTCCGCCGTGCAGGAACTCGGCAAGGCGCTGTCCGATTCGACCCTGAAGGGTTCGACCTTCGTGGTCGCCGGTCATACCGATGCGATCGGCGGCGAGGCGTATAACCAGGATCTTTCCGAGCGCCGGGCCGATACGATCAAGCGATACCTGACCGAGAAGTACGGCATCGCTGGCGCCAATCTCGTGACCGTCGGCTATGGCAAGACCAAGCCGAAGGATGCGAATGCGCCGATGGACCCGACCAACCGCCGCGTTCAGGTCGTCAACATGGACACCAAGACCGCCGCGAAGTGAGGTCTTGTAAAATCGATCCGCCTGCCACCTGCGGCAGGCGGATTTTCTATTGGCGGATACAAATCGCCAAGGCGCAACGCTCCGACCCGTCGATCTACGACTTGTCGAGGATTTCCCTGATCCTTGCCGCCAGCAAGGCCTGGGTGACCGGCTTCTGCAGCAGCGACACGCCGGGGTCCAGCCGCCCCTGATGCACGATCGCATCCCGCGAATAGCCGGTCATGAACAAGACCCGCAGGCCGGCTTGGCGATGATGCAGTTGGTCGGCCAGTTCGCGGCCATTGAGGCCGGGCATCACGATGTCGGTCAGTAACAGATCGATCCGGAACGGATTGGCATCGAACAAGGCGAGCGCGGCCGCGCCGTTCGCCGCCTCGCGAACCCGGTAGTTCAGGTCTTTCAGCGTCTCGACCAGATACGATCTCACATCGCACTCGTCCTCGACCACCAGGACGGTTTCGCTTCCCGAACTGCCGACAAGAGGGCCCTCGCCCTGTCCGGCGATCTCGGGTGCGGCAGCGGCACGGGGCAGGTAGATCCTGATTGCCGTTCCATGTCCAACCTCGCTGTAGATCTTGATCTCGCCGCCGGATTGCTTGACGAAGCCGTAGACCTGACTCAATCCGAGGCCGGTGCCATGCCCCGGCTGCTTGGTCGTAAAGAACGGATCGAACGCCTTCTCCTGGACTTCTCGCGGCATTCCTGCGCCGGTATCGCTCACCGCGATCAGCACATATTCGCCCGGCGGCACGCCTGCGTTCCGTTGCGGATAGCCCTCGTCAACGGAGACATTGCTGGTCTCGATCGTCAGCCTGCCGCTGCCCGCCATCGCGCCCGAGATTTTGGCGTTCATGGCGTCCTTGGCATTCACGACGAGATTGAGAATCGCCGCCTCCAACTGGCTGGGATCGACCTCGACCTGCCAGAGGTCGGCGCCGCCGATGACTTCAAGGTCGATCGTCTCACCTAACGTCCGCCTGAAGAAATCCGACATGCCGGCGATCAGCTGGTTGACGTTGGTCCGTTTCGGATCGAGCGGCTGCCGGCGCGCGAATGCGAGCAACCGCTGCGTCAACATCGCCGCGCGCTGCGCGCCGTTCGCGGCGTTGGCGATCACCCGTGTCAGCCGTTCGCGCGTGGCATCGCTCCACGAATGCAAGCAGCGATCGGCGATCTCGAGATTGCCGCTGATGATCGTGAGCAGATTGTTGAAATCGTGCGCCACACCGCCGGTCAGATGCCCGATCGCCTCCATCTTCTGCGACTGCCGAAGCATGTCCTCGGCTTCGCGCCGGTACATGCCTTCCTGAGCCAAAGCGATTTCGGCCGCCCGCAACTGCGACGGCGAAGGCAACGCGAGCACTTTCGGCAACAGCGGCCACAGCATCGCCGCCGTCACGATCGACGCCGCAGCGGTCATCGCCTTGACGATGCCTTCGATGCCATAGACCGGATACCAGAGCGTGATGATCGACATCACATGGCCGACGCCGCAAGCCATGATGAAGAGCGCGAATGCCCAGAAGACCCAGCCGAAATCGACATCGCGGCGCTTCGAGACGAAGATCGAAAGCGCGATTGGGATCGAGAAATACGCAGCGGCGATGATGACGTCAGAGGCAACATGGAGCCAGATCAGCTGGGGTTCCCACAGCAGGCATATTCCATGCGGCGCAAACATCGATGAATCGAGCAGACGTTCAAAGAAGGCCCACATGCCGTTCGTTCCTTTAAACGGGGATTCGAGCGATTCATACAGCGACGAATCTACGGCGAGCCCATGACCCGTACAAGTGGACTACTCGGGTAACCAATCGTTAAGCGTTCTGCGCCGAACGACAGTCTCAAATCCAGTTCTGGAAGATCATCAGGCGACTGAACGTCGCCATCGACGTACCTATGAACGCGGCCGATATCGGCAACATTGCGGCGAATCCAACAAAACCGATTCCGACATAGGCCCATAGCAGCCATGCCGGCGTGCTGCCGCGTTTCAAGGCATAGACCAGCGCAAGACTCGCGGTGGTCGCCGCCGGAAGATAGTAATAGATGAAGCCGAGCGTTCGCGGCAGCAGTGCCCATGCGAGGTACGGGCCGAAATAGAATGCCAGGACCAGAAAGGCATCAACCCGCCGCGTCACGATCCAGTCGCGCAGACAGATCGCGACCGCGATCAGCGCCGGCCACAGGATCAGCGGATTGCCGAGGAAGACCACGGCGGCAATCCGGTCGTCATCTACTTTGTCGAAGAGGTACCAGACCGGGCGCACCAGGAACGGCCAGGACGGCCATGAGCTCATATAGGTGTGACCCGCGATCGCGGTCGTGGTGTTATCGCCAAAGATTCGCCGCTGCGCTTCCAGGATGTTCGCCACCGAAAATCCGTAGAGCGGAATGAAGGTCGCGAGATAGACGGCGATCGGAATCAGCACGAAACAGATTGCGAAATGCCACCACCTGAAATCGGGCCACAGATCGGGCCGGTACCAGTCATCCGGCCGGGCGTCGGCGAACTGGGTGCGCCAGCTTTGCATCAGGCGGATCGCGGCGACGATGACGATGCAGACCGCGAGCACGAACAGCCCGCTCCACTTGCAGCCGGCCGACAAGCCGAAGCCGATCCCGGCAAGCGCGAACCACAGATGCGGCCGCTCTCTTCTAAAGCCACGCATGAACGCGGCGATCGCGAACAGGCTGAAGGTAAGCGCGAAAATATCCAGCATCGCGATCCGCGATTGCACGAACAGCATCTGGTTGAAGAAGGCGAGCAGGCTCGCTGCGATGGCCGGCCCCTGCGCTGCGAACAGCGCCAGGCCGCATAAATACACCGCGACGATGGCGAGCGATCCGAACAGCACGGCTGGATAGCGCCAGCCCAACGGCCCGTCGCCGAACGAATGGATCGACAGCGCGATGAGCTGCTTGGCGAACGGCGGATGCATCGGATTGAGCATCGGCTCTCGCATGACAGGCTCGAGCATCTGGCGCGCCGCCGGAACGTAATGCACTTCGTCGAAGTAGAATTTTTCCGGCGCAGTGACGCCAATCAGCATCGCGAAGTGCGCAAGAACAAAAAGGACTCCCGCGATGACGCCTGTGCGCATCATCGAACCTGGCAGAACGGAAAGTGATTGGGTTGCTGGCTTCACGGGCGATCTGGCTGGAATCAGGGACCAAAAGAGATTGCGGCAAAATTGAGTGTGGCCACTCCAGATTTTTATGTCCATCGCATTGAACGCATTTCGATTTCGCAATTACTAATCGATCGGCGCGTAAGCCGCACAAGTGATAATTCTGCCACATCGCATGCGCGCGCGATCCGGTACGATGTCGGGATAAATCGATCGGTTTTTTGAAATGAATTTCTGTAACTGCTTTTCTTCGCTATCTGCAATTGGCCTGGTGACTGCGTTGATGACGGCTCCCGCGTGCGCGCAAACGCGCGTCGGCGAAGCAGCCGTCGTCAAGAATGAAGTGCTCCGCGTGGCCGGCCCCTCGACCACCCAGATCAAGGTTGGCGATGGGGTGCTGCGCGACGAGACCGTGCGCACCGGGATCGACAGCGCAACGCGGCTGGTGATGGCCGACAGCACCAACCTCTCGCTCGGCCCCAATGCGACGCTCAAGCTGGACCGCACCGTTTTCGACGACGAGCATCACTACCGCGAGGTCGCAATACGCATGACCTCGGGCGCGTTCCGATTCGTTACTGGCCAATCGGACAAGGCCGCCTACAAGATCACGACGCCGCTGGCGACCATCGGCGTGCGCGGCACCACGCTCGATATTCTCTCGCAGCGCGGCCAGACGATCGTCAATTTGCGGGACGGCGCGGCTTCGGTCTGCACGGTCAGCTTTGAGTGCATCCAGCTTACGCGGCCCGGCGACACCGCCATCATCACCTCCAGCGGTGCCGGCGGCAGGTCGACTATCAAGAAGACCAACAGCCCGCCATGGACCTTTGCCGCGACCTGCGGCGCCGCGGCCGGACTCTGCAGCACCACGCAATAAGCGTCGCCGGCCATTGTCGACGACGGCAGCGATCCCACCGGCATGCTGTGCGGGCGCTGACAATGGCGAACTTCCCCCGCGGCCTTCTGCTGTCCGCAGCGCTCTTTCTGTCGCTGCTCGAGGCGCCATCGTCGTCTGCGCGGGCACAGTCGCCGTCGCCTTCGCCCACTCCGACGGAGGAATGCGTCGAGTGCTACACGCCGACGCCCACGCCGAGCCCCTCTCCCTCGCCGAGCCCTTCGGCTTCGCCTACACCGACGCCAAGCCCGACACCGACGCCTGGCACCAACGCACCGTCGTTGGCCACGCCCGGCTCGAGCGCCGGATCGATCAACGACCTCGCCGGGCAGCGCTTCAACCAGATGATCACCAACCGCGTGCTCGGCAACGTGCTGCTGGGGATCAACGAGCAGGTCAATTGCAATGATTGCATCAGCGCGTTCGGTTCGGCTGGTTCGTTCTCGGCCGGCATTCACGGTCGCAAGAACCTGACGCCCAATCTGTCGCTGCTGGCTGGTATCGCCTACGCCCAATTCAATGAGGGCGGGTATCACGTCACCAGCGCGCCGATCGGCGCGTTCGCGCTGCGCTACGATTTTGTCGACTGGGGATCATCGCGGCCATTCTTCGATATCGGCACCATCCTGTCGCCGTTCCAGAAGGTGCGCTATTCGCGCAGCTATGCGACCAGCCTCGGCGCAGTATCGCTGGAAAGCTCGACATCGAGCGAAAACTACGCCGTCTACGGCCGCGCCGGCTGGATGAGCCGGTTTTCGCCGCGCGATGAGGCCGCAGCTTACGTCGAGGTCTGGCAGCTGTGGCAACGGGTGGAGGGCTATACCGACCCTGCGGCCGCGTACAATCCGTTCGACGCCTCGATCGCCACGGGCACCGACCGCACCAGCCTCATCAAGATCGGCGGACAATGGACGCACCTGTTCGGCTCGAGCGTCGAGGCCAACATCAACGGCGGATGGGTGCAATCCTTTGGGACGCGATCCGGCATCGTCGCCAGCGTGACCGGTGACGGCACCATCGTGCCTACGATCGGCAACCAGGGCTGGCTTGAATATGGCGGCCGGCTCGGCTTCCGCATCACCAAGGGCTGGGTCGCCGATCTCTTCCTCAACGGCACCGCCGGCCGGCAGCCGATCGGCAACACGCTTCACGGCGGCATAGGGTTGCGGATCAGTTATTAGGAAAACGTGTAGGCCTGTAGGGTGGGTTAGCGCAGCGTAACCCACCCTCTTTCTTCGCGCGTCGGTGGGTTACGCCTTCGGCTAACCCACCCTACGATCCTCCTACGCCGCGCTCTTTCCTTCATACGCCCGCTTCAGGCCTTCAACATCGAGCTTGACCATCCCGAGCAGCGCCTGCATGGCCCGCTTCGCGCCGGCGGAATCCGAACCACCGAGATATGTCGGCAGCGCACTTGGCACGATCTGCCACGAAACACCGAAGCGATCCTTCAGCCAGCCACATTTGCTGGGCTCGCCGCCATTCGCCAGCAGCGCATCCCAAAGCCGGTCGACCTCGGCCTGGTCGGCACAGTCGATCTTGAAAGAGACCGCGTGCGTATGTTCCAGCTTCATGCCGCCGTTCAGCGCCATGAAGCTCTGGCCGGCCAGCGTGAATTCGACCACCAGCACCGTGCCGGCCTTTCCGGCAGGGCCGTCGATCGGATTGCGCTGGATCTTCGTGATCCGGGAATCCGGCACCAGTGAAACATAGAGGTTCGCAGCCTCCTCAGCCTCGCCGTTGAACCACAAGCAGGGAGAAATCTTGGACATGGATAAACTCCGGTTGCTGATGCGTTCGATTGTCAGGCGGTAGCGGGCTGTGCGGCGGTTGCAGCCGCGACATCCATCCACATCACTTCCCAATGGTGGCCATCGGGATCTTCGAAGCTGCGGCCATACATGAAGCCGTAATCCTGCTTCGGACCCGGATCGGCACCGCCGCCCGCGCTTTGCGCCTTGCGGACCATGTCGTCCACCGCATCGCGGCTGTCGGCAGAAAGGCAGATCAGAACCTGGCTGGTGGCCTTGGCGTCGGCGATCTTCTTCGAGGTGAACTGGCGATATTTGTCGTGCGTCAGCAGCATGACGTAGATCGTTTCGGAGAAAACCATGCAGGACGCCGTATCGTCGGAGAACTGCGGGTTCTTTTCGCCGCCGATCGCCTGATAGAAGGCAGTCGAACGGGCGAGATCGCTGACCGGCAGGTTGACGAAGATCATTTTGGCCATAAGTGGGCTCCTTTTCGCGGGGTTCGGGCCTAGGACGAACGGACGGGGACGGGTCCGACATCCCTTTCAAATTATTTTTCAGACGGCGAATCGACACGCGATCACCGGAGCCGGCCGCGAACGGCCGCTACCTGCCCTTGAATTCGGGCTTGCGCTTTTCGGCGAACGCCTTGACGCCTTCCTTGAGGTCATCGCTGTCCCTGATGACATCGAGCAGCCGGCGCACGTCGGCGACCGTTTCCAGCGGCCCCTTCGGCATGGACTCGCGGGCGAGCTTTTTCAACGCCCGCACCACCAGCGGCGCGTTGGCGGCGATCTTGGCCGCCATCTCCTGGGCGAGCGCGACATGCTGCCCCTTCGGGGCCACCTTGTTGACGAAGCCGATCTGGTAAGCGCGCTCCGCCGACATTTCCTCGCCGACCAGCAGAAACTCCATCGCGATCTTGTGCGGCATGCGCGCCATCACCGAGGAGACGCCGCCGGCGGTGGTGCCGATCTTGCCCTCGGGGTAGATGAAGCGCGTCGTCTCCGACGCCACGCACATGTCGGCCATCTGGACCAGCACGAAGGCACCGCCGACGACCCAGCCAGATGTCGCGGCGATGACAGGCTTGTCCAGTTCGACTCCCAAGCCCGGCACGGCGTGCCACATGTTGACGGGAAGATCCCTGACGTCGGCGCCGACCGAAAAATATTTCTCTTCGGACGATGCGAGCACGGCAACGCGGTCGTCGCTTTCGTGAAAGCGGAGCCAGGCTTCGCGCAGTTCGTCACACAACGCATTATTGAGCGCGTTGTGCGCCGAGGCGCGATCCATGGTGATGGTGGCGACGTGGCCCGCGCTCTCGTAGCGAACAAGCTTCATGGGATTCACCCGCGCGATCCGCACCAGGGCGGCGTTTGTTGTTTCTTATTTCTTCTCAGCGGGATCGCGGTGCACCGGGTCGACCCACAGCACGGTCTCCGGCTTTTCCACCGGCTCGATGTCGAGGTTGATCGCCACCGCCTCGCCGTCCGAGCGCACCAGCACGCATTCCAGCACCTCGTCAGGGCTGGCGTTGATCTCCTGATGCGGCACGTAAGGCGGCACGAAGATGAAGTCGCCGGGACCGGCTTCCGCGGTGAATTGCAGGTGCTCGCCCCAGCGCATCCGCGCCTTGCCCTTCACGACATAGATGATGCTTTCGAGATGGCCGTGATGATGGGCGCCGGTCTTGGCGTCGGGCTTAATGGTAACCGTGCCCGCCCATAATTTCTGCGCGCCGACGCGGGCGAAATTGATCGCGGCCTTGCGGTCCATGCCGGCGGTCGAGGGAACGTTGGGATCGAGCTGATTGCCGGGAATGACGCGGACGCCATCATGCTTCCAGCGCTCGGCATCGTCATGAGAATGATCGTGGGAATGGGTGTGATCGTGAGTGCCGCTCATCTTGTTGCTTTCTAAATGGCCTGATTGCCCGAACGGTACATAAATCCTCGATGGCAAACCAGCCAAATCGAGGAACTTTTGAGCCGGTCTTGTATGCGCGTTCTTCTTACCTCGCCCCGCCTGCCGGGAGAGGTCGGATTGCACGGAGTGCAATCCGGGCGAGGGGTACAGGTCTATCGGAAAAATCTCATCGGGCGGAGAGAGCCCCTCACCCCAACCCTCCAAGAGCGAGCTTCGCTCGTCTCGACCCCGCAAGAGCGGGGCGAGGGAGCGCAGAGACTACCGCCGCGCCCTCCCCACCACATTCGGGTTGACCACGTTGATGGGTGAACCGGCGGCGTAGGCTGTGATCTGATCAAAGATATCCGTGAACTGGATTTCGTATTCGTCGCGCGAGACATAGCCGAGATGCGGCGTGCAGACCACGTTGTCCATATTCAGCAGGGGATCGTTGACATCGCGCAGCGGTTCCTTCTCGTAAACGTCGACCGCCGCCATGCCGGGTCGCCCGGCGCGTAGCGCATTGACCAGCGCGTTCGGCTCGATCAGTGGCGCGCGGCTGGTGTTGACCAGCAGCGCCGTCGGCTTCATGCGTGCGAGATCTTCGGCCTTGACGATACCGCGCGTGGCATCGACGAGGCGCATGTGCAGCGACAGCACGTCACAACGCTCGAAGAAATCAGCCTTGCTGGCGGCGGTCGCGTATCCGTCGGCGCGGGCCTTCGCCATGGCCGGCTCGCGCGCCCATACCAGCACGTTCATGCCGAACGCCTTGCCGTAGCCAGCAACGACGGCGCCGATCCGGCCGTAACCATAGATGCCCAGCGTCCTGCCGCGCAGCGTATGGCCGACGCCGATCTGCCATTTGCCGGCCTTCAGCGCCGCCATCTGCTGCGGAATGGCGCGCATCGCCGCCAGGATCAAGCCCCAGGTGAATTCGGCTGTGGCATAGGAGGGTGTATCGGCGTGCTGGCTCGACGACACGATAATGCCGAGCCCGGTGCAGGTATCGATGTCGATATGCGGATAGACGCTACGCTGGCTGATCAGCTTCAGCTTCGGCAGCCGCTCCAGTAGCGGCGTGCGGATCTGTGTCCGCTCGCGGATCAAGACCAGCGCTTCGGTATCCTTCAGGCGCTCCGCCAGCAGACCCACATCCTGGACGTGATCGTTCCAGATCGTGACGTCGTGCCCGGCGAGCTTACGAAAACAGTCGAGGGTGCGCACCGTGTCGAAATAATCGTCGAGGATCGAGATCTTCACGATGCGCTCCCATCAATGCGCAGCTATTTCACCGCCAGCAATTCGACGTCGAACATCAGCGTCGCATTCGGCGGAATGACGCCGCCGGCGCCGCGCGCGCCGTAGCCGAGCGCGGGCGGAATGATCAGCGTGCGCTTGCCGCCAACCTTCATCGAGGCGACGCCCTCATCCCAACCGCCGATCACCTGGCGCTGGCCGATCTTGAACTCGAACGGCTCGTTGCGGTCGACCGAAGAGTCGAATTTCTTGCCCTTCTGGCCATTTTCGTAAAGCCATCCGGTATAGTGCATGACGCAAGTCTGGCCGGTCTTCGGCGAGGCGCCGGTGCCTTCCTTGCTGTCGATGATCTGCAAGCCTGAAGCTGTGGTCATGGGTTTTCCTGCGGTCTGGGCCGATGCCATCCTGATGGCAGCGGGCGTGGAAACCGCCGCTGCCACGGCGGCACATGCGGTCCGGATAATCGTGCGTCGGGAGAAGCGCATCTCAGTATACCTCGTTCGAGAGACCGACGTCTCTAGCGCAGAGCGGGCGGTTTCCCTAGCCATTTTTCAGCGGCCAGCCATGCTGTCATCGCGATCGATGGCGAATTCGTGCAGCAGCGGCGAGGTTTTTCCGGCGATCAGATCGCCGATCAATCGTGCAGCGAGAAAACTGAACGTGATGCCGTTGCCGCCATAGCCGTAGGCCGCATAGATGCCCTTGGCGTCGGGGACCGGACCGACCAGCGGCAATCCATCATGCGTGGTGCCGAACGTGCCCGCCCAGCGGATTTCGACCTCGGTCTTTGCCGCCGGCCAGAGCGCGGCTAGCCTTCTTGCGAGGATGACTGATTTTTCGGAAATCAGGCGGTCACGCGCTTCCGGCTCGACAATCTCCGTGCTGTCTTCGCCGCCGATGATAATGCGTCCGGCCCGCGTCGTTCGCGCATAGAGATAATCCTTCGCGTCCTCCCAGATCAGCGTGCCACCGTTCCAGACGCTTTGCGGCTGCGGAACGGTCGCGATCGCCCAGCTCGACGACACCGCGTGCACGGAAGACTGCACGATGTCGGGCATGACGTAACCGGTGGCGAGAACGACAGATGACGCCTCAATCTCGCGGTCGTTGGAAAGACGGACGTTGACCGTGCGCCCGGCGGCATCGAACACAACGGCCTCCGCTTCGAACCGCCGCGCCCCGCGCGCCATCGCAGCCTCGAGCATCCCATGCGCCAGTTGCACGGGATCCGCATCGGCCGCACCCGAGGAGATGATCGCACCGGCACGCACAATGCCAAAGCTGTCGCGCAGTCTGCCGTGATCCAGAAACTCGCCCGGCAGGCCGGCGCGCATCCGCCGGCGGTGCTCCTCCATCAGATCAACGCTGTTCTCGTTCGCCGCGAGATAGAGCGAGTTCTTCTCCCGCATGCCGCAGACAATGCCGAGCTCGGCCACCAGCGATTTCAGGCCGGCGACGGCCTCGAAGCTGGCGCGATAGACCCGCGCGGCGCGCTCGAAGCCGCAAGCCTCGCTCAGGTCCCGCAGCGGCTGGTCGATTTCCCACAGCAGCATCGAGGTCGAGGCCGCGGTGCTGCCGCGGCCAGGCAGCTCGCGATCGATGATCACTACATCCAGGCCCTGACGCGTCAGGCGTTCGGCGACCATCGAGCCGGTGATGCCGGCGCCGACGATCAGTGCGTCGCATTTTATATTTTCGCTGAGTTCGAGACGCGCGTGCTGTCCCGCCCTCGCAAACCAGGGCGAACGACCGCCGTGCAGGTCGGCCTGATCGAAATCCTCGGGACCGAGTGAGCTGATGATCGCCCCCTGAAAACAGGCGGCCATCTCCTGGCAAGAGGACGGCCCGCCGCATCGTCCTAACGAATGCGAGGGGCTTGCGGTTCCGGCGACGAAGACCCCGCTGGGCTCAGTAGCCCAGCGCGCAGCCGTCCTTGCGGGGATCGGAGCCGCCGGTCAGCGTGCCCTTCTCCCAGTCGATCCAGATCGCCTGGCCACCGCCGAGCGGACCGACCACGCTGGTGGTCTTGTGCCCGATCTTCTTCAGGCCTTCGACGATCTCGGGCGGCACGCTGTCCTCGAGCTGATAGACCCCCTCGTAGTGCAGGCCACGCGGCATATCGATGGCTTCCTGCACGTCGCAACCATAGTCGAGAATGTTGGTCAGCACATGGCTCTGCCCCACCGGCTGGTACTGACCGCCCATCACGCCGAACGGCATCACCGCGCGGCCGTTCTTCGTGGCGAGTGAGGGAATGATGGTGTGCAGCGGGCGCTTGCCCGGCGCGATGCAGTTGGGGTGGCCGGGTTGAATCCGGAAACCGCCGGCGCGGTTCTGCAAGAGGATGCCGGTCTTATTGGACACGATCGCCGAGCCGAACGAATGCGCGATTGAGTTGATGAACGAGCAGACGTTGCGGTCTTTGTCGACCACGGTGATGTAGACGGTCGACGGATTCATCGGCGGCGCGACGTTCGGCAGATCGAGCAGCCGATCCATCTTGATGTTGTTGATGTGCTCTTCGGCAAACTCCTTGGCGAGGATGCCGGCGACGTCGACATGCACTTGCTGGGGATCGCCGATGTACTGCTCGCGCATCATGTAGGCGATGCGCGCGGCCTCCGCCTCCAGATGGAAGCGCTCGATGCTGAGCGGCGCGAACTTGGTCAGGTCGAAGCGGGAAAGGATGTTCAGCATCACCAGCATGGTGATGCCAGGACCGTTCGGCGGGCACTGCCAGACGTCGTGGCCCTTGTACATCGTGCCGATCGGCGCTGTCGTTTCGGTCGAATGCGCGGCAAAATCTTCCAGCGTGTGCAGGCCCCCGATGCCGCGCAAGGTTTCCACCATGTCGGCGGCGATCTCGCCGGCATAGAAGGCGTCGCGGCCGTTCTTGGCAATGGCGCGCAGCGTCTTGCCCAGTTCGGGCTGGCGGATCACGTCGCCGGCGACCGCCGGCTTGCCGTGCGGCAGCAGATAGCGCTCGGTGTTGGTGCCGTTCTTCAGCTTCTCGAACTGGTTCTTCCAGTCGAAGGCGATGCGAGGCGCAACGACATAGCCTTCCTCGGCGGCCTTGATGGCGGGTTGCAGCAGCGTGTCGAGCCCCATCTTGCCGTGGTCGCGCAGGATCGTGTCCCAGGCGTCGATCGCGCCGGGAATGCTCACCGAATGGGCCGATGTCAGGGGCACCGAATGGATCTTGCGCTCCAGGTACCATTCGGCGGTCGCCGCCATCGGCGCGCGGCCGGAGCCGTTATAGGCGACGATCTTGCCCTCGCCCCTCGGCTGGATCAGCGCGAAGCAATCGCCGCCGATGCCGGTCGATTGCGGCTCGATGACGCCGAGCAGCGCACAGGCCGCGACCGCAGCGTCCGCGGCCGTGCCTCCGGCCCGCATCACGTCGATGGCGACCAGCGCGGCGTCCGGATGCGACGTTGCCACCATCGCGTTCTGGGCATGGACCGTCGAGCGGCCGGCGAAATGGAAATTCCTCATCGCGAGTGCTTTCTTTTCAGCGTTCTTGAGCATCCCGCGGGGACCATCGGGGCGGGTTTACAGACGGTTCTTTGGCATATTCATCCCCGGCAGGGCAATGGTTGGCATGCCAGCGGGGCGTCAGGGCCAATGTGCGGAGTATGCAGGGCTTTACGGGGTTTCCCCGGCCCGACCTGCCTGATAAACGGGCGCCATGCCGTTCAAGGTCGCCGCCTTCTATCAATTCGCCGCGCTGCCGGACTTCCGGGAGTTGCGCGAGCCGCTGCGCGCGATAGGCGCCGGCCTCGGGATCAAGGGCAGCGTGCTGTTGGCGCAAGAGGGCATCAACGGCACGGTTGCGGGCAGCGACGAGGGCATCGACGCGCTCGTCCACGAGTTGCAGCATGGCGCCCTTTTCGGCGGCCGGCTCGACAACCTCGAACTGAAATTTTCGACCGCTGGCGACATGCCATTTCAAAGGCTGAAGATCCGGTTGAAGAAGGAAATCGTTACGCTCGGAGATGCCACGGTCGACCCGACGCGGCAGGTCGGCACCTATGTCGAACCGTCGGAATGGAATGAGTTGATCGCCGCTCCCGACACGCTGGTGATCGACACCCGCAACGCCTTCGAGGTGGCGATGGGCACGTTCGAGGGCGCCGTCGATCCCGGCATCAAGAGCTTTGGGCAGTTCAAGGATTTCGCCGCGGAGAAACTCGACCCGGCGAAGCACAGGAAGATCGCGATGTTCTGCACCGGAGGCATCCGCTGCGAGAAGGCCAGCGCCTACCTTTTGGCCCGTGGATTTTCCGAGGTCTATCACCTCAAGGGCGGCATCCTCCGCTATCTCGAAGGGGTACCGGAGGAAGAGAGCCGTTGGCGCGGCGAATGTTTCGTGTTCGACGAACGCGTGGCACTGGGTCACGGCCTGCGGGAGCGCAGCGATGGCTCGCATGAGTGAAGTCAATAGATTGAGCGATAGCATCGACAGCTTGAACGATCGCCTCGACGCGCTGGAGATGCGGCTGACCTATCAAGACGTGACCATCGAAACATTGAATCAAACGGTCACGGCGCAGTGGGCCGAGATCGACAGGCTGACGCGGAAGGTCGCGGAACTGAAAGAGCGCTTGCGAGAAGCCGAGAACAACATGCCGGGCCCAACAAACGAACGGCCACCGCATTACTAACGCTTGCTCGCCCAAACAAAAGCGGCTCCTTAGGGAAGGAGCCGCTCCTGCCGCGCGATCATGCGCGGGTATTCAACGGTGAGTGCGCTAGCGGAAGACCGCGCGGACTTTGTCCCACAGCGATGGATTCTCATGTTCGCGATCGGCTTTCGACGGCGCCGGTTGCGCGGCGCTCACGGGGTCAGATGCCGGGAACGTGTCGACTAGCCCGGCCTGAAGCTTTTCGTGGGTTTCCCGATCAGCCTTGGCCGCTTCACGGGGATCGTCGGCGTGTTTGTCATGCGCCGCAGGATTGAATTTCTCGGCCATAGGTACCTCCATGGCTGAGATAACGGCTCGGTTTTGCGCCGGTTCCACCAACGTGTCTCGCATCATTCCTTGGCCAATCGGGAACCTGCGTGTATCAGAGGCGCCAGAGCAGTGTTGTCGCAGGAACCTTTCGTTTTGTCCCAGAAGTCCGCCGAAAAACCATTTCTCGAGGTGCTGTCCGGCCACAGGCAGAAGGTGCCGCCCGTCTGGATGATGCGGCAGGCCGGTCGCTATCTGCCGGAATACCGCGAACTGCGCGCGAAAGCCGGCGGCTTCCTCGATCTGTGCTTTACGCCCGAATATGCCGCCGAGGTGACGCTGCAGCCGATCCGCCGCTTCAACTTCGATGCCGCGATCATCTTCTCCGACATTCTCGTGATCCCCTACGCGCTCGGCCGCTCCGTGCGCTTCGAGGCCGGTGAAGGACCGCGGCTCGATCCGCTGGATACGCCGGAGCAGGTGACGACGCTGGCGCGCGAGGCCGATTTCGGCAAGCTCGAGCCGGTCTACGAGGCGCTGCGCCGCGTGAAGCGCGAACTCGCGCCTGAGATCGCGCTGATCGGCTTCTGCGGCGCGCCGTGGACCGTCGCGACCTATATGGTCGCAGGACAGGGCACCCCGGACCAGGCGCCGGCGCGCATGATGGCCTATCGCCATCCCGATGCGTTCGCCAAGATCATCGACGTGCTGGTGGAGAATTCGATCGAGTACCTGCTCGGCCAGCTCAAGGCCGGCGCCGATTGCTTGCAGATCTTCGATACCTGGGCCGGCGTGTTGCCGCCGCGCGAATTTCAGCGCTGGTCGATCGAACCGGTAAAGCGCATCGTCGCCGGCGTGCGCGCGCAAGCGCCCGATGCGAAGATCATCGGCTTTCCCCGCGGCGCTGGTGCGCTGCTGCCGGCTTACGTCGAGGCGACCGGCGTCGACGCCGTCAGCATCGACTGGGCGGCGGAGCCTTCCATGATCCGCGAACGCGTGCAGAACCGCGTCGCCGTGCAAGGCAATCTCGATCCGCTGGTATTGATCGCGGGCGGGGCCGCGCTCGACCGCGCCGTCGACGATGTGCTGGCGAACTACGCGCGGGGGCGGCTGATCTTCAACCTCGGCCACGGCATCCAGCCGGAAACCCCGATTGCTCATGTCGAGCAGATGCTGAAGCGGGTAAGGGCGTTCAAGGGCTGAGGCAACAGCTCCCTCGCCCCGCTCTTTGCGGGGTCGAGACGAGCGAAGCTCGCTCTTAGAGGGTCGGGGTGAGGGGCTCTCTCCGCAAAGCTGGTGCGAGTTGATAGACCTGTACCCCCTCACCCGGCGCTACGCGCCGACCTCTCCCCGCAAGCGGGGCGAGGTTAGAACGCTTACCGCGCGTCCTCCAAGATCATGTCCGACGCCTTCTCGGCAATCATGATGGTCGGCGCGTTGGTGTTGCCTGACATCAAATCCGGCATGATCGACGCATCGACGACGCGCAATCCTTCGATGCCGCGCACGCGCAAGCGCTGGTCGACGACGGCGAGCGCATCGCTCCCCATCCGGCAGGTCGAGGTCGGGTGATAGACCGTGCTGCCGGTACGGCGGCAGAAATCGAGCAGTTCATCGTCGCTCTGCACTTTCGGACCGGGATCGACTTCCGCGACCGCGTAGGCCTTCAGCGCGGGTGCTGCAAGAATCCTGCGCAGGATACGGATGCCGTCGATGAAGGCGCGGCGATCGGTTTCGGTCGCGAGATAGTTGATGCGGATTTCCGGCGGCACGGCGGGATCTGCGCTCTTGATGCGGAGCGAGCCGCGGCTCTCGGGACGCAACTGACAGACCGAAGCGGTGAAGCCGGAAAGCGCGTGAAGTTTCTCGCCCATCTTGTCGGTCGAGAACGGCAGGAAATGAATCTGGATATCGGGCGAGGCCAGCCGCGGGCTGGTCTTGAAGAACGCGCCCGACGTGCCGGCGGCAATCGTCAGCGGCCCCTTGCGCAACGCGGCGTACTGAATGCCCGCCATCATCTTGCGGATCGGATGATTGACCACGTCATTCAGGGTGACCTTTTGCGCGCAGCGCGTGATCAGTCGCACTTGCAAGTGGTCCTGCAGATCGTTGCCGACGCCTGGCGCGTCGAGCACGATCTCGATGCCGTGTTGCTTCAACAGATCTGCCGGCCCGACACCGGAGAGCTGCAGCAGTTGCGGCGAATTATACGCGCCGCTGGAGACCAAAATCTCCTTGCGCGCCCGCGCCGTGCGCACGCGGCCTTCCTGCTTGTACTCGACCGCTTTCGCGCCACGTCCTTCGAACAGGATACGCTGCGCCAGCGCTGAAGTTACGATGTGGAGGTTGGGCCGCGTCCTGGCGGGACGAAGATAAGAGAACGCCGTGCTAGCGCGGCGCCCGCGCCGGGTCGTGGTCTGGAAGAACCCCGCCCCTTCCTGCGTGGCGCCGTTGAAATCGGGATTGGTTGGAATGCCGGTCTCGGCGGCGGCAACGACAAACGCTTCCGATAACGGATCGTGGTGCCGCCAGTCGGATACCGGGAGCGGGCCATCGCTGCCGTGATATTTGTCCGCGCCGCGCTGCTGGTTCTCGGCCTTCTTGAAATAGGGCAGCACGTCGTCATAGCCCCAGCCGGTATTGCCGCGTTGGCGCCAGCGATCGTAATCCTCATGCTGGCCGCGCACGTAGAGCAGGCCGTTGATCGAACTGGAGCCGCCGAGCACTTTTCCGCGCGGCTGGAACACCTGACGACCGTTCAGGCCCGGTTCCGGCTCGGTCTGGTACATCCAGTTGACGGATTTTTCCTTGAACAGTTTGCCGTAGCCGAGTGGCACGTGGATCCAGAGGTTGGTATCCTTCGGTCCCGCCTCCAACAGCAATACCGAATGTTTGCCGTCGGCGCTCAGGCGATTGGCGAGCACGCATCCGGCCGAGCCGGCGCCGACGATAACGTAATCGAATTCGGAAGCATCATTGTTCTTGTTCATTTGTTTCCCCCGCAGGCGGACAGAACAGGTAGCGGGGCGGCCACAGGCGGTCAATTCCCTCCCGGTCGCAGGCGTGGAAATAGAAGACTTCCAATCGTGGTGGCGGCAACTTCACCGGACAATCTGCCGCATCCCGGAATGACGACGCGCTCGTCCCGTCATATCCCAGGATGCATTTTTCACCTGCGGAAGATTACTAAAATTCGTCCGACTAGCTGGCGGCGAGCTTCAGGAAGTCCGGCGGCCGGCGCTCGGCGAATGCCACGAAAGCCTCTCGCGCCTCGGCGGTCTTCAGGCGAGCCGCGAACTGCTCGCTTTCCGTCTTGATCTGCGCCATCAGAAGTTCCGGGTTGCGCATCAGCCGCTTGGTGGTGCTGACGGCGCCCGCCGGCTGCTTCGCCAAACGCGATGCGAATGCCCTCGCCTCTGCGTCGAGCTTGTCGAGCGGCACTACGCGGTTGGCGAGACCCCAGGCGAAGGCGGATTTGGCATCGACGGCTTCACCGAGCGCGAACATCTCAAAGGCACGGGCATAACCGATGCGAAGCGGCATCAAGATGCTGGAAGAGGCTTCCGGCACCAGCGCCAGATTGACGAACGGCGTCGACAACAGCGCATTCTCGGCCAGCACGACCAGATCGCAATGCAGCAGCATCGTGGTGCCGATGCCGACGGCGCGCCCCTGAACGGCCGCGACCAGCGGGCGGCTCGAATGTGCGAGCGCCTGCAGGAAGCGACCGACATGCCGCTCGCCCTGGACGGCGCCGGTCGCGATAGCGGCGAACTCGCCGACATCGTTGCCGGCAGTGAACATATCGCCCTCGCCGCGGATCAGCAGCACGCGCACGGATGCATCCGTCTCGGCGGCTTGGATCGCATCCGCCAGCGCGCCATACATCGCGTTGGTGAGTGCGTTCTTCTTGTCGGGACGGGCCATCGTCAGCGTCAGGATCCCGTCGCTCTTCTCGATCTTGATATGCTCTGTCATTCGTCTTCTCCTCTGGGAAATCTCGTTTGCATCGTGGTCAGCCAGCGCGCGACGACGTCGATCTCGGCGTCGGTAAATCCATCAGTGAGGCGCGCGTTGACCTCGACGAGCCCGGCTTTCGACTGCGCCATCGCCTCGCGGCCGGCCGGTGTCAGCCACAGACGCCACGCGCGCCCGTCATCGGGATCGGCGCGCCGCTTGATCAGGTTTGCCGCCGTCATCCGGTCCACCAGGCCGCTGATGCCGGGCGGCCCGAGATCGAGCGCTGCCCCCGCCTCGCCCATCAGCACGCCGTCACGCTGGCCCAGAATGAACAGCAGGCCGGCCTGTGTAGCGGTTACGCCGCTGTCCTGCCTGCGCGCCATCATCCAGCGCTGCAGCCGGCGCTGCGCGACGTTGAGCAGGAACACCAGCCGGTGCTCGCGACGGGGGCTCATCATGCTGAGGTCGATTTATTTCGCACGCGAACTATCTAGGTGAGTGCGGGGAGGTTGTCACGATGATTTTGAGCCGATGCCACGAGGACATTTCTGGGGCTGATCCGTCCACAGCGAGCTGGTTTGAAAGAAAACGTGATCGATCAGCAGCTTATCCGAAAAATCGATTTTCGATTGACGATCTCGCCTCTCCTCGCCACTCTGCGCCGCCATGAGCAGTATCGGGTTGAGTTTTGGCGACAGCCTTGCCCACGAACGGCCTCGCAGCCTGACGTCCGCCGTTCAGGAACGGCTGCGCGCGGACATTCTCTCGACCCGGTTGTTGCCCGGCCAGAAGCTGCATATCGCCGGTCTCGCCAAACAGTTTTCGGTCAGCCTCGCCGCGGTGCGCGAAGCGCTGTCGCGGCTGGTCGCGGACGGGTTGGTGCAGGCGTCCGACCAGCGCGGCTTTCGCGTCAGCCCGGTATCGCCGGCCGACCTGCGCGACGTGACGCAAACCCGTGTCGACATCGAGGGGCTGGCGCTGCGCCGCTCGATCGAGCGCGGCGATGCGGCCTGGCTTGCGTCGGTGGAGAAGTCGTTCGCGGCGCTCTGCGCCGTTCCCCACACCTATCCTGATGATCCGACGCATCACTATGAGGAATGGGTGGTCCGGCACCGCGTCTTCCACCGTACGCTGGTGAATGCCTGCGGCTCGCAATGGCTGCTGGGCTTTCGCGACGTGCTGCACGAGCAGAGCGAGCGCTATCGACGATTAGCGATCCGACGCAACACCGAAAAGTCCCGCAACGTTGAGTCCGAACACGCCGCGATCGTGCGCGCCGTGCTCAAGCGCGATGCCGATGCCGCGGTCGCGGCGCTCGCGGCACATTTCCAGACCACCATGCGTCTCGTCGAGCTCGCAGCACCGAAAATTTCCGGAGATGGCGACACCGCCTGATCGAGCGCTCGAACATCAAATCAAGAAAAGCAAAAGGGAAACGTCACAATGAAGATCACGCGACGCCACATACTGGCAACGATATCAGCCGCCACCGTGCTGGGCGCATCGGCCATGGCGCAAGCCGCAGACACCGTCCGCATCGGGCTTCCGACGAAAACCTATTGGCCGACCACGATCGCGGAAACCGCGGTGCGCCAGAAACTGTTCGAGAAGGAAGGCATCAAGGCCGAGCTGACGATCTATCGTGGCGGAGCCGAGACATTCGAGGCGATGGCGGCAGGTGCCGCTGATGTCATTCTCGACGCGACTTCGCTGGTATCGGCCGGGCGCAAGAAGGGGGTCAACTCCAAGGTGCTCGCGAACGCCGCCATGGGCTATTACGGCTGGCAGTTGATGACGCTTTCGAAATCGACGCTCGGCGTCAACGATCTGAAAGGCAAGAAGGTCGCCATCACCTCCGCGGGCTCCGGCTCCGACCTGCTGGCGCTGTGGACCCAGCAGGACAAGAAGATCGAGTTCACCCGCGTTCCCGTCGGCGGCGGTGGGCTGGTGCCGAACCTGCTCGCAGGAAACGTCGACGCAGCGGTGGTTTATTCGCCGCTAAGCTTCCAGATCTCCAAATCGGGCGAAGCGCGCAGCATTCTCGACTTCTCCAAGGAAGTACCGCCGAACCTCGCTGCGGGGTGGATCGCGCTCGACAAATACGTACAGGACAAGCCGCAACTGGTGCAGAAGACACTGAACGCGCTCTATGGCGCGCTGATGTTCATGCGCGCCAACAAGGACGCCTCCGTCAAGCTGATCACCGAGCTTTATGAAATACCCGCGGAGATCGCGGCGCTGGAATACGAAAACACGATCATGAAGCTTGAAACCGACGGCAGCATGGACGGGCCGAAGATCACGGAGCAGCTTCAGCTCGCACTCGACATGGCCAAGGCCGGCGGCATGAAGGACCTTGGGCCGGCGGCGGAGATCATCTCGACGCAGTTCAAGCCGGTTCCGACCAAGTTCTGAGGCAGACGCAATGCGAGCAGGCATTGGCGTAAAGGCGGCGCGGATCGCCATTGTAGTGGCGCTGTTTGCGATATGGGAGATCCTGTCGCGGACCGGCATCGTCAATCCGCGCCTGCTTCCCTCCGCTTCCGACACGCTTTTCACGCTGGGCGATCTCCTGCAGCGGGCGAGCGTGCGTAGGGATCTCGTGGTCACCGCGAGCGAGGTGGCGACCGCGTTCGCACTCGCCGTTCCCGTCGGTGCCCTGATCGGCTTCCTGATCGCGGAGAACCGTTACTTCGCCGATGTCGCGAAACCGCTGCTGTTCTTTGCCTTCAGCATCCCGAAATCGATCTTCCTGCCGATGTTCATCCTGGTGTTCGGGGTCGGCTTTTCGCAGAAGGTCGGCTTCGGATTCTTCTCGACCATCTTCATCGTGATCATGTCGACCACGACAGCGGTGGAGTCGGTCAAGGTCGAACACCTGACGGTCGCCCGCTCCTATGGCGCGACACCGATGCAGACCGCATTTCGCGTCTATTTGCCGAGCATGCTCCCCGTTCTGCTGGAGGCGCTGCGGATATCGATGATCTTCAATCTTACCGGCGTCATTCTCGCCGAAATGTACGCCTCGCGCGACGGCATCGGCCATCAGATCGCGACCTGGGGCGAGAATTTTCAGATGAAGCAGTTGCTCGCCGGCGTGGTGATGATCGCGGCCATTGCGATTGCCTTCAATGAACTGGTCAGATGGGTGGAAACACGATGCAGCCATTGGCGAACATAACCCCGCTGAAGCCGGCCGGCGCGATCGAGGTCCGCAATGTCGGGCAGGTCTTTAAGACCACGACGCAGGATGTCGTCGCCCTCGATAATGTATCGCTCGACGTCAAGCCCGGCCGCTTTGTCGTGCTGGTCGGCCCGAGCGGCTGCGGCAAATCCACGCTCCTGATGATGATGGCCGGGCTGCGCCAGCAGACCTCAGGCACGATCACGATCAGCGGCGCGCCGATCCCCGAGCCCGACCCCAATCGCGTCGGCGTGGTATTTCAGGAAGCCAGCCTTTTTCCTTGGCTCACCGCAGAAGAGAATGTCGAATTCCCGCTGGCGTTGCGGGGAGTCACGAAAAGCGATCGCCGCGCCCGGGCGCAGGATGCGTTAAAGCTCGTCGGCCTCGACGGTTTCGGCAAGCGCCATCCGCATGAACTGTCCGGCGGCATGAAGCAGCGCGTCTCGATCGCGCGCGGCCTGGTGCAGGATCCGCCGGTATTGCTGATGGACGAGCCGTTCGCGGCACTCGACGAGCAGACCCGCATGACCATGGGCGATGAGCTGCTGCGGATCTGGGCAGCGACTGGCAAGACCGTGGTATTCGTCACCCACAGCCTGACGGAAGCGGTCTATCTCGCCGACGAGGTGATCGTGATGTCGCCGCGGCCCGGCCGCATCGTCGATCATCTGCAGGTCTCGCTGCCGCGGCCGCGCACCTATGAGATGCTGAGCGGCGACGCGTTCGGCAGCCTGCGCGACCGCATCTGGCGGCATATACGCAAATCGGCATGAGGCGAGCATGAGCGCGGCAACGCTTCGCAGATTGATCGTGGTGGCCCTGATCGCGCTGTGGGAAATCCTGCCGCGCGCGGGCCTCATTCCCGAGCTGTTCCTGCCATCGCTGTCCTCGACGCTCGCGGCCGGCTGGAACGAGGCCGGCGAGTACGGCCACGCGCTGGCCGTGACGCTCTATGAGGTCGCAATCTCGATGGCATTCGCCTGCGGCGGCGGTATTTTGCTCGGCGCCATCGTCGGCAGCCTGCCGCGGCCGCGCATCCTGATCATGCCGATGGTCTCGAGCCTCTATGCGGTGCCGCTCGTCATCCTCTATCCTGTCTTCACAGTCTGGCTCGGCATCGGCTCGGAATCCAAGATCGCCTTTGCCTCGATCTACGGCTTCCTACCGACGATGCTGGCGACCGCCGCAGGCATCCAGACCATCGATCCGCAATTGCTGCTGGCCGCCCGCAGCATGGGCGCGACGCTCAGCCAGCGTCTGATTCGCGTGATCATCCCGGCGGCGATCCCGACCGTGCTGTCCGGCCTGCGCGTCGGCGGCGCGCTTGTGATCGTCGGCGTGGTGGTGTCGGAAATGCTGATCTCGTCGGCAGGAATCGGCTATCTGATCTCGCGCTACCGCACCATCCTCGACAGCCCGCATGTCTTCGCCGGCGTGCTGCTGGTGCTGGCGATGGCGATCGCGTTCAACGCCGCGATCAAATGGATCGAGCGCAAGGCCGCGATCTGGCAGACCGGCACCCGCGCCGGACAAGCTGCGTCGGAAGAAATAGCGCCCACGGCGCTGCAGCCTGCTACCTGACGGAGAAGCTGCGTGTTCGACCTGACGCTGACATTCGACAATGGTCCCGAGCCCGGCGTCACGCCGCGCGTGCTCGATACCTTGCGCGAGCGCGGCATCAAGACGACCTTCTTCGTGATCGGCGAAAAGCTTGGCGACCCCGAGCGCCGTCGGCTGGCAGGGCGCGCGCACGACGAGGGCCACTGGATCGGCAATCACACCTTTACGCATTCGGTGCCGCTTGGGCAGCAAGTCGCTCCCGAAGCGGCGCAGTATGAAATTGGTCGGACGCAAGATGCGATCGGCGACCTCGCCCATTCAGAGCGCTGGTTCCGGCCGTTCGGCGGCGGCGGCAATCTCGATCGGCGGCTGTTGAAGCCTTCGGTCGTCGATTACCTCATCCGCAACAAGCATAGCTGCGTGCTCTGGAACGCAATCCCGCGAGACTGGGATGATCCGGACGGCTGGGCCGACCGGGCCATCGAGCAATGTCAGACGCAGCCGTGGAGCCTGATGGTGCTGCACGATCTACCCGGCGGCGCCATGGATCATCTCGAACGCTTTATCGACCGCGCCGCGAAAGCCGGCGCGCATTTCCACCAGGACTTTCCGCCCGACTGCGTCCCGATCCGGTCAGGCGAGATCGTGCTGCCCATCCAGCCCTACGTTTCCAACATCGAAGAGAGTGTCACACCATGAAGATCGCGAGTTTCAAGGCCGGCCCGACCGTAACCTACGGCCTGATCACGAACACCGGCATCATCGATGCCGGGAAGCGGCTGAAAGCGCATCCGACCCTGAAGTCGCTGCTCGCAAAGGGATCGCTCGACGAACTGAAAGCGCTGCAAGGCGAACGGCCCGATTACGCGCTGGCCGAAATCGAATTGCTGCCGACCGTGCCCGATCCGGACAAGATTTTCTGCATCGGCGTCAACTACGCCACGCATCTGGCCGAAAGCGGCCACCCCACCCCGCCGCATCCGATGACCTTCACCCGCTTTGCCAACAGCCAGGTCGGCGGCGGCCAGCCGATGATCCGGCCGCTGGAATCAGAACGTTTCGACTTTGAAGGCGAAATGGCCGTCATCATCGGCAAGGCCGGCCGCCGCATTGCGCGCGAAGAGGCGCTCGCGCATGTCGCAGGTTATGCCTGCTACAATGACGGCAGTATCCGCGACTGGCAGCGTCACACCTCGCAATTCGCGCCGGGCAAGAATTTCGTCGGCACCGGCGCGTTCGGCCCCTGGATGGTCACGACGGACGAAATCCCTGATATCAGCAAGCAGACCATTGCGACCCGCCTCAACGGCGTCGAGGTGCAGGCCGCGCCGATCTCGGACCTCGTGTTCGATGTTCCGGCCCTGATTGCCTACTGCTCGACCTTCACCGAACTCGCACCCGGCGACGTCATTGTCACCGGCACCACCGGCGGCGTCGGCGCCTATCGCACACCGCCGCTCTGGATGAAGGATGGCGACGTGGTCGAAGTCGAAGTGTCCGGCATCGGCGTGCTGCGCAATCCGGTCAAGGACGAGGTTGCTGCGACTGCAACGCGCGCGGCCTGATTCTCTTTTTTTGTTGACGCGTTTTCTTCACGCGAACCGGTATCCACTTCGCTTGAAAACGCTATGCGAATAACAAGAGCAAGGAGGTAATCATGAACCTGCCCAAACATCTGCTGCCGACCACGGTCGTCGGCAGTTACCCGCAACCGGAATGGCTGGTCGATCGCGCAATGCTGTCCAAAGTGGTGCCGCGCACGCGTTTGCATGCGATGTGGCGGCTGCCGGCCGAACATCTGGAGGAGGCGCAGGACGACGCCACCATCGTCGCCATCCGCGACATGGAGCGCGCCGGCATCGATATCGTGACCGACGGCGAAATCCGCCGCGAAAGCTATTCGAACCGCTTTGCCACCGCGCTCGAGGGCATCGACGACGAAAATCCGGCGATGATCACCTCGCGCAGCGGGCACGCGACGCCGGTCCCGCGCGTCGTCGGCCCGGTGAAACGCCGCGGCCCGGTCGAGCGGCACGATATGGAATTCCTGCGCAAGAACACCGACCGCGCGGCCAAGATCACCCTGCCCGGCCCGTTCACGATGAGCCAGCAGGCCAAGAACGAGTACTATAAGGACGACGAAGAGCTGGCGATGGCGTTTGCCGAAGCCGTCAACGCCGAAGCGCTCGACCTGCAGAAGGCCGGCGCCGACGTGATCCAGCTTGACGAGCCTTGGGTGCGCAACAATCCCGATCTTGCCCGGCAGTACGCCGTCAAGGCGATCAACCGCGCCTTGCAGGGCATCACCGTGCCGACCGTGGTGCATCTGTGCTTCGGCTATGCCGCGGTCGTCCCCGGCTCGACCAAGCCAGCCGGCTACTCCTTCCTCGCCGAGCTCGCCGACACCAGTGCCGAGCAGATTTCGATCGAGGCGGCGCAGCCAAAACTCGATCTCGGCGTGCTCAAAGATCTGTCGTCGAAGAAGATCATGCTTGGCGTGCTCGACCTCGGCAATCCCGAGATCGAAACCGCCGATGTGGTGGCCGGCCGAATTCGCAACGGCCTGAAGCATGTCGCGGCCGATCGGCTGGTTGTCGCGCCCGATTGCGGCATGAAATACATGCCGCGCCATGTCGCGTTCGGAAAGCTCAAGGCAATGTGCGATGCGGCCGCGACCGTACGCAAGGAGCTGAGCTAGGTCCGGCCGCTTCATCTATCAGGCTAAGGAGCTGTTCGAACGGATCCCGATCGCGGGCCCGTACCAGATGGATCGGTGCACTGGAAAGACGCAGCCAACTCTCTGCTTCGGCCAGCCAATACACCTTGCTGTGTGGTTCGCGCCGTGCGAGCTGCCTGCAAAGTGCCGCCCGCCAAATCAACTCCAGGCGACTTGCCATGCGCATCCCCTGCCATGGGTGATGCTTCATGCTGGTCCCGGGGACTGGACGGGTTCCTTGATCTACGTCAAGCGTCGCGACGATTTAGGACGCTGCGCTAGATCGGATTACCTTTCAACCACGCCGCGCCCCGCGCGTATAACGCCTCGACTTCGGGCCCCTTCAGACCGGGCATATCGCGCTTGACGGTATAACCGATGCGGGTCTGCAGATAAGCGAGGTGCCGGTAGCCCTGTGGAAACTGCTCAAGCAACGCCCTATCCAGAACAGGCGCTGTGCCGGGGGTAACGGGGTCCATCCGGTCCTTCTCATAGATCGGCTGGCGCAGCACGATTCCCCATCGCCCATCCCGCTTTTCGAGGAAGTCGTAGAACCGCCCGGTGCAGAGCACGTCGCACAGCACGCCTTCGACCTCGGCGCGCTGCGAGATCGTCATCTTGGTCTGCGAGATCGCCCGGTTCCCGGCGAGATCGACCGAAATACCACCCAGGAAGTGCAGGATGCTGACGCCCTTGGCCCAGGCCTGCTTGTTGATTTCGATGAACTCGTCGCCGGTGCCCTGCGTCCAGGTCGCCATCATACGGCCGTCCGGATGCCAGACGGTGCGGAAACGCTCCCAGTCGCCGGCATCGCGCCAGATCGCCCAGTTCTGCAACAATTCCCGGATCAGGCGATCGTCTTCAATCTCGGCGTCACTTCTGGGCATGCGGACGTTTCCCTAGGACATTTTTCTCAAGTGTTCATGAGACATAGCCGCGCCAGGCATAAGCTGACAAGCCGGACGGCCCGGCGCCGTCACAACAGCCTGGCGCGAACGAACAGCGCACGCAGCGCGTTGGTCGCTTGCACGGTCAGCATCGCGTTATCGGCGGCACCTTGCAGTGCACTGATAGCATCGGCGTGCAGCGCGCGGAATTCGATCCATTCGATCGAAGAGAGATTGGTAATGAAGCGATAGGCCTGACCGACGGTGGCGATCGACACCGTCCCGCCGTTCAGGTTGATCTTGAAGACCGCTCGCAACGGCGTATCGGAATCGGCGACGTCGCCGGCGACCGAAGTCATGACGGAGACGGTGAACGCCGCGATGCGGTCAGGCCTTCGCGAAGGCTCGGCACAACGACGAGCCGCTTCACCTCGCCGTTTCGGTAGGCCTGCAGGAACCTGTCATAATCCTTGATCGAGACGCAGCCGTTGGAATCGCCGTTGGGCCCGAGCAGGTAGCTGTGGACGAGCAAGCCGTTTCGCCCATGCATTTCGTTTTCGCCGACCGGCGTCATGCGCAGCGCCGCGACGCCATGAAACAGTTTCTCGCGCGGTTTCAGATCGTAGACGTTCGGCGGCGTTGCGCCGACCATGCGCTGGTCGACATGCGCCGGATTGTCCATCAGGCTGCCGAGCCCGGAGTGTGCCTCAAGCTTGACGCCATTCGGCAGGTACACCGTGCGGGCCGAAATATCGTAGACGGCGGTCTGACTGTCGTAGCCAAGCGCGGCCAGATCCTTGCGCTCGCTCAGCAGCCCGTCTCCCGGCGTCAGCGACGCCAACGAGAAGCGCATCGGCACCAGGTCGGCGAGCTTCTCGAACATCGTGCGGTTATCGGCCGAGACCGTCGGCGGATCGTTCCTCATCGACTGAAGATTGGCCAGGACCGGCCGGGATCTTGGCAAGGGAATCGCAGCCTCAACCGTTGGCGCAGGCTGCTCGGGCTCGGGCTGGACAACCTGCTCTCGCGATGGTCCGCCCAACTGGCTTTCGATATGCCCGAACTCAGCCTCGAAGTCAGAGCGTTGCGGGCGTACGGCGGGACGCGAGGGGTAATTGATGGCCAGCGAACGGCGCACGGAGGACGGACCGAACCGCTCGTCGAACGAGGTTGTGCTGGCAACATTCGCGGATGCGGGATCGACCCAGCGGGACAGATCGAAATCGGTCGCCCAGGCAGCCAGCCCCAATGCCATGGCGAACGCCGCGACCCCGAATGCCGCTTCGCGGTACAATCGGGTACGCGGGCGCGAAGCAAGCTCGGCTGCGCTGGTCGTACGATTACCCATCTATCCCCGGCTCGGCGCTTCGGAATCACGTCTGATTCCTAAAGGATTCACCGAATAAGTCCCCACCATAATGCAAACCAAAGTAAGGCATAATCGAGACAAGTGTTTGGCCGCCATCATGACCTGCACAATCCGCAGGTTCAAGCCTTCTGACAAGGTCGCACCGGCGGGTCGGCGGCGCTCAGGGCCGCAGGACCGGATTGGTATTTGGTACCGGCGCCTGCTCCATTTCAGCGTGCTCCGGTAGCTTGTCCGCATGCACCGCGAGCGCCGGCCCGATCCAGATCGGATCGGCCAGATGGTCCCGGCGCGGATTGGTCGTGTTCGGATGGACCAGAACGCTCAATTTGCCATGGTTGAGCATCAGCCAGGGCACCAGTTCGGGGAATATCTCGCGGGCAAAGGCGACCTGGTACATGGCCTGATCGTGCGGCCCGACCTTGACATCGTGCCAGCGCCCGAGCGTGACCGAGAAGCGCTCGCCGATCCAGCTGCGCAGTTGCTCGGCTTCGGCCCGTGTGGTCGCTGGATCGTAATAGATATGGGCGTGATAGCTGGCGATCTCGCCCAGTGGTCGCGGCCCGCCCGCTCCCGGCTCACCCGTCATGGCCTTTGCTCCACGCCATCGCTGCTTTGGACCGGTCGATGATCGCTGCAACCGGGGGCGTGGTCAATGTGCAGGTGTCAGCCCAACCGCTTCTTGCTGCTCTCGAAGACGGTCATGCCGGCGGCGGCGTCGAGGTCGACCTCGGTTGCTTCCGTCAGGCGCGCCATCGTCATGTAGAATCCGATCGCAAGGATCGATTCGACGATCTCCTGCTCGCTGAAGTGCTGGCGCATCGCGGCAAAGACCGGTGCTGCAACGCGCACGTTCTCGATCACTTCACGGCCGAACGCCAATAGCGCCTTTTCGGCCTCATTGAAGGCGGCGTCCTCGTATTTGCCCTGCTCGATGCAGTCGATCTGCCGTTGCGTGACGCCGACGCCGAGCGCGATCGGAACATGCTGCCGCCACTCATATTCCCCATGCTCCCACTGCGCGACCTGGAGGATCAGCAACTCGCGATTGACGTGGCTGAGCTTCTGGCGGTGCAGGATCGAATTGGCGAACCGCATCGCCGGAATGAAATTGGCCTCGGCATGCGCCATCATCCGGAAGATATTCAGGACGACCGGCATCCTGTCGAAGGACGTGCGTATGTCGCCGCCGGTTGCCGCCGGGTCGATTAGAGGAAGTCTTGCCATCCGCTTTTTCCTTATGTTGCTGTTCTTGTTGTTGAATCGTTGGCGACGCTGCGCCGCTCAGCGCCCACCCACCTCGCGGATGGGATCGGAGCCGTCCCAGCCGGCGGCGACCTTGCGGATGTGCTCGAAGAAGCTCCCCTTGCTGCCGCTGATGTCTGAAATTTCCACCACGGTCCCGGGATGGGCCTGCGTATCGAAATAGGCAAAGCGGCCCTTTTCGCCGCCGATCTGCCCCTCGTGACCCACTTTATAGCCAAGCGACAGCGCGCGGTCGTAGAGAGCCTGATAGTCGCGGGTCCAGTACGACATGTGTTGCAAGCCTTCGCGGCCGGAATCGAGAAACTCCTTGTACATCGAGGGCGCATCGTTGCGCTGCTGGATCAGCTCGATCTGGAGATCGCCGGAGTTCGCCAGCGCCACGCTCATCTCCATGGCGGAGTCCTGGCCGCGGTGGCGGAAGTAATCGGTCTTGACCTTGTCGATGTAGTACCAGGGCCCGACGCCCATCACATTGACCCAGTGATCCATCGCGGCGCGGATATCACGCACCACATATCCGTTCTGGCAGGCCGCGCCAAAAATACGGCTCATTGAAACCTCCCGTCTGCTTGCCGGCGGTACATGCTTGCCGCCTCGTGTTCTTCTTGATCCCGCAGTTCAGCCGATCGACCTGCCTCCGTCGATCACGAGTTCGGTGCCGGTGACGTAGCGGCTTTCATCGCTGGCGAGCCACAGAATGCCGTTGGCAATATCTTCAGGTGCCGCCTTGTACCCGAGCGGGACGGCGCGTTCGGTGAGCTTATCCAGCGTCGGGCCGCGCTCCCGTCCGCCGTTCGCGCCGTCCTCGACGGTGCCGATCAGCGTGTCCCAGATCGCGGTTTCGGTGATGCCGGGATGCAGCGAGTTGACGCGCACGCCGTCTCTGGCGGCGGCGCATTCCAGCGCGACCGATTTCGTGAACAGCCGCACGCCGCCCTTGGTCGCACAATAGCCCGAGACGTTCGGCGACGCCTTGATCCCCGCGATCGAGGAAACGTTGATGATGCTGCCGCCCCCGCCAGCCCGCATCAGCGGCAGCGAATGCTTCACGCCGAGGAAGACGCCGTCGAGATTGACGGCCACCTGCCGCTTCCAGTCGGCGAAAGCCATATCGACGACAGGGCCCGAAAGGCCGATTCCGGCGTTGTTGACGAGGACATCGAGCCGGCCAAACCGCGCCTTGATCGCGGCCACGACCGACTGCCAGTCTTGCTCGCGTGTCACGTCGTGATGGTAGTATTCGCACTCGCAGCCGCCGGCGCTCAATTCGCGCAGCAGGCCTTCGCTCTTCTCATCCTGCAGATCGGTCGCGACAATCTTCGCGCCCTCGCGGGCCAGCACCAAAACGGCGGCCCGCCCGATGCCATTGGCAGCGCCGGTCACCAGAACGACCTTTCCTTCGACACGCCGCGTCATGGCTGGGTCCGTTTCCCCGTTTTTCAGGCCGTTCGGCCGTGTTGTTGCGTGCAGGAATAATGGGCAGGTTTTTGGAAACGTTTCCATACTTTATCTGTCTAAGCCGCGCAAGATCGGTATTGTAGGACATAGCATCTTGTATATCGTTTTCAGATTACGCTAGATTTCAGCGTTGCGCGGCCTAGCGCCGCAATCTTCGGCCGATCGAGATGTAGCGATGAACAGGGTGCAAGAAGGACCAGTGGCAAAGGGCCGGCGGACCAGGCCTGCACGTGCCACCATTCGTGATGTCGCGGCCCAGGCCGGCGTATCCGTCAGCAGCGTCAGCCGGGTCATGAACGGCGAGCCGCATACCAGCCCCGAGTTGCACGCGCGGATCATGCGGGCGGTGAACCGGCTACGCTTCGAGCCGCATTCGGCGGCGCAGGCCCTGCGTTCGCGCGAGAGCAAGACAATCGGCTGCATGGTCTCCGACCTCTCCAATCCTCTCTACAGCGAGATGATCAACGGCGCGGAGGAAGAATTGCAGCGCGCCGGCTATGTGCTGATGCTCGCCGCGACCCGCCACGAGGAAGGCCGCGAGACCGCGTTCGTCTCAGCGGTGCGCCGGCGGCGGATGGACGGATTGCTGCTGTTTGCCGGCGACAATGCCCACACTGATTTCACCGGTGCGCTTGCAAACCTCGACTTGCCCTGCGTGGCGATCGATCGCGAGGTGCCCGGCGTGCCGTCCGTGCGCGCGGACCATCGCGGCGGCGGCCTCGAAATCACCCGCTATCTGATCGGGCTGGGCCATCGCCGCATCGCGCTTCTTACCGGACGCGCGGCGCTGCTACCGAGTTCGGAGCGCCTCGCCGGCTATCGTCAGGCCCATGCCGAAGCCAGGCTCGCGGTCGATCCCGATTTGATCCGGCCGCAGACGCAGGGCTCGAGCATTGCGTTCAGCGACGTCTGCCAATTGCTGCGGGGGCCCAACCGTCCAACGGCAATCATCACGCTGGGCACGCACATGCTGGCCGGCGTGATGGACGCACTCGCCAGCAGCGGCCTGCGCTATCCCGACGACGTGTCGCTGGTATGCATCGGCGACACCGACCTAGCCCGGCATGCAACGCCGGGCATTTCTGCGTTGACCTGGGATCTGGACCAGATGGGCCGGGTCGCCGCCAACATCCTGCTCGACCGTATCAGCGGCGGTGACGAGACCAGGAAAATACGGCCGGTCTACCTGCCGACACGGTTCATCCTGCGGCACTCCGGTGCCGCGCCTCGCGCGCCCTGATGGCGCGACGGGCTTCATCTCTACGCCCGGCGAACAACGCCGGCGACGAACGACCAGAACAAAAAATAAAACCCAGGGAGTGAGCAAAATGAAGTTACGCGCGATCGTGCTGTCGCTGCTTGCGCTGTCATGGATGACAGTTTCAGCGCACGCCGAGGAAACTGCCGACTACCCCTCCAAGAAGATCAAAATGCTGTTGCCGTTCGGGGCCGGTGGCGGGGGCGACGTGCTCGGCCGGCTGCTTGCCGACCGGATGGGCAAGCGCCTCGGCCAGACCATCTATGTTGAAAACCGCACCGGCGCCGCTGGCACCATCGGCGCGCAGCAGGCGGCAACCTCTCCGCCCGACGGTTACACCATCACGATCGGCGGCATGACTACCCACGTGCTCGCGCCGGCGGTCTATCCCGCCCTGCCCTATGATCCGATCAAGGATTTCACGACCATCGGTCGGATCGGAACGTCATCCATCCTTCTCATCGCCACGAAGGATTTTCCCGCCAGCGATCTGCGCGGGCTGACCGAGCTCTCGAAAAAGGGAGAACCGATCCAGTATGGCAGCTGGGGCGTCGGCTCGACCGGGCACTTCTGCGGTGAGATTCTCTCCCAGAAAGCGGGCGTCCGCCTGCAGCATGTCCCGTTCAGCGGCGCGGCCAAGCTCGCGAACGACCTGGTGGGCGGGCATATCTCGGTGGGGCTGGTCGACATGGCGACCGGCACGCCGCTGGTGAAGGACGGCAAGCTGAAGGCGCTTGCAGTATGCGGGGGACGATCGCCGAGCCTCCCGGAAGTTGCGAGCTACAAGGAGCAAGGCGTCGATTTTGAGCGCAGCCTGTCCTGGGTGATGTATGCGCCGGCTGGCCTTCCCGTTCCGATCGCGCAGAAAATTGCCGGCGCCTTGAAGGAATCGCTGGCGGAGGCCGACATCGCCGAGAAGCTGCTGGCGCTCGGCATCTCCGTGGACTTCATCGCCGGAGACCAGCAGCGCGACATCAATACGCGTGACATCGAGGCGTGGAAGAAGGTCGCCAGCGACGCAAAGATCGAGGTCAAATAGCGGCCAAATGCAAAAGGAGGGCCGAGCCAATCGGCCCTCCCGCTTTATCCCTCGAACCTCAGTTCGCCTTGCCGAACAGGAATGGCAATTGACGCGGGCCGCGCACGGTGCCTTCCGACCATGTGACCTTGCCGGCCGGATCAAGCCGGAAATCCGGAATCCGCTTCAGCCATTCCTCGATCGCGACCGTCATCTCCATGCGGGCGAGATTGGAGCCGACGCAGCGGTGAATGCCGAGACCGAACGCGGCGTGGCGATTTTCCTTGCGGTCGATCACCACCTTGTCGGCATCGGGGAACATCGCGGGATCGCGATTGGCGGCCGGGAACGACAGCAGCACCATGTTGCCGGACTTGACCGGGCAGCCGCTGACGGTCGTCTCCTTCATCACCTCGCGCGCCATCGTCACCGGCGAATAGGCCCGCAGCAGTTCCTCGACTGCGAGCGGCATCAGCTCCGGCTCCTTGACGAGGCGCTCGCGGTCCGCCGGCGTTTTCGCCAGATGCCACAGCGAGGAGCCGATCGCGCTCCAAGTGGTGTCGATGCCCGCAATCAACAGCAGCCGCAGCGAACCCAGGACGTGCTCGTCCGCCAGCGGATTGCCATCCTTGTCCTTCGCCTTCATCAGCGTCGAGATCAGGTCGTCGGTCGGATTCTGCTTGCGCTGCTCGAGATGGGCGGCGAAATAGCCGGTCATCTCCCTTACCGCTTCCATCAGCGCGTTGTCATCCTTGATGCCGAGTTCGAGGATGCCGTGAATCCACTTGATGAAGAGGTCGCCGTCCTTCTCCGGAATCCCGAGCATATGCGCGATCGCGCGAACCGGAACATGCTTGGTGTAGCGCGCGGCGGCGTCGCATTTGCCGTCGGCGATGAACTCGTCGATCAGCTCGTTGCAGATCGCGCGCACCCGCGGCTCCAGCTTCTTCATCGCGTCCGGCGTGAACGGCGGCAGCAGCAATTGCTTGGCCGGCTTGTGCTCCGGCGGATCGGACGTGATCGGCGGCGCCCGCGCCGTGATCTCCGGCCGTATGTCGCGCACAATGACGCGACGCGAGGAGAAGTGCTCGGTATCGTAGGCGATTTCCTTCACCGCCTGGTAGGTGGTCGGCATATAGCAGCCGAGAAAGCGCTCGGTGTGAACGACGGGCGAAGCCGCGCGCAGTTTTTCCCAGATCGGAAACGGATTTTCCGTCCAGGTCGGATCGGTGTGATCGAAATCGTTGACCCAGTCGGTGACCGGCGGGTGTTCGGGCATGATGCTGGCGGAATCGGACATCGGAGCAATTCCTCTGCTTGGTTCGTTCAGATCGTGATGGATGAAAGATCTCGCGACCGGATTATTCTTCGGTCACGTCGATGGCAATTTCCGGACAGTTACTCTGGGCAAGCCAGGCCTTGTCTTCCAAACCCTCCGGCACCGAGCCGTCGCCGACTTCGTGCGCGTTGCCGAATTCGTCGAGGTCGAACAGTTCGGGTGCCAGTGATTTGCAACGCGCGTGTCCCTGACATTTGTCCTGGTCGACGCGGATCTTCAGCTTTCCGGCCATCGCAGCGTTCCCCTCTTTCTGGTGCGCATTGTCTCGCGCCGCCTTCTTGCGGCATGCCGAGACAAACTCGCCGGCGTGCCGCGAAGTTATATCATATTACATTCGCGTTGCCGTTGTGCTGTCAAGGCAAAAGTTATAGATCATGGAACTGAATGCCGCCTCGACCCGCACGAAAAGCGCTCAATGCCTATCACCATGGGGATCTCCGTGATGCCCTGGTTCAGGCCGCGTTGCATGAGGTCGAGCTCGGCGGTCCCGAAGCAATCAGCATCAGCGCGCTTGCCAAGAAGCTCGGCGTCTCGCAGCCGGCGCCCTACAAGCATTTTGCAGATCGCGAGACGCTGCTGACGGCCGTCACCGCCGAAGCATTCCGCCAGTTCTCAGCCATGATGCGCGCGGCGATCGAAAAGCCGTCAAAGCAGTCGAAGCTGTCGCGCTTCGCCCAGCTCACGCTCGATTTCGGGCTGCGCCGCAACGGCATCTATCGCCTGATGTTCGCGTCGCGAACCATGGCCTGCGCGCCGAAAGGCAGCGAGCTGCAAACCGCGGCCATGGAGACGTTCGAACTCCTGGTGGAAGCGCTGGAGGCACCCGCCGTGGGACTGTTGCGCGAGCGCAGCGCGCTGAAAATCTGGGCCTCGCTGCATGGCGTGGTCATGCTCGCCGAACAGGGACTGCTCACCGGCCAGGTTGCCCATGTCAGCCGGGAAGAGCTGGTCGAGGACATCGTGAAGGAAACCAAGCTCGCGCTGTCCGTCGCAATAGAGGCCAGCGGCAAGACCGGCCAATGACAATCAAGGCTCCGGCATTCGAGGGTCCCGACACACGGGCCTCTATGGCGGCGCCGTTCTCGGTCTGGCCGCCATCGCGGCGCTTGCCGTTGCAAACTCGCCGTTTCGCGGCGCAAACGTGCCACACTGGCGACGAGATCGCAGCATGCGTCATGGCGGCTGCTTGAATTCTGGACCGGCAGGTGATCAGCTTTTCTGCTTCATGGGCATCGCCGGTTGAACAAAAATCCTGTCAAATCCACTGCGCGTCTCCGTCTTGAACTCGCACGACCCTGCTCCGCGAGAAGCGTCGCGTTGGGCGTCTTGGCCTCGCTATGCTTTTTCGGCGCGGCACTTGGAAAGGACGATGGCGACGATGAGGATGCGGCCGCCACCAAGCCGACCCTGCCGAACGTCTACCTCGATATGCGAACCATCTACTCGACGCTGCCTGCCGGCACGCTGTCGATCGGATTTAGCGCCCCGCCTTTGCTGGCGACGCTGGCGAACCTTTCCGCGCTCCGAACCCTTAACTCACCCTCCAGCCAAAGTGTCTCGATCGACCTGCCGTTGACGGTCGATGTCAACGATCAGCTCTCGGTCTATGGCGGCGTCAGTGGCGCTACGTCGCAGGCCGGCACCGATCCCTGGACCGCTTTCTCGATCTTCAGCTTTACGCTCGGATTCCAGGCCGACATCTATCAGCAGAACGGCGGAATGTTTCCGACCATCACCGTTCAATCCAATGTGTCGCGATCGACTTCGGACTCTCCGCTGGCCTCGACGACCTACAACACGATCCTGGAGGCCGGCTACGCGCTGAATGCGGATGAGACGCGAGGGCTGCTCGCGGGAATGCAGTACGCCAAGGTCCTGATCGATACCCCGCTTGCCCGCGTCAGCCCTGACGTCATGGGCTATGTCGGCGGCTATTATCAGTGGGACAACAACTGGAAGTTCACCGGCCGCTTCGGCGTGCAGCACTTCGGCGGCGCGCAGCTTCTGAACCTGACGCCGTTTCCCGCGTTCACGCAGCCGATCCTTCGGCTCGACCTCGACCGCATGGATGACAACGACAATCGGCTGTTCGGCATCACCGCGCAGATCGCTTGGACGCCGAAGCCGTCGTACCAACTAACGCTGCGAACGCCGCTCTACGCGATCAAGAATTAGCGGCCAGATTGCCGCAAGCTCATGCCGGCTGCGAATCCCGCACGGCCGCGCTGTGCAGCAGCTTGCTGATCTCCGGCTTGCACGCACCGCAATTAGTACCAGCCTTCAGACGCCGGCCGACGTCCTCGACGCTGGCTGCCCCTTTTTTGATTTCGGCCGAGATCTGATGCTGCCCGACACCGAAGCACGAGCAGACGATCGGCCCGACGTCCTGACCGGCATCGAGCGGCTGCCCCGTCAGCAGCGACATCCGCGCATTTGGTGACAATGCCTGATCCGCGAACAGGCCGGTCAGCCACGACCGCGATACCAGCTTGTGATCGGGTGCGATGAACACACAACCTTCCAGCCGGCCGTCGCGAACGGCTGCGTAGCGGAAGCGGCCAGCCTTCGGATCGCGATAGGCGATCCACTCGATGTCGTCATCTTCGACACGAAGCTGCGTCCGCGCCCAGTCGCGCCAGCTCGGCGGACGCTCGTCGCCGGCGAGTTCCATTCGCCAGCAGGTCCCCGAAAGCCCGCCGACCCAGTAACCCGCGGTGGGACGTTCGATCTCCTGGCGACTGAGGATGAAGGCGTGCCATTTCGGCGAGTAAGCGGCCGCCTTGACCGGCGTGTGCTTGGATTCAGGCTGTCCGGAAATCGGATCGGTCGCCGGATTGACCAGCGCATTGACCCGGCCGTCGCCGGCATACTCGCCATTCCAGTGCATCGGTACGAACACGCAGCCGCGCCGCTGCTCGGCGGTGACGACAACGCGCGCCACCATCTCGCCCCAGGCACTGGTCAGCCGCACGAGCCCGCCATTCTCGACACCGGCCGCGCGTGCATCGTCGGGATGGAATTCGGCATAGGGCTCGAAAATATGCGCCAGCAGCCGCGGCGATTTCCCGGTTCGCGTCATGGTATGCCATTGATCGCGGACGCGCCCGGTATTGAGCACCAGCGGATAGTCGCGGCTGGTCGCGTTGACGGCAGGGCGCGGCGTCACCGGCACGAAACGAGCCTTGCGGTCGGCGGTGAAGAATTCGCGCGTCTCGAACATCCGCGACGTGCCGGTCGGATATTCCCGCGTCACCGGCCACTGGATCGGGGTCAGCGCATCGTAGGCGCGATCGTCGAGCGTATTCAATGCGGACAGATCGAAGTCGCGCGTGCCCTCATTCTCGAAACTGGAAAGCCTTGCGTGCTCGCGGAAGATCTCGG
The DNA here is from genome assembly GCF_056174665.1 of Bradyrhizobium sp. WYCCWR15520. Classification (NCBI taxonomy): domain Bacteria; kingdom Pseudomonadati; phylum Pseudomonadota; class Alphaproteobacteria; order Hyphomicrobiales; family Nitrobacteraceae; genus Bradyrhizobium; species Bradyrhizobium sp. WYCCWR15520. Next base: position 231,629 of record NZ_JBWBWM010000006.1, read on the forward strand.
CTACGCTTGCATAGTCAAATCCCGAATACCCCATGCGTTGCGCGACGTCGCAGATGGTCCGCCAATCCGCCCGTGCGGCGCCGGGCGCCGGCAGGAACGGCCGCTGCCGGGAGATCCGGCGCTCGGAGTTGGTGACGGTGCCGTCCTTTTCGCCCCAGGTCAGCGCGGGCAGCAACACGTGAGCATGACGTGTGGTGTCGGTATGACGCATGCAATCGGAGACGACGACGAGTTCGCAGGCATCGAGCGCGCGGCGCGCGCGGTCGGCATCCGGCAGGCTGACCAGCGGATTGGTCGACATGATCCAGACCGCCTTGATGCGGCGGTCGGCGATCGCGTCGAACATGTCGATCGCCTTGAGGCCCTGCTTGTCCGCGACGACAGGCGATTGCCAGAACCGCTGCACGATGTCGCGATGCCCAGGGTTTTCGATCTCCATATGGGCGGCAAGCTGGTTGGCCAGCCCGCCGACCTCCCGGCCGCCCATGGCGTTGGGTTGTCCGGTCAGCGAGAACGGCCCCATGCCGGGACGCCCGATGCGGCCGGTCAACAAATGACAGTTGATGATCGCATTGACCTTGTCGACGCCGCTGCTCGACTGGTTGATGCCTTGCGAATAGAGCGTGACGACGCGTTCGGTCCTGGCGAACCAGTCGAAGAACAGTGCCACGGCGCCCTCGGAGAGGCCGCAGATATCGGCGGTCTGCGCGACCGACTGGCCGGCGACCTGCTGCAGCGCGGCTTCAGCCCCGGTGGTGAATCCCTCCACGAACGCGCCGTCGGTGGCGTTGCGCGATGCAAGGTAGGCGAGCAATCCGTTGAACAGCACGGAATCGCTGCCCGAGCGAAGCGGCAGGTGCAGATCGGCGCCGTCGCATGTCGCGGTCCGCCGCGGATCGATGACGACGATGCGGCACGCCGGATTGCTGGCCTTGGCGGCCATCATGCGCTGGTAAAGGATCGGATGGCACCAGGCGGCGTTGGAGCCGACGAGAACCAGCAGATCGGCGCTCTCGAGATCCTCGTAGCAGCCCGGGACGGTATCGCTGCCGAACGCGCGCTTGTGGCCCACCACGCTCGAGGCCATGCACAGCCGCGAATTGGTATCGATATTGGCGGTGCCGATGAAACCCTTGGCGAGCTTGTTGACGACGTAATAGTCCTCGGTGAGGATCTGGCCGGAGACATAGAAGGCGACCGCGTCAGGACCATGCTCGCGGACGATTCTGCCAAATCCGTCCGCGACGTAGTCGACCGCCGTATCCCAGTCCGTCTCCTGCCCGTTGACCATGGGCGCGAGCAGCCGTCCCTCGAGGCTGATGGTCTCGGCGAGCGCCGAGCCCTTCCCGCACAGCCGGCCGAAATTGGCGGGATGCAGCGGATCGCCGCGGACGGTCACAGCGCCCGCGACATCCCTGTCAGCAATAACGCCGCAGCCGACCCCGCAATACGGACAGGTTGTTTTCACCGGCACGGGCGATCACCCTCACTCGGCAGGCACGGCCGCCGCCGTCTGGACGCTAAGCCAGACGACGCCATTTTCCACCTTGGTCGGATGCGCGCGTGTGCATCCCTCATCGGGCGCGACCGCCGTGCCGCTCTTCAGTTCGATGACGAAATTGTGCAGCGGACAGGTGACGCGCTTGTTGTGAACGATGCCTTGCGACAACGGTCCGCCCTTGTGCGGACAGCGATCGTCAAGCGCAAACACCTCGTCATCGCTGGTCCGGAACACCGCGATGTCTCCGGATGCCGTCCGCACGACACGCGAACCGAGAACCGGAATATCGTTCAGCGCCCCGATTTCGATCCATTTGGTCATGCGAGTTCCAGCTCCGCCAGGGGGGTGAATTCATTGCGGTCGACGCCGCGCTGGGCACGCGCCGCCCAGGGATCGCTCTGCGAAAATTGCTGCGAATGGGCGAAACGGCTGAACAGCGCCTTGCGGTTGGCGACGTCGTCGACCACCTGCTTGCGGATCGCGTCGAGACCGATCCGGTCGCACCATTTGTACATGCGCTCCAGATACCAGCCCTGCTCGCGATAGAGCTGCGTCAGCGCAGCGATGATCTCGAGCGTCTCCTCCTCCGTCGCCACCTTGGTCAGGAATTCAGTGCCCTTGATGTGCAGGCCGGCGGCGCCGGCGAAATGGATCTCGTAACCGGAATCGACGCAGACGACGCCGACATCCTTGCAGGTCGCCTCCGCGCAGTTGCGCGGACAACCTGATACCGCAAGCTTCACCTTGGCCGGCGTCCACGAGCCCCACATGAACTTTTCGAGCTTGACGCCGAGGCCGGTGGAATCCTGCGTGCCGAAACGGCACCATTCCGAGCCGACGCAGGTCTTCACCGTGCGCAGTCCCTTGGCGTAGGCATGGCCCGACACCATGCCGGCAGCATTGAGATCGGCCCAGACCGCGGGCAGATCTTCCTTCTTCACGCCGAGAAGATCGATGCGCTGTCCGCCGGTCACCTTGACGGTCGGGATATTGAACTTGTCCGCAACGTCGGCGATGGCGCGCAGTTCGTCCGGCGTCGTGACACCGCCCCACATCCGCGGCACAACAGAATAGGTCCCGTCCTTCTGGATATTGGCGTGAACGCGCTCGTTGATGTAGCGCGACTGTTGGTCGTCGCGATACTCGCCGGGCCAGGTCGCGAGCAGGTAATAGTTCAGGGCCGGCCGGCAGGAGTGGCATCCGTTCGGCGTCTTCCAGTCCATGAACTTCATGACGTCGGGAATGGTCTTCAATCCATTCTCGACGATGACGCGGCGCGCGTCATCGTGGCTGTGATCGGTGCAGGCGCACATCGGCTTGACCTTCGGCGCCGCCGAATAGTCGCCGCCGAGCGTGAAGGCCAGAACCTGCTCGACGAGACCGGTGCACGAACCGCACGACGACGATGCCTTGGTGTGGGCCCGCACGTCGTCGATCGTGAACAGCTTCTTTTCGCTGATCGCCTTGACGATGGCGCCCTTGCAGACGCCGTTGCATCCGCAGATTTCCGTCTCGTCGCTCATGGCGGCTACCGAGTTCTTGCCGCTATGGCCGCCGTCGCCGAGATTGGCGGCGCCGAACACCAGCCGCTCGCGCATGTGCGAAACGTCGGTGCCGTCGCGCAGGTGCTGGAAGTACCACGGACCGTCGATGGTATCGCCATAGAGCACGGCGCCGACGATCTTCTTGTCGCGCAGGATGATCCGCTTGTAGACGCCGCGGGAGGCGTCCTGCATCACGATCTCTTCCTTGTCCGCGCCCGGTGCGAAGTCGCCGGCGGAGAACAGGTCGATGCCCGTGACCTTCAGCTTGGTCGAAACCACCGACCCGTCATAGGTCGCAAAACCCTTCATGGCGAGGTGGTTGGCGCAAACCTTGGCCTGGTCGAACAAGGGTGCCACGAGACCGTAGGTCTGGCGCCGGTGCTGCACGCATTCGCCCACGGCATAGATTCGCCCGTCGTAGGTCTGCATGGTGTCGGAAACGACGATGCCGCGCTCGCAATGCAGGCCCGCCTTGCGCGCCAGCTCGACATTCGGGCGGATGCCGACCGCCATCACGACCAGATCGGCGGGGAGTTCCTCACCATCAGCGAAGCGCACGCCGGTCACGCGATCCGTGCCGAGGATCGCCTCCGTCTGTGCGGGCATCTTGAACACCATGCCGCGTTCTTCGAGCGACTTGCGGAGCAATCCGCCTGCGACCTGATCGAGCTGCCGCTCCATCAGCGTGTCGAGCAGATGCACGACGGTGACGTTCATGCCGCGCTTCATCAGGCCGTTGGCGGCTTCGAGGCCGAGCAGGCCGCCGCCGATCACCACCGCATTCTTGTAACTCGTCGACGCATGGACCATATGCTCGACGTCCTGGATGTCGCGAAAGCCGATGACACCAGGAAGATCCTTGCCCGGAAGCGGCAGCATGATCGGGTTCGAGCCCGTGGCGATCAGCAGGCGATCGTAGGGTACCCGCGCGCCTTCCCTCGTCACGACTTCGCAGGTACGCCGATCGATCATCTCGATCATTTCACCCTTGCGCAGCGTGATCCCGTTAGCGTCGTACCACTGCTCCGTGTTGAGCATGATGTCGTCGACGGTCTTTTCGCCGGCAAGCACGGGCGACAGCAGAATTCGGTTGTAGTTGCCGTATGGTTCGGATCCGAACACGGTGATGTCATAGAGATCTGGCGCACGGTCCAGCAGCAATTCCACCGTGCGAATGCCGGCCATGCCGTTGCCGATCACCACCAACTTTGGCTTGTTCACTTTATTGAGCATGCTCTGCCTTCCGATCCAGGTTCCGATGGCCCCGCTCGGCGACGCAGCTCTGCATCGTCGATTGGCAAGAAGTATCGATTGATTGGGATCGCCCATCGGCGGGCAGCGGACCATCGACTCTGACGATCGTGATCTTTCATATTCAAGAGACGTGCCAACGCCGAACCCGTAACTTTTCGGGCCCAATGCGGGGCTGCAGCCAATAAATCGTTAATTGAGCGCACTTGCGCGTGCACCAATGCCCAAAAAATCACCCACTCGGGCTATCCATTGTGCACCGCACGAACCTTCGCCGCCCCGGCGGCAACCGGCTTCCTGGAAACGGCACGATAGGGACCAGCGGATTTTCAGCAGCGCTTTTCCGTTAATATTTCGCACAGCATAATAAAACACCACACTGCACGTTCGAGCGGCTGGTTTTGCCAACGAACGGAGCACCGATCGCATTCGCAGCGCTTTATCCGTACCTGCCAAGGCCCTGCAAATACATGCAAACTAGCGCGCTTGTTTTTCTGGCACACGAATTGCTCACGTTGAGACCTGAAGTGCGTCTCAACGACGAGACGACTCGCTCCCAACATTCCGTCCCTTGTGCCGAGACCACCGCGCGCCGCGCGGTGTCGCGCGCCAATGTTCGAGGCTGCTCGATGAAGTTTGCTGAATTCAAGAAGGCCGGCCACTGGCCCACGCTGCTCGCCGCCTTCCTCTATTTCGACATAAGCTTCATGGCTTGGGTCGCGCTCGGTCCGTTGATCGTCTACATCGCGCACGACATGAACCTTGCCGTCGACGAGAAGTTCACCCTCGTCGCCATCCCGGTGCTGGCCGGCGCGCTGTTGCGGGTTCCGATGGGTCTGCTCGCCGATCTCATCGGCGCCAAGCGAACCGGAGTCATCGCGCAGATCGTCGTCATCCTTGCAACGGCGTGGGTTTGGTACTTCGGCCTCAACAGCAAACTCGCAATCGAGATATTCGGTCTCGCGCTCGGCATCGGCGGCGCGTCGTTTGCGGTAGCGTTGCCGCAGGCGAGCCGCTGGTATCCGCCGCAATATCAGGGCGTGGTGATGGGGATCGCTGGCGCCGGCAATATGGGTGTCGTGCTCGACACGCTGTTCGCCCCGACGATCGCCGAGCATTGGGGCTGGCAGGCCGTGTTCGGTGTGCTGCTGGTTCCGATGCTGCTGATCCTTGCCTACTATGTCTTCGCCGCCAAGGATGCGCCCGGCGAGCGCAAGCCGGTTTCGCTGAAAGGTTACGGCGCCCTGCTGCGCGATCCAGACAGCCGCTGGTTCATGTTCTTCTACTTCATCACCTTCGGCGGTTTCGTCGGGCTGGCCAACGCGTTGCCGCTGTACTTCACCGTGCAGTATCACGTGTCCGGCGTCGCGGCGGGCCTGCTGGTGGGGTTGATCGTCGCTTTCGGCTCGGGCTTCCGCCCCGTCGGCGGACTGATCGCCGATCGCATCGGCGGCATCCGCTCATTGTCGATATTGTTTGGCGTCGTCGTCGCGGCCTATCTCGTCATCGCCTTCATGCCGGAGGGGCCGGCTGCACCGACATCTACCGGCTGGACGTTCATGCAGATGCCGCGCATTGCCTGGATCTCGGTGCTGCTGTTCTCGATCGGAGTTCTGGCGCTCGGCATGGGAAATGGCGCCGTGTTCCAGCTCATTCCCCTGCGCTTCCGTCATGAGATCGGCCTGATGACCGGTCTGGTCGGCTGCGCCGGCGGCATCGGCGGCTTCTTCCTTGCCAAGGCGCTCGGCGTCGCCAAGGGAATGACCGGTGGATTCGGCGCAGGCTTCCTGTTTTTCGGCTTGCTGGCGTTGCTTGGCTTTCTGGGACTTGCCATGGTCAAGGTCCGCTGGCGCACCACATGGGGCGCCGCATCGGGAGCGCGGGTCTGACCACGCGCTGCCCGTAGCGTTTTCAAGCGAAGTGGTTACCGGTTCGCGTAAAGAAAACGCGTCCTAACAAAGGTCCGACAGGCCGCGCGGGTGACGATCGGTTCGCAACGAAATCTCGGGGTACGCGTCGGCTTCGTCAGCGAGACCGGCAAGCGGTCCGCCAATGAGGATTATGTCGGAACCTGTCTCGGCCGGTCCGGCGTAAGCAATCGCGATATCGTCGCCGCGGTTGCCGACGGCGTCGGCGGACACAAGGGCGGACGTGAAGCCGCCGAGCTCGCGATTCGTTGTTTCATCGACGCATACTATTCCCTTCCCGAAACGCTCGGCGTGCGTCGCCGGGCGTCGCGTTCGCTGGAAGCCGCCAATAGCTGGATCTACACCCAAGGCCGGACCGATCCCCGGCTCAGCGGCATGAGTTGCGCCTTCTCCTCGGTCATCCTGTCGCGCCGGCTCTGCCACATCATTCACATCGGCGACACCCGCGCCTACCGCCTGAGCGAGGGACGCCTGGAGCGGCTGACCACCGACCACATCGCCGGTCGCGGTGATCTCGCCCATCTGCTCAACCGCGCGATCGGCTTCGAGGATTTTGCCCGCTTCGATTACGCCACTGTCGGATTGCGCCAGCACGACCGGCTCTTGATCTGCAGCGATGGCGTTCATGGCGTGCTGCCCGATCACCGCCTGCAGGTGCTATTGAGCGCACGCACCTCGCCGGAAGAATCCGCCCGCGCACTCGTCGACGCGGCGCTGAATGCCGGCTCTACCGACAACATGACCGCGCTGGTGCTCGACGTCGTCGACCTGCCGCCCGCCGACCGCGACGAGCTCACCCACTCCATCGCGACGCTGCCGATCCTGGATCTGCCCGAGACCGGCGACGTCGTCGACGATTTCACGCTCGGCGAAATATTGTCGGATGGACGCTACAGCCGGCTGTTCAAGGCGACCGACAAGCGGCAGGGCCGCGAGCTCGTGCTGAAGTTTCCGCATCCGCGCGTCGCCAGCGAGGGCTCCTATCGCCTCGCCTTCGTGCGCGAGGCATGGGTCGCGGCGCGCGTGCGCAGCCTGTGGATTGGTGAAATCATCGAACTGCCCGTCGAGCGGCAGACCCGCCTCTATTCAGTGATGCCGCTTTATGAAGGCGAAACGCTGGAGCAGCGGCTCAACCGCTCGCCGCAGCTTTCGCTGGCCGAAGGCATCGGCATCGCGACCAAGCTGGCACGCGCGGTTGCGACCCTGCATCGGGCCGGCATCATCCATCGCGACATCAAGCCGGACAACGTGATCCTGCTGAAGGGCGGCGGGTTGCGGCTGGTCGATCTCGGCGTTGCGCGCGTGCCGCTGCTGGAGGATTTTCCGGCCGAGGATATTCCGGGCACGGCGAGCTACATGGCGCCCGAGCTGTTCGGCGGACGGCCTGGCGACGAGCTTTCCGATCTCTATGCGCTCGGCGTCACCGTGTACCGGATGTTCACCGCGGCCTATCCCTATGGCGAGATCGAGCCGTTCTCGCGGCCCCGCTTCGGCAAGCCCGCCTACCTCTCGCGCTATCGCCCCGACCTGCCGGCCTGGCTGGATGCTGTGATTGGCAAGGCGCTCAACGTCGATCCGGCGCAGCGCTATGGCGACGTCATCGAATTCTCGCACGAGCTCGAAAACGGCGCGATGTGGGCGAAGCCGGCCGTCACGTCGCGGCGCTCGCTCTATGAGCGCGATCCGCTGGTGTTCTGGAAGAGCCTGTCCGCAGGACTGATCGTGCTCGTCATCCTGCTGCTTGCCTGGATCGTAAAAAATTAGCCCGACGCTCCGGTGGAACGCCGGGCCATATCATGTGAGCGAAGCAAACTGCGTTGGCTTCGCGGCTTGGTTCACACCCCGGTCTGGGTGATGAACTTGGTGTTGAAATAACCTTCCATCGCCTCGATGCCGCCTTCCGAGCCGTAGCCGGAATCCTTGACACCGCCGAACGGCACTTCGGGCAGTGCGAGACCAAAGCTGTTGATCGAGACCATGCCGGCTTCGATAGCAGCGCCGATCGCGGTCGCCGTCTTGGTCGAACTGGTGAAGGCGTAGGACGCCAGACCGAACGGCAGGCGGTTGGCTTCCTCGGCCACCTCGTCGAAGGTCGAGAAGCGCGAGATCAAGGCCAGCGGCCCGAACGGCTCCTCGTTCATGGCGCGCGCATCCTTCGGCACGTCGCTGACGACCGTCGGCTCGAAGAAGTAGCCCTTGTTGCCGACCCGATGACCGCCGGTCTCGAGTTTTGCTCCTTTGCCCACGGCGTCCTGCACCATGCCTTCGATGGCGGTGACGCGGCGCGGATTGGCGAGCGAACCCATTTTCGAGTCAGGATCGAGGCCATTGCCGACCTTCATCGACTTGGCGCCTTCGACGAACTTGTCGACGAATTCGCGGAACACGTCGTCCTGCACCAGCATGCGGGTCGGCGAGATGCAGACCTGGCCGGCATTGCGATACTTCGCCGCCGCCAGAATCTTCGCCGCCGACGTGACGTCCGCGTCCTTGAACACGATGGCCGGCGCGTGGCCGCCCAGCTCCATGGTGGCGCGTTTCATGTGCAGGCCTGCCAACGCAGAGAGCTGCTTGCCCACGACGGTCGATCCGGTGAAGGAAATCTTGCGGATCACCGGATGCGGAATGAGATATTCCGAAATCTCCGACGGCACGCCGTAGACCAGGTTGACCACGCCATCGGGCACGCCCGCATCGACAAATGCCTTGATCAGTTGCGCAGGCGACGCCGGCGTTTCCTCGGGCGCCTTGACGATGATCGAGCAGCCCGCCGCGAGACCCGCGGAGAGCTTTCTGACAACCTGGTTGATCGGGAAATTCCACGGCGTGAAGGCCGCGACCGGGCCGACCGGCTCCTTGACGGCGATCTGGTAGATGCCGGGGCCGCGTGCGGGGATCACCCGGCCATAGGCGCGCTTGGCTTCTTCCGCAAACCACTCGATGACATCAGCGGCCGCCATGGCTTCCATCTTGGCTTCCGCCAAGGTCTTGCCCTGCTCCATCGTCAACAGCGGCGCGATCTCGTCATTGCGCTCGCGCATGATTTGAGCCGCCTTGCGCATGATCCTGCAGCGCTCGAACGGCGCCACCGCCCGCCATACCTTGAAGCCTTTGGCAGCCGCTTCCAGCGCCTCGTCGAGATCGGCACGATCGGCATGGGCCACGGTGCCGATGGTTTCCTCGGTCGCCGGGTTGAGCACGGCGATGGTCCTGCCCGACTGGCTCGGACGCCATTTGCCGTTGATGAAGAGCTGGGTATTCGAATATGCCACGAGACTTTCTCCCTGTCTTGTTGTGGGTCACCGAACGGCGAGCGATCCGGCTAATTTCAGGCGCGCCTTTATGATGGAAGCCCGCCCGGATTGCAAAGCGGATTCAGTTGCGTACGACCGCATGACCAGCGCAAGGCGCTTCCGCCTGTCTCACCGATCAGCTCCGATCCCACGACATCGCCCGTGAATTGCATCGTCACCATCGACGAAGTCGCGCGCGTCCTCGAAGTGTTCGCAGGTCCTGGAAGTTTTCGTCTCAGGCCAAGTGCTGCCGTCGATGTGGGAAGTGCTGGGTGGCGTGAATGCAGGCGGGATCGGATTTGTTGGTAGCAAAAACGCCGCCCCTGATCCCCGAAATATGAATCCCGTACTCGCCATTCAGCATGGCACCGCATCTCCGGACAGTCACTTGCATCTTCAGCACCCGTCCAGCGCTTCCTGGACCTCTTGAAGGCTTGTTGCAATTAGTTCGCATTTGCACTATTGATGCAAGTAATTCGCATTTGCAAAAAATGGGGAGGTTTTGATGCACGCATTGCGGGCGGCTTGGCCGAGCAAATTTGGCTCGCAGCATGGCCAATTCGAATTTGACAACGGATTCGATGGACCCTTCCCGTTCGGCTTGCACTGGTCCGGCGGGGGCCAATCAAGCGGGTCGCCCTGGTCGATCCATGGCCACCATCAGATTCGGGACTGGTGCCCGCAACCGCCGACGCCGGTCACGATCCAGTTCCGCAGCTTTGACGGTTCGGGAAACAATCTCTCCAGCCCCGGCCTCAATACCGCCGGCACGGCGGTCGACCGCATTGGTCCCGCTCATTTCGCGGACGGTGTTTCCGATCCGCTCGATGGCCCCAATCCACGCACCATCAGCAATGTCGTGGTTGGCGAGGGCGACGCGAACGTCCCGAATGAGCAAGGCGTGTCGGCATTCATGTACGCCTGGGGCCAGTTTATCGATCACGATCTGACGCTGACGCGCAGCGACGGCACCAACGACATCAGCATCCTGGTGCCCGACGGCGACCCGGTGTTCGGCGACGACGCGATCATGCCCATGACCCGCGCGATCATCGATCCGTCGAGCGGAACGGGCCCGGACAATCCAGCCACTCCCCCTCAATTTCAGCACCGGCTGGCTCGACGCCTCCATGGTCTACGGCTCCGACGCGGCGACGGCCGCGAGCCTGCGCCTGCCCGACGGGCACATGAAGACGTCGGAGGGAGGCAATCTGCCGATCGTCAACGGCCTATTCGCCGCCGGCGATCCGCGCGCTGCGGAGAACTTTGCGCTGACCTCGCTGCACGCGCTGTTCGTGCGCGAACACAACTACCAGGTCGACAAGCTGCATAAGGCGCATCCGAACTGGAGCGGCGATCAGCTCTATAATTACGCGCGCGCCATCGTCACGGCCGAGATCGCGAACATCACGTACAAGGAATTTCTGCCGAACCTGATCGGCGGCGACGCGATCGGGGCCTACCAAGGTTACGATTCGAGCGTCGATCCGCGCCTCTCGCTCGAGTTCAACATCGCCTTCCGCTTCGGGCATTCGATCGTTTCAGCGGAAACCGAGAGTCTGACGGAGAGCGGCGAGGTCGTCGAAGGATCGGAGCGCGAACTCAGAGACATCTTCTTCGCACCGCCGTCGGATTTTGTCGCGTCCGGCGGCGCCGATGGGCAGTTGCGCCATCTGGCAGGCGACCCGTCGCAGGCGATGGATGTTCGCATCGTCGAGGATCTCCGCAATTTCCTCTTCGACCCACCCGTGAGCATGGATCTTGCAGCGATCAATATCCAGCGTGAACGCGATTTCGGTATCGGATCGCTCAACGACGTGCGCGAATCTCTCGGCCTCGCCCGATACACGGATATCGACCAGATCACCAGCGATCCTGGAACGCGGGCGGCTTTGAAGATAGCGTTCTCGAACAACGTCGATCTGATCGACCTTTGGACCGGGGGCCTGGCCGAGAATCATGCCCCCGGCGCGCTGATCGGCGAAACTTTCCAGACCGTCATCGCGATGCAGTTCGAGGCCTTGCGCGATGGCGACCGGTTCTGGTTCGAAAATCAGGGCTTCGACGCCAGGACACTGCAGCAGATCAAGCAGACGACGCTTGCCGACATCATCCTCCGCAACACCGATACCCAACATATCCAGGATGATGTCTTCATCTCCTACACACGGCACACCGGGCTGAAAGGCGGCGTCGAATCGGAGGATCCCGAAGCGCGGCAGCTCGTCATCGGCTCGGACGGCAAGGACACACTCATCGGCGGGCCACAGGGAGATTTCCTGTTCGCCGGTACCGGAAAACAAACACTCACCGGATTGAGCGGGGCCGACCATTTCGTCTTCGACAAGGGCGCGACCAAGGCTGTCATCACCGACTTCCAACCCGGCATCGACAAGCTCGAGTTCAAGCATGCCGGAAATCTCGACTGGCATGATGTCTGCATTTCATCCGCGCATGGCAATGCCGTCGTGTCGGTCGGCGATGACAGCATCGAACTGGTTGGCATTCGTGCCTATGCGCTTCACAAATCTGATTTCATTTTCGATGTCTGAAGGCGTGGCGGAACGAAACCCGGCATGCTCTGGGAGAGCCGGGGTTGGTGGCGCGCGCCGTCAAGATCGGTGGAGAGGACGTGCGCGCGGTGCTCGACCGCAACCTGCTCTCACGCTGGCTCGAAGAATCCGGGATTTGTCGCGAGGTAACTTGCCAGGCGCGGATCGCTATATTTCCGCGCGACGCCGGCGCGGCGCAGGTCCTCGGCGTAGAACGCCAGCAGCATCGCGACGATCTCCGGATGTTTCGCCGCGACATTGGCGGTTTGCCGGGGGTCGACGCGCAGATCATAGAGTTCGATCGGCTCGCTCGGGGTGGCGTAGAGCAGCGACCAGTCCTGCGTGGTGATGGTGACAGGCTGCCACTCGACGACGGTCCGCATGAGATCATCGACCACTTCGACGGTCTCGCCGGGATTGGCGAGCGGAAGCGCCGTCAACACATGGTCGCGTCCCTCGAACGCCTGACCTGTTACGGCGGGAAGCAGCGAAAGGCCCTGCATCTCCGCTTGTCGCGGCAGGCCGGCGAGATCACAGATCGTCGGCGCGATATCGAGCGCGCAGGCGAGCTTTGACGTCCGGCCGGGCTTGGCGCCGGGCACGTGGATCAACAGCGGCACGCGCGCAATTTCCTCGTATAGCGGCGAGCGCATCCATGTCGCTTCACCGGGCGCGCGGCGGACCATCTTGCCCATCAGCCCGTGCTCACCGAGGAGGAAGCCGTGGTCGGAAACGAAGATGATCGCGGTCGTTTCCTCGATGCCGAGATAGGCGAGCTGGCCGAGCAGATGCCCGATCCAGCGATCGACAAGCTCGAGCTCGCCGCTATAAAGCGCGCGCGCTACCGCGATATCGCGTTCGGTCATGCCGTGCTTCTTGCATTCGCCATAGGGCGGATGCACGCGCTCGCCGGCATAGTCGGGAAGATAGTGTCTGACGTAATAGGCCGGCGGGTCCCACGGCTCGTGCGGATCCCAGGTGTCGACCAGCGCAAAAAACTTGTCCTCGTAGATTTCCTCCAGGCATTTTGCCGCCTGCACCATGGTGAGCGGCGCCGGGCAATCCATCTCTCCAGTGCGCGGATCGGGCTGCACCTTGCCGGTGATCGGCCATTGCGGCAGCTTGCCGCCGCCCTGGCGCTTGGTCTTGCCCGGCGCGCTGTAGGAGGAGTAGTGCGGCGTGCCCAGGAGCTGGGACTTCATGTCGTAGAAGTAGTTGAAGCCGCGATCGTACGAATAGCCGTTGACCTGGTAGAAAGGTGTGTCGACGACGCCGAGCGTGGTGTAGCCCGCATCCGTCAATGCACTCGCAATCGAGCGGTCGGCGCGCGGCAATGCGCCCCAGCCGACGCCGGCGAAAGCGGGCTTTCCGGTGAGATAGTCGTAGCGAGCGGGAACGGTCGGGAAGCTCGACGCATAATAACGGTCGAATACCATCGATCGGTCGGCAAGCCGGTCGAGATTTGGCGTTCTGACCTCGCCGCCGTTGTAGCCGAGCATGTCCCAGCGGACGGTGTCGGACACGATCATCAGGATGCGATCCACCACGGCTTACCTCCCTGTTTTTGTATTTAATAGTAATATATCACATATCACTTCGTCTTGCGTCAACAGTAATATGTTACACATTACATTTACTCGGCTGAGAATCTTGGATAGGCCGTGGGCATGGTGAGACAGGGCGGCGCACTCAGCTTGATGTCCGGCCCGAGCCTGCGCGAGCAGGCGCGGAAGGTGATCCGCGGGCTGATCATCACCGGGCAAATGCAGGCGGATCAGCTTTATTCGGTGCCGCGGCTCGCTACCGAACTCGGCGTTTCGGCCACGCCTGTGCGCGAGGCGCTGCTGGATCTGGCGCGCGAAGGTCTGCTTGAGCCGGTGCGAAATCGCGGGTTTCGCGTGGTTGCGCTCTCGTCAAAGGAGCTCAACGATATCTTCGCCATCCGCGTGCTGCTCGAAGTCCCGAGTGTCGCCGATATCGCGCGCGCCGGTCTCGCACCGGCACAACTTGCAGAACTGCGCGAGCTTGCGGCGGCGACCAAGCGCGCGGCCGATGCCGGCAATCTGATTGAGTTTCTCGAGACCGACCGCACGTTTCACGTCGGCCTGATCGGAACGCTCGGCAACAAGCCGCTTACCGAGCTGGTGGAGACGCTGCGTGATCGCGTCCGGCTTCGCGGATTCAAGAACGCCTCGGGCCGCGAGTATATCGCGCAATCGGCAGCACAGCATTTTCAGTTGCTCGATTTCCTGTCGAAACAGGACGAAGCCGGAGCCGTCGCGGTCATGCGGCGCCATCTGGAAAGGTCGCAACAGGTCTGGGACGACGGGCACGACGCATAGCGGCGCAACGATCGTCGGTGGCAACGCGATCGCGCTGGGCGGCGAATGCCTCACCTCATATCGTTCGGACGCGATGGCCCATGTGCAAGCGTCAGCAAAGCCGCAGCGAGTGCCGCAGGCGCCCTTTCGACGTGCCGAGCGGGCGCTTGGCAAGGCTGACGAAGAAAATCATGGAACGATCCTGATCCGCGATTGGAGCCTGGAGCATGATCCGGAAAAGTGGGTACCGGTTTTCCGAAAAGATCATGCTCAAATCAAAGAGATAGAGCCGGATGACGATTCAAAGAAAAGTCATCACGCTCTAGCCCCTTCGTGAATGCAGTGGACGCGAAAGCGGAAAGTCGCGGATCGAGGTTGCATGCTGCTTTTGCCTCCCAGGAGAACCATCAGAGGCTGCCGGTCCCCACGAGCACAAAAGGCGCCCATATGGCGGGTTGCGCGTTCTCGCCGCCCTTCGCGATCAAGGCCGAGAGCGAGCGGCGAAGCGCCTCGGCGCGGCCGACATCGGGACTCGCCTTCATGGCATCGATGGTGCCGGTGGTGATGGCGACCGCTGCGTCGGAGCTGACCGCCCAGTGCGAGACCAGGAGAGCGCGCGTGCCCGCATAGAAAAATGCCCGCGCAAGACCGGAGAAGGCCTCTGAATTGGAAGCCTGACCGCCAGCCGTATTGCAGGCCGACAGAACCACCCAATCGGCATCCAGCTTGAGGCCCGAAATCTCCGACGACGAGAGATAGCCGTCATCGGCTTGTGTGGCGGCCGGCGGCGGACTCAGGATCAGTCCCGGCTCGATCGATCCATTCACCTGCCCGGCCAGCGCTCCATGGGTCGCAAAATGCAGGATACGATATTTTGCGAGGTCGCCGCTTTCGCTGAGCGCCCTTATCTTCGTCTCGGTAGCGCTATTGCCGAGATAGACGTCGCCTTTGACCGGCGCGAAACTGTTTGCCACCGAGCACAATTCAAGCGCGGTTTCCGGTAGCGGCATCTGGCGCCTGAGCTGCTCGATATCGGCGGTGCCGCCGGACAGCGCGGTGACCGTGCGAAAACCTCTTTGCGCGACCTGGCTTGCTTGCGCTGGAATGGCTGCACAATTCTGGATCTGGCGCGTCAGCCTGGCGCGCGCAACCGCAAGATCGCTGCGGCCATCTCCATCGAGCAAGGGATTGCCGAAGCCGAGGAACGGCTTCGATGCGCTGCTCTTCTGCGCGATCTGGCGCAGCGCCTTGAGGCTGGAGACCGAGGGCAAGACGGTCGTCGCAAATCGCTTGACCAGCCAGGGCGCTTTCGAAAGGTCCGCGTTCGCGCCGTCCTTGCCGGCGTCCGGCGCAGGCTTGTCGGTCAGCAGCGTCCCGAAAGGCAGCATGGCCAGCGGACCGGACGGCACCAGGATCAGTTCCTTGCCGTCGATGTCGCGGGCGACCGGGCCGAGCAACGCCCGATAGAGCGCAAAGGACCGCTCCTGGTCGAACGGCAATGGCTCGCGTGCCGCCAGTGGGCGCTTCAGGCCAAGTTTTTCCGGACATGTGGACGCCTTGTCCAGCCACGCTTCCGCATCGAGGCCGCAGCGCAAGATGCCGACCGTATCGGCGAGCTGCTTCTCGCCGATATCGGCAGCGTGCCACCGCACGTCCGAACGCGTCACCGTCCAGACAAAGGTGAAGCGCAAGGTCGTCGTAAACAGCAGCAAGGCCTCGTTCGGATGGAGCTGCTTCTGAACGTCCTCGATCGAAATGGGAGCCTTGGTGGCCAGCGCCGAATAATCCGGGAACTGCGTGCGGATCTTGTCGTCCAGTTGCCGGATCTGTCCGGCGATGGCCGAGGCTCGGGCGCGAAGCGCCTGCTCCGCCACTTTGTTGCGCGCGGCATCAGGCTGCGAGAGCGCCGCGACCAGCATCTTGTCGGTGGCGATTGCCTGCTCGTCGAGGTCCTGCCGCTCGCGAACGCGCGCCGCCAGATCCCCGCTGCCTTTTGCGATGCGGGCCGACATTCCGGCAATCGCTCGCGCCGCCTTTTCGTCGCCGATCCATTGCGCCGCCTCGAACGCCTGCGATCGCAGCACGCTGGCCCGCCCGCCATCGGAGGCGCCTGCGAGATTGTAGGCGGCGACGATCAATCCCGGGAACGGATTGGTGTCGTCACGGGCTTTCAGATCGCTCCGGCCCCTTTCCTCGCGGCTGTTCTGGATGGCCGCCGCCCGGGCATACGCATCGTGGGCTTGCCGCCAATCCTTCACATCGAGATAGTGTGCGCCGAGATTGACGAAGCTGTTGGCGACGTCGGGATGCGCATCGCCGAGCGTCTGCAGGCGCATGTTCAGCGCCCGTTTCAGCAGCGGCTCGGCCTCCTGCGGCCGCCCGGTACTGTCCAGCACCACAGCCAGATTGTTGAGGCTGCTTGCGAGGAGCGGGTGAGAACCGCCGAGCGCGGCTTCGCGTATGGCAAGCGACCGGCGCGCCAGCGGTTCCGCTTCAGCGTAACGATCACCGTTGCCAAGCAGCGCCACGAGATTGTCGAGAGAAACGGCAACATCCAGATGGGTCGCACCGAGGCTCTTCTCGCGAATGGCCAGCGATTTCCGGAAGAGCTGTTCGGCTTCCTGCGTACGCCCCAGACGCATCCACGCTTCGGCAAGATTGTTCAGAGCCGTCGCCACCGTCGGATGCGCCGTTCCAAATGCCTTTTCGTGAATCGCAAGCGCACGGGCAAGCAGGCCCTCGGCTTCGGCTTCCCTGCCCTCGCGCGAGAACACCAACGCCAGATTGTTGAGGCTCGCTGCGACGTCGGAATGGTCCGGGCCCAGCGCTTTTTCGCGGATGGCCAGGGTCCTCCGGGCCAGTTGCTCGGCCTCCTGAAGTCGCCCCTGGGCGCGACGGAGCTCGCCGAGATTATTGAGCGTGGCCGCCAGATAGATGCTGTCGGCGCCATGCTTTTTTTCCTGGAGATCGAGCGCTTCGGCAAAGCGCGCCTCCGCCAATTGCAGCCGGCCCTGGGCCCGATAGACTTCGGCGATGTTGCTCAGGGTCACCGGGATCATGATGTCCGCCTGCCCCGGAGACTTCCTGAAGACTTCCAGCGCGCCGTTGAAAATATCGAGCGCCTCCGTCTCCTTCATTTGACGGTGACGGAGATTGCCGAGCTGCATGCGCGTCAGCGCCGTCGTGAGATGGTCAGGGCCCAGTGCACGCTCATTGATGCCAATCGCGCGCATAATATCGCGCTCGGCGTCATTCAGCCGGTTCTGGCCCAGCTCGATCTGGCCCAGCGTGACGAGCACGGCCGCAACATCGGGATGATTTGGACCGAGGCTTTTCTCACGGATGGCAAGCGCTCTTTTCAGGACACTTTCGGCTTCGGCGGTTTCGCCTTGCGTCTGCAGCACCTGGCCCAGCACGACCAGTATCGTTGCCGTCAAAGGCGACTGACGCCCGGACGTTCTTTCGGCCTCGCTCTGGAGCTTCCTCGCAAGACTGACCGCCTCGCCGTAGCGGCCCTCCTTTGCAAGCGCTGTGATGCGCTGCATCAGCGTCAGCATTTCCTGCGGACCCGCGCCGCAGGGCGACACCACGACGCTCACAAGAAACAGGACACCGAAAAACCGCCCGGCAAACCCCAGCCACCCTGCCCGCATGCTGCGCTTGCTCCCAATTCCCCGAACCTGCCATTTGGTAGGACACAGCAAGATGGAGGCCGTGTGACCGCGCCATGGCCTATTCCGGGGGCAGCAATGCGAGCCAAATGGCCGGCCGCCATCACCCGCACCTGGTATGGCTCAGCGGGATTTTCCAAACGTCGCAGCGATGTCGTGGACCGGCAGTCGGCGCCTGCGTATAGGTCGAAAGATCCGCCTGGATCACATTACATTGCGGGTGCTAAAGGCGTCGGCGATCAGCTACGCGGCATTGGAGCCCAGCGGCTATCCGCCCTCATGATTGAAGGCAACTTAGCCGCGCACCACTCGCGGCAATTGGACGAAATCGCTGAAAATCGTAGGCAGGGGCGCAAAATCGCAGATTTGGTAGCGAGAGAGGGACTCGAACCCCCGACCCCAGGATTATGATTCCCGTGCTCTAACCAGCTGAGCTACCTCGCCACGGTTCACCGTCACGGCCTACTATACCGCATTCGCGAACGCGCGGCATATAAGGAGTGGGTCGAGGACCTGTCAAGCAAAGCCAGCGGTCTAACCAAGCCTCTGCACAATAGCGCTATTTTGGCCGGATTGTCGGGTCGCCGCCGGGGCTGCCGGGCGGCGGAATCACCGGCGTCTTGCCGGCGTCGGGGGCCGGCGCGTGCATTTCAGGATCGATGCCGGGAGGTGGGCACAAAACACCATCCGAACGGGCCAATTTGTCGCCGAGCGGTTCGGCCCGCTGGCCGGTTGTCGTCCCCTCCGGAACCTTTTCGCCAGAGTTCGGCAACGGCTGCATCGGCGCGCAATTGGCCGCGCGCTGCGGCGACGGGGGCGCGGTCTGGGCCGGCGGCGTGGCCGGGGTCGGCGGTGCCTGTGCAACTGCCATGCTGGCCGTCGCCGCCCACACACACGAGATCAAAAAGGCGCGTTTCATTGCCATGCAAGGAAAACGGCCCGCGCTCGCGGAGGTTCCGCGGCTAGATTGTCGCGTTCTTTGTTGACGCGATTTCTTGACGCGAACCGACAGCTACTTCGCTCGAAAACGCTGTGCGTTCACGATTTCCGAAAGCGGATCAGCGAAAAGTGTCCCATCGGCGGCATCGGCCGCCGTTCGGTCAAGGTGACGCCGCCATGCTTGGCAGCCCAGTTGGTCAGGCGTTCCCACGGAAATTCCGGCCGCCAGCCCAGCCGTCGCGCCAATGGCGCGAACGCCAGTTCGAACATCCGGCGCGGCCCGCTTTCGGCGCCGATGTGATTGACCAGGATCAGTTCGCCGCCCGGCTTCAGCACGCGGATGAAATCATCCAGCGTCCGCTCCGGATCCGGCACCGCGGTGATGACATATTGCGCCACCACTGCGTCGAAAAACGAATCCGGGAACGCAAGATTCTTGGCGTCCATCACCGCGAGCGCCTCGACATTGGTCAGGCCGAACTCGCGCACGCGCTTGAGCGCACGCCGCAGCATCGGCTCGGAAATGTCGACGCCGCATAATTTGGTATTGCGCGAATATTCCGACAGCGATAGCCCGGTGCCGACACCGACATCGAGAACGCGTCCGCCGATCTTGTCGGCCTCCGCAATGGTCGACCGGCGACCCTCGTCGAACACCTTGCCGAAAACCAGATCGTAGACCGGCGCCCAGCGCCCATAAGCCTTTTCGACCCCTTCGCGGTCGATGTCCCCAGCCATTTCCTCTGCCCCGATTTTCTTTAAGTGCGCATCACCTCGGCGAGCGGCGCGGTCTTTTCCTGCGCCCCTGCCCTCGCCGCCACATGGCGTGCGGTCGCGCTCTTGATGAATCCGCCGCCGAGCACCCGCGCCTGTCCGGAAGGCGCATCGTAGAACACGCAGGCCTGGCCGGGCGATACGCCCTCTTCGCCGGCAACGAGTTCGACTTCATAACCGCCATCGACCGCGCGCAAGCACGCCGGCTGCGGCGCACGCGTCGATCGCACCCGCACGAACATCTCGATGCCGTCGCCGATGACGCGGTCGAGCGCGCCGTCGCCGATCCAGTTGACGTCACGCAGGCGGATGCGATCCATCCGCAGCGCCTCGCGCGGTCCCACCACGACGCGGCGGCTGGCCGCATCGAGCTTGAGGACGTAGAGCGGCGCACCGGAGGCGATGCCAAGTCCCTTGCGCTGGCCGACGGTGAAATGAACGATGCCCTGATGCTGGCCGATGACGCGGCCTTCGAGATCGACGATGTCACCCGGCTCGATCGCGCCGGGCTTCAAACGCCCGATGATGTCGGTATAGCGCCCGGTCGGCACGAAGCAGATGTCCTGGCTGTCCTGCTTGTCGGCGACTTCGAGGCCGAAGCGCCGCGCCAGTTCGCGCGCCTGCGGCTTGGTCATGTCGCCGAGCGGGAAGCGCAGATAATCGAGCTGCTCACGCGTGGTCGCGAACAGGAAATAGCTCTGGTCGCGATCGGCGTCCGCAGCGCACACCAGCGCCCGCGATCCGTTGGCAAGGCGGCGCGAAGCGACGTAATGCCCGGTTGCGAGCGCCTGCGCGCCGAGTTCGCGCGCGGTCGCGAGCAGATCGCGAAATTTGACCGAGCGGTTGCACTCGATGCAGGGCACCGGCGTTTCGCCGAGCGCGTAGCTGTCGGCAAAATTATCGATCACGGATTCGCGGAAGCGACTTTCGTAGTCGAGCACGTAATGCGGGATGCCGATCCGTTCGGCGACGTTGCGGGCGTCGTGGATGTCGCGCCCCGCACAGCACGCGCCCTTGCGATGGGTGGCCGCGCCATGATCGTAAAGCTGCAGCGTGATCCCGACCACGTCGTAGCCCTCGGACTTCAGCAAGGCAGCCGTCACCGACGAGTCGACGCCGCCGGACATGGCGACCACGACCCGTGTGTCCTGCGGGCGGCCTTCGAGATCCAGACTGTTTCGCATGCCAGGGGTCATCGACTTCAATCGCGAGCGCGCCGGGCGGTTCGCGGAACAGGGTTGAAAAGCCTTTTGCATATAAGGCCTTAGGGCGTCATTCGGCCATACCGGGCCGGATCGGGCGCCGCTCTTTAATATAGGCCGTATTCCCGTGAGGCAATCAGCCGACCCGCATTTTGAAGCGTGTCCAGGACGGCAAATCTTGCCGCCGGGCAGAAAAGGGGGCCGCCGTCCCGCGCTGACTTCCGGCCGCAACATTCGTAAGCGATTGAAATATAACGATATTTTTTGCCGCGGCAGGTGGCCCGGTCCTTGCTGAAGGATAGCGGAGAGCTCAGCGCGAGGGTTGCCCGTGGTTAGTGTCACGTCAGAAGTATCGGCAAATGCATCTTTTCAGACCGCAGCGGCGCGGTCCTCCCGTCCGGATGCCGAGCCATCCGCCGGAAACGACAGCTTCGCGGCGCTGGTCGACAGCAATACGGCGGCGAGCCGCGACAACCATCGCGCACCTGATACGGCGCCCGCCCCGCGCCGCTCCGACGACACGCCAGCGGCCTCCGACAACCGCTCGCGCGACAATGCTGCCGGTCCCGACAAGGCCGCGCGCAATGATTCGAATGCTCGCGACGCGGCGGCCAAGACACAAAACGACAAGACGCGCGGCGACAAGGCAAACGACGACGGCAACGTCGATACCAATGCCGAGGCCGGGACCAAAGACGTAAAGACCGGCCGCGCCAAATCGAAGTCCGACGCGCCGAAGTCCGACAAGGCGAAATCGGACGAGACGACGCAGGCCTCTTCCGGCGATGCTTCCGCGGCCACCGATCAGGCCGAGACCACGCAGGATGCAACGGTGACGGCCGACGCGATTGCCGTCACCATCTCTACCGCTGCAGCGCCGGCGCCGACGGCTTCGACGACACCCACAACCGACAAGGCGACCGCGCCGCTTGCCATCGCGGCGGCTGCGATCGCCGCCTCCGCTTCGCTCGCCGCCGAGACCGCGCCAGCGGCTACCGCCGCTGAAGGCACCGAAGCCACCGTCACCGCGCCCGCCACCGCAAACAACACGCAAGCGGACGGTGCCAAGGCCAGCGCGCAGGGCGGCGTCGGTCAGGCCGTCAGCGCCCAGGCCATATCCGCCGACGCGTCCGTCACGACGGGCATCGCTCAGGCCGCGTCGACGGTCGCCGCGACTCCTGCCGCCGGCACCAAACCTTCCGCACAGCTCAAGAACCCCGATCTCGCCAGGAAAGGCGCGACGACGGTCGTCGAGCAGACCAAAACCACCGCCACCGCCGCACCCGCAGCACCTGCCGCTGATACCACCGTGCCCGCCGTCACGGCGGCCGCCGAAGCCGCAGGAAAGCCGAACTCCGAGAACGGCATCGCCGACGCCGTGAAGGCCGATGCGTTAGGCAATTCCGTCGCGCCATCGGCTGCGAACGTCAACGCTAACACCACCACGCATTTTGCTGCCCCTGATATCGTCGGCCAGACGCCGCTCAACGCGTCCGGCAACGGCCTGCAGGCTTCCATCCAGACGCAGCAATCGGCCACTTCTGCCACGACAACGGCTGCAGCCGCTAGCCAACTCACCGCCACGGCAGCGACGAGCGCCGCGGTGCCGGTCAGCGGGCTTGCGATGGAAATCGCCGCGTCCGCCAGGAGCGGCAAGACCCGCTTCGAAATCCGGCTCGATCCCGCCGAACTCGGCCGCATCGACGTCCGCATCGATGTCGATCGCCACGGCCAGGTGACGTCGCATCTGACCGTCGAACGGCCGGAAACGCTGTCGATGCTGCGTCAGGACGCCAACCAGTTGCAGCGTGCGCTCGATAACGCCGGCCTCTCGACCGGCAATGGTGGTTTGCAGTTCAGCCTGCGCGATCAGTCCTCGCAGGGCCAGAACGACGGCAACCAGTCAAATCCAAATGCGCATCGCCTCGTCGTCAGCGAGGAAGACAGCGTGCCGGCCGTCGTCGCCGGCCGCAGCTATGGCCGCATGCTCGGCGCGAGCGGCGGCGTCGATATCAGGGTTTAGTTTAAAGGAGTTCGCCATGGCAGTCGATGCAACCATGCCGACGACGGTCGTCTCGGCGCCCGGGACCAATACCACCACCAGCAACACTACGTCGTCGACGAAGACGGCGGGGATTGCGGATAACTTCCAGACCTTCCTGACGCTGCTGACCACGCAGCTTCAGCACCAGAATCCGATGGATCCGCTCGACACCAACCAGTTCACTCAGCAGCTCGTGCAGTTTGCCGGCATCGAGCAGCAGCTCAAGTCGAACGAGCAGTTGAAGGCGCTGGTGGAAATCGAAAAGAGCGCCCAAGCGACGCAGGCGCTGGTCTATGTCGGCAACACCGTTGCCGTCGACGGCAGCAAGGCACAGTTCAACAAATCGGCGACCTGGAATTTCAATTCCGAGAAAGACACCAGCGCGACGATCACCATCACCAATTCGGCGGGACAGACCGCCTATACGGGCAACTATACGCTGAAGAAGGGCGGCTCCAGTTTCGTCTGGGACGGCAAGGGCAATGACGGCGTGCAGTGGCCGGCCGGCACCTACACCTTGACCGCCACCGGCAAGGACAGCTCCGGCAACAACGTCGCGATTTCCACCGAAGTCCAGGGCATCGTGGATTCGGTCGATCTGACCTCCTCCCCGCCGCTGCTGTCGATCGGCGGCCAGAGCTACACCACCGACAAGATCAAGCGAGTGGTCCGCCCGAGCACCTCCAGCTAGCGCACCGGCCAGCCCCCCAGCACCCCGGCCTTCCCGGCCCGGCAGCCTCCGAGTGAACGCAATTGCGTCCCCGGAAGCCCGGGCCGAAGCCGTTTTCGGTCATTTTCAAGGAGATTCGTATTCGAGCCGTATGCTTAGGCAAATTTTAAGCCGAGGGGCGTAGATTTACTACCGTGAGTTCAGTGGTTGAGAGTTTGTGAGTACGCCATGACAGAACCCCATCGCCCGAGGGTAAAATACGTCATCGGGCCTGACGGCAGTCCGTTAACAATTGCTGACCTGCCAGCGCCCGGAACCAAACGGTGGGTGATCCGCCGCAAGGCAGAAGTCGTTGCCGCGGTCCGCGGTGGCCTGCTTTCCCTCGAAGAGGCCTGCAGCCGCTATACCCTGACGGTCGACGAGTTCCTTTCCTGGCAGTTTTCCATCGACCAGCATGGTCTGGCAGGCCTGCGGACCACTCGGATCCAGCAATATCGCCAGTAAGCTCTCCTGAATCAAAAGATTTGATGAAAACCGGCTTCGTTTTACGAAGCCGGTTTTTTTCATGCCGGAACTATTCGGGGCGGCTTTAATGGTTGTTAACCATATGGAAACCATCCCCTAGGCAATAATTGCCCAGTCGGTCCCTGGGGCCGAATCCCTGGGGGTAGTTGGTGCAAAGTCTCGTTGCTTTCTTGAAAGGCCTGGGCGCAGCACGGCTGATGGCCATGGTTGCGGTCACCACCGCCCTGATCGGCTTCTTCGCTTTCGTCATCATGCGCGTCACGACGCCGCAGATGACCACCCTGTTCACCGACCTCTCCTTTGAAGATTCCTCCAGCATCATCAAGGATCTGGAACGCCAGGCCATTCCCTTCGAGCTGCGCAATGAAGGCGCGGTCATCATGGTGCCGAAGGACAAGGTCACGCGGCTGCGGATGAAACTCGCCGAAGCCAATCTGCCCAAGGGCGGCGGCGTCGGCTACGAGATCTTCGACAAGTCCGACGCGCTCGGCACCACGAGCTTCGTCCAGAACATCAATCATCTGCGTGCGCTGGAGGGCGAGCTCGCCCGCACCATCCGCGCCATCGACCGCATCCAGGCCGCCCGCGTCCATCTGGTGCTGCCGGAACGGCCGTTGTTCGCGCGTGAAGCGCCGGAGCCGTCGGCCTCGATCGTGGTGCGGGTGCGCGGCAGCCTCGAACCCCAGCAGATCCGCGCCATCCGCCATGTCGTCGCCTCCGCCGTCAACGGATTGAAGCCGCAGCGGGTCTCAATCGTCGACGAGGCCGGCCGCCTGCTAGCCGACGGCGCCACCAAGGATGCCGAAATCGCCATCGGTGACGAGCGCCGCACCGCCTTCGAGAAGCGCATGCGCAACGAAGTCGAGGCGATCGTCTCTTCAGTGGTCGGTCAGGGCCGCGCCCGCGTCCAGCTCACCGCCGATTTCGACTACAACAAGGTCACCCAGACCTCGGACAAGTTCGATCCCGAGGGCCGCGTGCTGCGCTCGACCCAGACCCGCGAGGAATCTTCCGCCAGCGCCGGCGACGGCGGCCAGGTGACCGTCAACAACGAATTGCCCGGCAACCAGGCCAACAGCGGCACGGCTACCGCCCGCGACCAGAGCAAGAAGAGCGAAGAGACCAACAATTACGAGATTTCCCGCACCACCAAGACCGAGGTCACCGAGGCCGGTCGGGTCAACCGGATCTCGGTCGCGGTGCTGGTCGACGGCGCCTATACCAAGAACGAAAAAGGCGAGATGGTCTATCAGGACCGCAGCAAGGAGCAGCTCGACCGTATCGCCACCCTGGTGCGCTCGGCGATCGGCTTCGACCAGAAGCGCGGCGACCAGGTCGAGGTCGTCAACCTCCGCTTTGCCGAAGCCCCCACCGTTCCGCCGGTTGTCGAGCCCGCCGGTCTGCTCGGCATGCTGCAGTTCACCAAGGATGACGTCATGTACGTCATCGAGCTCGGCGTCATGATGCTGCTCGGCCTCGTGGTGCTGTTCCTGGTGATCCGCCCGCTGGTCAAACGCATCCTGGCTGCCGAAGTCATCCCGGCCCTGGCCGAACCGGCGCCGGCCTTGATCGAGGGCAACGGGCCGAACGGAGAACTCGGTCCCAATCAGGCCTTGATCGCCGGCACCAGCGGCACCGCCCAGTTGATCGACGTCGCCCAGGTCCAGGGCCAGGTCCACGCCCAGGCCGTGCACCGGGTCGGCGAACTGGCCGAACGTAATCCGAACGAAACCGCTTCCATCGTTCGCCAGTGGCTGAGCGAACCCGCCGAGAGCTGACATGGCCGCAGTACCGCAAACCTCAAACGCAAACGACATCACCACCGTCATCTCGGCGCTGGCGAGCCGTCAGAGCAACCGGCCCAAGGGCCAGCCGCTGAGCGGCCCGAAGCGCGCCGCCATCCTGATGCTGGCGCTGGGCGAGCAATATGGCGGCAAGGTGTGGTCGCTGCTCGACGACGACGAAGTGCGTGAACTGTCGATCCACATGTCGACGCTCGGCACCGTCGAGGCCGACGTGGTGGAAGACCTGCTGCTCGAATTCGTGTCGCGGATGTCGGCGTCCGGCGCGCTGATGGGCACCTTCGACGCCACCGAGCGGTTGCTGCAGCAATATCTGCCGTCCGAGCGCGTCACCGGCATCATGGACGAAATCCGCGGCCCCGCCGGCCGCAACATGTGGGAGAAGCTTTCCAACGTCCAGGAGGAGGTGCTCGCCAACTACCTCAAGAACGAATATCCGCAGACCATCGCGGTGGTGCTGTCGAAGCTGAAGCCGGAACACGCCGCGCGCGTGCTGGCGATCCTGCCCGAAGATCTCGCGCTCGACGTGGTCGGGCGCATGCTGAAGATGGAAGCGGTGCAGAAGGAAGTCATCGAGCGCGTCGAGCAGACGCTGCGCACCGAATTCATGTCCAACCTGTCACAGACCCGGCGCCGCGATGCCCACGAGGTAATGGCCGAAATCTTCAACAATTTCGACCGCCAGACCGAGACCCGCTTCATCACCTCGCTGGAAGAGGAAAACCGCGAATCCGCCGAGCGCATCAAGGCGCTGATGTTCACCTTCGATGACTTGATCAAGCTCGACTCCGCCTCGGCCCAGACGCTGATGCGCAACGTCGACAAGGACAAGCTCGGCATCGCGCTCAAGAGCGCCAACGAGGAGGTGCGCGCCTTCTTCCTCGGCAACATGTCCTCGCGCGCCGGCAAGATGCTGATGGACGACATGGCCGCGATGGGACCGGTGCGGCTGCGTGACGTCGACGAGGCGCAGGCACTGCTCGTCAACCTCGCCAAGGACATGGCGGCCAGGGGCGAAATCACCCTGACCAAGAACCGCGCCGACGACGAGTTGGTGTACTGATGGCCGCGCCCGCAAAATTCCTGTTCGACACCGACTTCGCCGCGCCCGACAAGACGCGCGAGCGTGCCGCGACCGCCGCCGAGATCGCGCAAAAGGTCGCGGAGGCCGAGGCACGTGCCTACCGCGCCGGCTACGAGGCGGCCCAGCACGAGGCCAAGGTGGAAAGCGACCGTCGCTCGGCGCTGGCGCTGGAAGAGATTGGCATCGCCATCAGGGGCATCGCCACGCGCTTCTCCGGCATCGAAGCCAGAATGGAAACCGAGGCTGTCGATGTCGCGGTCGCAGTGGCGCGCAAGCTGTGCACCGAACTGGTCGCCCGCGAGCCGCTCGGCGAGATCATGGCGCTGGTCAGCGACTGCTTCTCGCATCTGGTTGCGACCCCGCATCTCGTCGTTCGCATCAGTGACCAGCTCTACGAGGCTGCCCGCGAGAAGATCGAGCGGCAGGCATCCCAAAGCGGTTTCGAGGGTCGGCTGGTGATCCTGGCCGAGCCCGGCATCGCCACCGGCGACTGCCGGATCGAATGGGCCGACGGCGGCGTGGTGCTGGAACGCGCGGCCATCGAAGCGAAGATCAGCGAACTCGTCGGGCGCTATCTGGCGTCCCGCGACCAGGCCGGAACGTGAAGGCCATGAGGACTGAACCATGAGTGACACCGACGCACAGGTACCGCTACCCGATCTCAACGCCGCGGACGCGCCGCCGATCGACGACCTCGCCTACAACGAGGACGAACAGGCCTCGCGCATCGCAGCCGACCTCGAAGCCGTGTTCGACGTGCCGGTGCAGGTCTCGGCCGTGCTCGGCCGCTCCAAGATGGATGTCGGCGAGTTATTGAAGCTCGGCCCCGGCACTGTGCTCGAACTCGATCGCCGCGTCGGCGAGGCCATCGACATCTACGTCAACAACCGCCTGGTGGCGCGTGGCGAAGTGGTGCTGGTGGAAGACAAGCTCGGCGTGACCATGACGGAAATCATCAAGGCCGAACGCAGCTAACAATTTTGGCGACACGCGCCCGAACGACGCGAACAGACGGACAGGAGACAGACATGCGGCTTCTCATCGTTGGCACATTGAAGGGCCAACTCACGACCGCCACCAAGATCGCGATGGCAAACGGGGCTTCCGTGACCCACGCCGAAGCGATCGAACAGGCGATGGCCGTGCTGCGCGGCGGCAAGGGCGCCGACCTGCTGCTGGTCGACGTCGCCCTCGACATCCGCGACCTGGTGATGCGGCTGGAAGCCGAACACATCCACGTGCCGATCGTGGCCTGCGGCATCTCCAACGACGCCCGCGCCGCGGTCGCCGCGATCCACGCCGGCGCCAAGGAATACATCCCGCTGCCGCCCGATCCGGAACTGATCGCCGCCGTGCTCGCCGCAGTCGCCAATGATTCACGTGATCTGATCTATCGCGACGAAGCCATGGGCAAGGTGATCAAGCTGGCACAGCAGATCGCGGGCTCGGATGCCTCGGTCATGATCACCGGCGAATCCGGCACCGGCAAGGAAGTGCTGGCGCGTTATGTCCATTCCCGCTCGAACCGTGCCAAGCGCCCCTTCATCTCGATCAATTGCGCCGCGATCCCCGAACACTTGCTGGAGTCCGAACTGTTCGGCCACGAGAAAGGCGCCTTCACCGGCGCCGTCGCCCGCCGCATCGGCAAGTTCGAGGAGGCCAGCGGCGGCACGCTGCTGCTCGACGAAATCTCCGAAATGGACGTCCGCCTGCAATCGAAACTCTTGCGCGCGATCCAGGAGCGCGTCATCGACCGCGTCGGCGGCACCAAGCCGGTGCCGGTAGACATCCGTATCATCGCGACCTCGAACCGCAATCTCTCTGAGGCCGTGCGCGACGGCACCTTCCGCGAGGATCTCTTGTTCCGCCTCAACGTCGTCAATCTGAAGATTCCTCCCTTACGCGACCGCCCGGCCGACATCCTCGAACTGGCGCAGCACTTTGCCAAAAAGTACGCCGAGGCTAATGGCGTGCCGCTGCGTCCCATCTCCGCCGATGCCCGGCGGGTGCTGACCTCGAACCGCTGGCAGGGCAACGTCCGCGAACTCGAAAACACCATCCACCGCTCGGTGCTGATGGCGCAGGGCGACGAGATCGGTCCGGACGCTATCGTCACCCCCGATGGCGACCGCCTCGATCTCGCCAAGACCGCGCCCGCAGTCGCGCACGCCACCTTTGCCGCCGAACAGGTCACACGTGCTCTGGTCGGCCGCACCGTCGCCGACGTCGAGCGCGACCTGATCCTGGAGACGCTGAAACACTGCCTCGGCAACCGGACCCATGCCGCAAACATCCTCGGCATCTCGATCCGCACGCTGCGCAACAAGCTGAACGAATATGCCGATGGCGGGATACCGATCACGCCGGCCGGCGCGGGTGAGCATCAGCGGTTTATGACGGCGGGCTAGGCTTTACGCCCGCCTCCGTCATTGCGAGGAGCGAACGACGAAGCAATCCATACTTCCTCGCCGGGAAGATAGCTTGCTTCGCTACGCTCGCAATGACGTTGAAAGGGCGGAATAACTCGGCGCGTCGGGCTTGCGGAAAATGTGAATGGGATCGCCGGGCTGCAGGTCGCGCCCGGTGAAAACCGCATAGGCATACAGCGCGAGATAGGCAATCGCGAGCGCGCCGACTGCGTAAAATGTCCAGGTTGCGAGACGCTTCATTCGCCGGGTTTAGATCGGCCGCAGCGAAAAAGCCAGCCCGATGGCGCCGGTCGGCCGCAGAGCAATTCCGTCAGATCTTCCGTGCGGCCTTCCGCACCGGCACGCTGACCTCGGCAAGCTTCGCCGCATCCTCGTCCTGATCAATGGCGACATAGCGCCCCTGCCAGTAGGCCAGCGCCGCGGTTCGGGTCGAAACCGCAATATCCAGCACCCGCCCAATGACGATCGCGTGCGAATGCCGTTCGACAACGTCCTCGACTTCGCAATCAATCACTGCCAGGGCGTCTGTCAGTAGCGGCACCCCTGATACACGCGTCGTCCAATGTGCGCTGGCGAAGCGTTCGGCGCCCTTCAGCCCGTCCTTGCCGGTAAAGCGTTCGGCGATATCGATCTGGTCCGAGGTCAGGATGTTGACGCCGAAGAAGCCGTACCGCCTCACGAGCGGCCAGGATGAAGATTCCCGGTTGATGCTGACGATCAAAGCTGGCGGATCGACCGACAGTGACGACACCGACGTAACCGTCATGCCCGAGATGTCCCAGCCTATACCTGCGGTGATGACGCTGACGCCTCCCGTCAGTCGGCGCATCGCACTGCGAAAGTCACCGGAGGAAACCTCGGAATCGATCGACACGGAACGAACAATGGAGTTCATGAGCACCTCACAGGTCGGAAGTATCTTCCGTACCTTCCAGCAGATTTTTCAGGATCGCGCCTTCCAGCGCCGCCAGTTCGGCCGAACCGCGCTGCCTCGGACGCGGAACATCGACGCTGAAATCCTCGGCGATGCGGCCGTCCTCGATGACAAGCACGCGATCGGCCAGGGCTACGGCCTCGGCGACGTCGTGCGTCACCAGGATCGCGGTAAAGCCCTGATCGTGCCAGACCCGTTCGAGCAGCCGTTGCATCGAAATGCGCGTCAACGCATCCAGCGCGCCAAGCGGCTCGTCGAAGGCGAGCACGCGCGGCTGGCTGACCAGCGCGCGGGCCAGCGCCACGCGCTGCTTCTGTCCGCCTGACAGGACCGCCGGCCACTGGGTTCGCTTGTCCGTGAGACCGACCTCGGCCAGCGCTTTCTCGGCCCGAGCCTGTGCATCGGCCGAGCTTCGCTCGCGTCCGAGACCGACCTCGACATTTGACAGCACCCGCGCCCACGGCAGCAGCCGCGGCTCCTGGAACATGACGCGGACGTCTTCCGGGCGCGCGTCCTCGCCGAGGCTGATCGTGCCGGCGGTGATGGTCTCCAGACCTGCAATCAGCCGCAGCAACGTGCTCTTGCCGCAGCCGCTGCGGCCGACAATCGCAACCGACTGGCCGGCGGGAATATGCAGGTCGATCCCGCGCAGCACCTCATTGTCGCCGAAGGATTTTCGCAATCCCCGGATGGTCAGCGAAAGCCCGCGGGCCTGCGCTTCCGGACTGCGCCGCAACTGACGCGCCTGTTCGACAAAATCCGTGCGCTTGACCGGCTCGGCATCCAGGGAACGAAAACGAAGGGCTTCTTGCATTTCTTGTCCTCAGTGTTTCTGGAAGGCCGGGTGCCAGGACAGCGTCAGCCATTCCAGCGCGCGCGAGGCGCTGTCGGCCAGTTTTCCGAGCAACGCATAGATCAGGATCGACAGCACCACGACGTCGATCAGCATGAACTCGCGGGCCTGCATCGCCATGTAACCGAGACCCGATGACGCGGCGATCGTCTCGGCCACGATCAGGGTCAGCCACATGATACCGAGTGCGAAGCGCACGCCGACGAAGATCGACGGCAACGCGCCCGGGAAGATTACCCGGCGGAACAATTCGCCATCGGTCATGCCATAGATGCGGCCCATCTCGATCAATTGCGGATCGACGGTGCGAATGCCGTGCAGCGTGTTGAGGTAGATCGGGAAGAACACGCCGAGCGCGACCAGGAACAGTTTTGCCGATTCATCGATCCCGAACCAAAGGATGACGAGCGGGATCAATGCAAGATGCGGGATGTTGCGCACCATCTGCAGCGTCGTATCTGTCAGCTTGCTGGAGGTCGGCGACAGACCGTTGGCAAGGCCGAGCGTGAAGCCGATGCTGCCGCCGATCAGAAATCCGATGCTGGCGCGCCAGAAGCTGACCCAGATGTTGCGGGCGAGCTCGCCTGACAAGAGGAGCTTCCATCCTGCCAGCGCCACGTCGCTTGGCGCCGGCAGCACGCGTGCCGATACGAAGCCGGTGACGCAGGCAAGCTGCCAGATCAGGATGATCGCGAGCGGCACGATCCACGGGATCAAGCCGTCGATCCGCGGCAATTTCGGTGCGCCGACGCGCGGAAGACTGTCGATCAGACTCATGATTGCGATGCCTGTTTCTGCGGCCGATATTCGTTACCGATGGTTTCGCCGAACGGCCCGGTGTTGACACGGATCGGCGTGACGTTGTTTTGCTGGTTCAGCGACAGCAGCGGAAACACCAATTCGGCGAAGCGATAGGCTTCCTCGAGATGGGGATAGCCCGACATGATGAAGGTATCGATGCCGATATCCTGATATTCCCTGATCCGCGCCGCGACCGTCTCGGGATCACCAACCAGCGCGGTGCCCGCGCCGCCGCGCACCAGGCCGACGCCGGCCCAGAGATTGGGGCTGATCTCGAGCTTGTCACGGCGGCCGCCATGCAGCTCCGCCATGCGCTGCTGGCCGACCGAATCCATCCGCGAGAAGATCTTTTGCGCCGAACCGACCGTCTCATCGGTGACGTGCTGGATCAATTCGTCCGCCGCCTTCCAGGCTTCCGCATTGGTCTCGCGCACGATCACATGCAAGCGGATGCCGAACGAGAGCTTTCGTTCCCGCGCGGCCGCAGCGGCCTTCACGCGATTGACCTTTTCGGCGACCTGCGCCGGCGGCTCACCCCAGGTCAGGTACTTGTCGACGGTATCGACGGCGACGTCGATGCCGGCATCCGACGATCCGCCGAAATAGAGTGGCGGCCGCGGTGACTGCACCGGCTGGAACAGCAATCTGCCGTCCTCGATGCGGATATGCTTGCCCTCGACATTGACAGTCTTGCCCGCGAGCAGGTCGCTGTAGACGTTGAGGAACTCGCGCGTCACCTGGTAACGCTCATCATGCGACAGGAAAATGCCATCGCCTTTGTTCTCGATGGGATCACCGCCGGTGACGACATTGATCAGCAGACGTCCGTTCGACACCCGGTCCAACGTTGCCGTCATGCGGGCGGCAACGCTCGGCGATTGCAGTCCGGGCCTGACAGCCACGAGATAACGCAGCCGCTCGGTCCACGGCGCCACGGCCGAAGCCACCACCCAGGAATCCTCGCAGCTTCGCCCGGTTGGCAAGAGCACGCCGAAATAGCCGAGTTGATCGGCGGCCTGCGCGATCTGGCGCAGGTAGTTGAAGTTCACCTCGCGTCCGCCAGTGGTGGTGCCGAGATAACGGCCGTCGCCATGGGTCGGCAGGAACCAGAGGATGTTGGCGCTTTGTTGCGTGCTCACGATCCGGACCTCCGGGCCACGTCAGAAATCTTGATTTGTTTTGGAATAAGTCCGATCGCGAAGAACGTGTCCGCGACCTGTTGCTGGTCGGCGACCACGCTCTCGGTGATCGGCTTGATGCCGTAGGATTGCCGCTTGAGCGCGACTTCGACGACTGGAACGGAAAGCCCGATCGCCGGCGCAAGTTGCTCGGCGACAGCATGGATGTCGCCCTTGGCCCAGTCGTCGACCTCGCTGAGCTGCGCCAATACAACATCGACGATCTTCGGGTCGCTCTCCAGGAACTTCTTTGACGAGAAATAGAACTGATAGTTCGAGACGATGCCGCTGCCGTCGGCAAGCGTGCGCGCGCCGGTGGCCGCTTCGGCGGCTGCCTGGAACGGGTCCCAAATCACCCAGGCATCGACCGCGCCGCGCTCGAACGCCGCGCGGGCATCGGCTGGCGCCAGAAACACCGGCTCGATCTCGGAATATTTGACGCCGGCCTTCTCCAGCGCCTTGACGAGCAGATAGTGAACGTTGGAGCCCTTGTTTAGCGCGATCTTCTTGCCTTTCAGGTCGGCGACCGAACTCAGCTTGCTGTCCTTCGGCACCAGGATCGCCTCGCCTTTCGGCGCCGGCGGCTCATAGGCGACATACTGGATCGGCGCGCCGGCCGCCTGCGCGAAGATCGGCGGCGCCTCGCCGGTATTGCCGAAATCGATCGCGCCGACATTGAGCGCCTCGAGCAGCGGCGGGCCGGACGGAAACTCCGTCCACACCACCTTGTAACCGGCGGACTTCAGCTTCTCCTCCAGCGTGCCCTTGCTCTTGAGCAGCACCAGCTTGCCGTACTTCTGGAAGCCGATGCGGACCACCTTGTCCTGGCCGTAGGAAGCGCCGACGGTCGCGGCGACCATGCTAATCGACAGCACGGCGCTCGCGAGCAAGCGTTGAAACAAACGCATCATGAGTTACGTCCTTTTGTTTGGAATTCAGCTCTGCGTATGACTCCAGACGATGTCGCGCACGGCGATCGGCTTCGGAATCAGGCCAAGCTTGTGAAAGCGATCGGCGACCGCCTGCTGCGTCGTGACAATCTCGTCGGTCACGGGGCCGATCAGGAATGAAGCGCGGTTGGCCGCGACGGCCAGGACCTCGAGCGGCACGCCAGTGACCGCCGCGAGCGCGCTGGCGACCTCGGCGCGATTGGCCTCGGCCCAGCGCGCGGCCTCCGCTAGGCCATCGATCACCTCGCGGGTTTCCTGCACATGGGCATTCGCGAAATCGCGGTTGGCCAGATAGAACGAGTTGGTCTTGGCGACTTCATAGGCGTTGATCAGGATCCGGCCGTTCTGGCGCTTCTCGCCGATCGCGAAATACGGATCCCAGATCGCCCAGGCCTCGATGCTGCCGTTGGCGAAGGCCGGTCCGGCGTCGGGCGGCGTCAGATAGACCGGCGTGATGTCCTCATAGGTCAGTCCAGCCTTTTCCAGCGTGGCGATCACCACGTTGTGCGCGCTGCTACCCTTGGTAAATCCGACGCGCTTGCCCTTCAGGTCGGCTATGGTGCGAATGCCGGAATTGGCGGGCACGAGAATGCCCTGCCCGTTGGTGATCCGCGATCCCGCGACATAAACAATATTGGCGTTCGCAGCCTGCGCGAAGATCGGCGGCGTATCGCCGACGGCGCCGAGGTCGACGCTGCCGATGCTCATGGCTTCCAGCAACGGCGGCCCCGACGTGAACTCGATCCATTTGATGCCGATTTGCCTGCCGGCAAACCGCTTCTCCAGCACGGCCTGCTGCCGCGCGATCACCAGCACGCCGGTCTTCTGGTAGCCAATCCTGATTTCCTTCACGGATGCTTGAGCGTACACCTCCGGCGATAACGATGCAGCCGCCGTTGCGCCAAACGACAGTTTAAGGAACTCACGACGCTTCATCACAATCTCCTGAACGATCGCTTCGTTGTTCGATGCGAGCAGGAATGATGATGATGCTTCCGACGGGTGTCGAGTGCTCTGCAGAAATAGCAATGACGGCACTGCGCGCTTGCCGTGACGCGACAGGTTTATTGCCGGATCTCGACCAGACGCGACGCATTTTTCTTTGGTTAGGGTGGGATGCACATTTTCCGATCACGCGCATTCAACCTGCACGACGTCGTCATCGAGGCGCCGATGGAATGATGAATGGTAAACGACTGAAATTTTTCATCTGCAATCCGAACTCGGTGTAGCAAGGTTGCATTCATAGCGCGCTGACAACGAATTGTGGTTCTATTGACTGAAGTCCTGCGCGCCTTAGCCTGATTGAACTCCTTCAATTCCATCAGGCAGAACAATTTCATGAATCATCGGATCAAGTCCGCGCTCGGCATCGCCGCAGCTGCAACGATCATTTCAGCAAGTTCCGCGAACGCACAAACGCAGGCTTCCGATACAATCCGTATCGGCTACCAAAAGTCGTCGACATTGACGGCGATCCTCAAGACCAACGGCGAACTGGAGAAGGCGCTGGCGCCGCTCGGCGTTCGTATCTCCTGGCATGAATTCACCAGCGGCCTGCCGCTGCTGGAAGCGATCAATACCGGCAATGTCGATTTCGGCGCCGACGTCGCGGATACCGTGCCGTTGTTCGCGCAGGCCGCGGGCGCCAAGCTTGCCTATATCGCGGAAGAAGCCGCTTCACCCTCAGCGCAGGCGATCCTGGTGGCTGCGGAATCGCCGATCCGGACGATTGTGGACCTCAAGGGCAAGAAGGTCGCCGTCACCAAGGGCGCCGGGAGTCATTTCCTGCTGCTTGCCGCGCTCGCCAAAGCGGGCCTCAGCTTCAAGGACATCTCCCCGGCCTACCTGACCCCGGCGGACGGACGCACCGCCTTCATCGGCGGTAACGTCGACGCATGGGTGGCGTGGGATCCGTTCCTCACCAGCGCGCAACGCCAGACCAATGCGCGGGTGCTCTCCGACGGCAGCAACGGCCTTGCGAGCTACAAGCGCTACTATCTGTCGTCGGCGGCGTTTGCCGACCGGCGCAGCGATGTATTGAACGCGATCTTCGGCAAGCTCGATGAGACCGGCAAATGGGTCAAGGCCCATCCAAAGGAAGCCGCGACGCTGCTGGGCGGCCTCTGGGGTATCGATGCCGCCACGGTGGAAGAAGCCAACAGCCATCGCTCCTACAGGATCGGCGTCGTAACGTCGCCGGGCCTGTCCGAACAGCAGCGCATCGCCGACGCGTTTTTCGCGGAAGGATTGCTTCCGGTGAAGGTCGACGCCGGCGCCGCAAAAATATGGACGCCGAAGCGGGACTGATCTCGTGCTCGTGGCATTCAGCAGACAAGCTTCGTCACTACTTCAAAGCCGAGACGTTCATTGCACGCTCGGCAAAATATTCAGTCAGCCATTTCATTGACTGCAGTGCCATTGCCCGTAGGCTTTGATGCATCGCTGATTGCGTCAGGCAACACAGCGGATGAAATGGAAAGATCAAGAACATGAGTGCAACCAAACTTGAATCGCGCGCCCGTACGCGCCTTCGTCGCATCGGCGCGACCTTGTTCAGTGCGGCAATCGGCGTGGCGATTGCCGCATCCGCACTGGCCGCGGAAACAGTGACGCTCCGCGTCGGCGACCAGAAGGGCGGCAACCGCTCCTTGCTCGAAATCTCGGGCTATGCGAAGGATTTGCCCTACAAGATCGAATGGTCGGAATTTCCTGCTGCCGCCCCGATCCTGGAAGCGTTGAACGCAGGTGCGCTCGATGTCGGCTACACCGGCGACCTCTCGTTCCTGACGGTGTACGCGGCCGGCGCCCCGATCAAGGCCATCGGCGGCACCCGCTCCGATGCCAGGACGCAGGCGATCCTCGTCCGCCAGGACTCGCCGGTCAAGTCTGTCGCCGACCTCAAAGGCAAGCGCCTCGCCGGAACGCGCGGCGGCTGGGGCCAATTCCTGATCAATGCGACGCTGGAAAAGGCCGGACACAAGATTGAGGAAGCGACCTTCGCGCCGCTAGGGCCGGTGGACGCAAAGATCGCGCTGGTCGCTGGCTCGATCGATGCATGGGCGGTCTGGGAGCCTTACGTGTCCTATGCCACGCTCAAGGACAATGCGCGGGTTATTGCCAACGGTGAAGGCCTGACGCCGACCGTCACCTTCATCGTCGCATCCGATAGCGCCATCGCCACCAAGCGCGCGGCAGTGCAGGATCTCGTGCAGCGTCTCAACAAGGCGCGGCTATGGTCGTTGGATCATCTGCCTGAATACGCGAAGAATACCGCCGAGCTCACCAAGCTTCCCGAAGACGTGCTGTTGAGCGCCTACAAGGCGCAACGCACCAGCCCGATCGCGATCGACGAAAACATCGTCAAGGAAGTTCAGGAAGCATCCGACCGCGCCACCCGCTACGGAATTCTTGCGAAGAAGCTCGACGTCAACAAGGCGGTCGATCGCAGCTTTACGGCAGCCGCAAACTCGAATTGACAGCCCGCGCCAAGGGCGCGGCGCGATCCCTCCCATCGCGCCGCCCCAGCTCTATATCCGCCGAAGCCACTATCCCGCCGCCACCTTCTGCGTTGGCGCGACATTGATCGCGAGCTTGCCGTAACGGTCCTTGAAGGCTTCGGTATCGATCTCTTCAAGCTGGATCGCGCCGCTCATCACCCCCTTCTTCCACGCGTCATGCTCGGGATCGTTCTGGAATTCGGGCATCACCTCTTTGGCGAACAGCTCAAGCGACTCGCAGATATGCTCATGGGTGTTCTTGCCGGCCTGGTTGAGCAGGATCACCTGGTCGATGTGGGAGGTGCGGAAGCGCCGCAACTTCTTACGGATGGTTTCCGGCGATCCGATCAGGCCGCCGCGCAGTGCCGCCTCCTGCGCCTCGGGATTGTCGCGTTTCCACTTGTTGTACTCGTCCCACATGTTGACCGTGCCGGGATCCGGCCGCTGCCGGTTCTGCGACGCACCGTAATAGCGCAACGCGAACTGGAAGAAGGTGGCGCCGTCGGCGCGGGCCCGCGCCTCCTCGTCGGTCTTGGCGCACATGAAGAACGACACCAGCGCCATGTTCGGATTGATCTCGTACTCCGCCAGCTTCTTCAGCCGCTTGGTGATCGCGTTGTAATAGGCATGCACCCAGGCATGCGCCGCGTCCGCGCTGACAAACTGAAAGCCGAGTGCGCCAAAGCCGTTCTCGCCGGCGCGTTCGATGGTCGGCAGTTGCGAGCACGCCATCCACAGCGGCGGATGCGGCTTCTGGACCGGTTTCGGCACCACGTTGCGCAGGGGGATATCAAAATATTTGCCGTGATGCTCGGTGCCCACTTTCGTGAACATCGGGAAGATCGCCTGCACCGCTTCCTCGAACACCTCGCGCTTGGTTTCCATGTCGCGGCCGAACGGCGTCAGTTCGGTGATCGAGGCGCTCTCGCCCATGCCGAATTCGCAGCGGCCATTGCTGAGGAGATCGAGCACCGCGACGCGTTCGGCGACGCGCGCGGGATGATTTGTCGCAAGCTGGAAGATGCCGTGGCCGAGCCGGATCTGTTTGGTCCGCTGGCTGGCGGCGGCGAGGAAGGACTCGGGAGCGGGCGAATGCGAGTATTCTTCGAGGAAATGATGCTCCACAACCCAGGCGTAGTCATAGCCGAGCCGGTCGGCGGTCTCGAGCTGCGTCAGCGCATTCTGGTAGAGCCGGAGTTCGTCGCCCTCCTGCCATGGGCGCGGCAGTTGCAGCTCGTAAAAGATGCCGAATTTCATGACGCCTCCCAAAACGCTTGTTGTTTTCGGGCAGTGTATTCTCGGCAAATCGCAAGTCCAGCCTTGGTAGCGAAATGGCAATTCCGCACCACGGAAGTTGTCTTGCATGGAACGCGCGAATGGTTAGCTTACGCCTATGTTGAGTCGCGGCCTTCCGCCCTTCTCTCCATCCGGACCCCATGACCACGTTCACGCCGCATCAGGATTCCGCGCTGAAGGCCGTTGCCGACTGGCTGAAGGCAAAGCCCGGCCGCAACGGCACGCCGCCCGTCTTCCGCCTGTTCGGCTATGCCGGCACCGGCAAGACCACGCTGGCGCGCCACATCGCCGAAGGCGTCGACGGCGGGGTGAAGTATGCGGCCTTTACCGGCAAGGCGGCGCTGGTGATGCGCAACAAGGGCTGCGACAACGCCTCCACCATCCATTCGCTGATCTACCGCGCCAAGGAATCCGGCGTCGAGCAGCCGAGTTTTGAGCTGTGGGACGACGCGCCGGCCTCCAAGGCCAAGCTGATCGTGATCGACGAATGTTCGATGGTCGACGCCGAGCTTGGCCGTGATCTGATGTCGTTCGATTGTCCGCTGCTCGTGCTCGGCGATCCCGCGCAGTTGCCGCCGATCCAGGGCGGCGGATTCTTCACTAATTGCGAGCCCGATGCGATGCTGACGGAAGTGCATCGCCAGGCGCAGGACGACCCGATCGTGCGGATGTCGATGGATATCCGCGAGGGCCGCGAACTCGAAATCGGCCGCCATGGCGAGAGCGAGGTGGTGCCGCGCAGCGAGCTCGACCCCGAGCGCGTGATGAGCGCCGACCAGGTGCTGGTCGGCCGCAACAACACCCGCCGCGCCTACAACATGCGCGTGCGCCAGAAGCAGCACATCGAGGACCCCTTGCCGGTCGCGGGCGACAAGCTGGTGTGTCTGCGCAACAACCGCAAGAAGGGCCTGTTCAACGGCGGGCTGTGGCGCGTGAAGTCGCGCACCCAGCCGCGGTCGAAATCACAGATCTTGAGCATGCGGCTCTCGCCCGACGAAGAGTTCGGCCACAAGGTCACCAAGGTCTCGGTGCGCCAGGATTGCTTCGAAGGCGGCATTGAGGCGATCCCGTGGGAGCAACGCAAGCCTTATGACGAGTTCGACTACGGCTATGTACTGACGGTGCACAAGTCGCAGGGCTCGCAATGGGACGATGTCGTGCTGTTCGACGAGAGCTTTGCGTTTCAGGACAGCCGGGCACGGTGGCTCTATACGGGGATTACGCGCGCGGCGAAAAGGCTGAGCGTGGTGGTGTGAGTTGGACCCGTCATTGCGAGCCAACGGGTCGCGCGAACGCGCGCCCGATGACAGGCTCCGCGAAGCAATCATCCCTCCGCGCATGAGGAGAGATGGATTGCTTCGTCGCTTACGCTCCCTTGCGCAAACGCTTCGCGTTTGTCGCTCGCAATGACGCCATCAACTATCTGCCCGCCACGAAGTAAAAATCCTCCCGCCCTGGCAGCGAGCCGTACGTGAAGGGCTGCTGCGTGCGGTTGGTGGCCTTCCAGACGTCATCGCGGACGATGTCGAACAGTTTTCGCACCTCGATCCTCGGTTCCTTGATGACGCGCGCGAGCACCGTCGCGAACGGGCTGTTGGCGGCATCGCCGTCGAGCGCGGTCTCGCCGTGCTTGGCGGCGTAGACGACCATGAAGCCGGCTTCCGGCTCGATATTGGAGAAGCCGCGATTGACCAGTTTTAGCGCAATCGTGCGCTGCATGGTCTTTTCAAAGGGATTGTCGCGGCAGGCGTCGAGCATCACGAGCCGCAATTTTTTCGCACCCGCAACCGCTGCGATCACCTGTTCAAGCGCGACCGCCTGAGTTTCCGCATCACTATCGGCCTTCAGCCGGGCGTCGACCGGGATCAGGTAATTCACCCCGCCGATCTCCATGCCGTGGCCGGCATAATAGACGACGGCCCAATCCGCCTTTTCGGCCTCCTGGCCGAATTCGTGCAGCGAGGCGAAGAATTTGTCCCGGCCGAGATCGGACGCCAGCGTCACGGTGGCAAAGCCGAGTTCGCGAAAGGTCGACGCGATCAGCTTGGCATCTCGCGCCGGATTATCCAGCGGCGCCACGTTCTTGTAGGCGCCGTTGCCGACGATCAGCGCGACCTTTCGCGGCCCGGCCGGCGATGGCGGCAACGGCGAGGCCTTGCCCGCAGACGACGGCGCAGCCGTGCCCAGCAAGGCTTCCAGCCGCTCCTTGGCAATGCCGCGCGCCAGCGTGGTGTCGATGTCTTCGCGCCTTGCCGCCACGGCATTGGCGGCTGAACGATAGTCGGCACGTGCGGCAGCGAGGTTGCGGCGTTTCTCGAAAAGCTGGCCGCGGCCGACATAGGCGCGGACATAGTTCGGATTGATCTTGAGAACCTGGTTGTAATCGTTGAGCGCGGCATCGAGATTGCCCTTGCCGAGATAGGCATTGCCGCGGCTGGTCAGCGCGTAGACGTTGTTCGGTGATTTCGCCAACGCGGCGTCGCAATCGGTGAGCGCGTCGTCGAACCTGCCCATGCCGGTGTAGGTAATGCACCGGTAGGCTGGAACCTGCGAGCCGTCGGGATTGATCCTTTGGGCCTCGGCGAAATCGGCGAGCGAGGCATCGTACTGTTTCATCAATCCTTGCAGGCGGCCGCGGTTGTAATGGTGCAGGTAGCGGCTCTGATCGTTGAAGATATGCTTGACCGCCAGATTGAACTCGTCGAGCGCCCGCTGCAGCTCTCCCTTGCGCATGAAGATCAGGCCGCGGTTGTTGTAGGCACTGCCGAACGTCGGACGAAGCTGCAGGCAGAGATCGTAGTCGGCGAGCGCACGCTCGTCGTCACCCTTGTAGCTGTAGGCAATGCCGCGCGCGTTGATAATGTTGATATTCTGCGGCGCGATCTCATGCGCGGCGGTGAACGCCGCGATCGCGCCATCGTAATCGCGCTTCTTCATGAGGGAGTCGCCACGGTAGCCGAAAGCGGCTGCGCGGGAAGGACCGGTGATCTTGTCGTCGGCGATCACGCTCTCGCAGGCGGCGAGGCGCGCCACCGGTTCCGCTGTGGAATTCCGGCAGGTGTCGATATCGCCCGCCGCCCACGTAGGGCCGGCAGCGGCGAGCATGACAAGACCCAGCAACAAGGCCTGCAACATCGGCAAAACGCTCCGGCGCATTGGTCGCGGCTCGCGACCACCGGTTCATAGTGGGAAAAGGGGGCCGCAGCGGTCAAGCGCGACCAATCGCCCTGCTTAAGGCCTTGCGCAGGCATCGCTTTATTCACGAACTCGTGTGACGCGCGCCGTAACAATATCGGCCCGGAGCCGTATCTTGGGCGTCGGCGAGAATCTGAGCCGATTTGCGAAATGCCGGTCCCGCTCTAGACTGTCCCCAACCAATGCCGAAAGAGGAAACCATGTCCCCTCGTCATTTCAGCCGCCTCTCGCTGTGCGCTGCCGCCATCGGCGCGCTGGCTGTCGCAGCCTTCGCCATCGGACCTTCGCGCGCCGCGGAGGAAGCCGTGGTCATTCCGCCCCCCGCCGTCGACGTTCAGGCGACCGACGGCATCCAGACCGCGGTGATCGCCGGCGGCTGCTTCTGGGGCGTGCAGGGCGTGTATCAGCACACCGCCGGCGTGCTCAACGCGGTTTCAGGCTATTCCGGCGGCAGCAAGATGACCGCGAACTACACCATGATCGGCACCGGCACCACGGGCCATGCCGAGGCCGTCGAGATCAAGTACGACCCGAAGAAGATCAGCTATGGCAAGATCCTGCAGATCTTTTTCTCCGTCGTGCACGATCCGACCCAGTTGAACCGCCAGGGCCCCGACGTCGGCACGCAATATCGCTCGGCGATCTTCACCGCCAATGACGAGCAGAAGAAGGTGGCCGAGGCCTATATCGCCCAGCTCAACGCAGCCAAGGTCTACAAGAAGCCGATCGTGACCAAGGTCGGCCCGCTGCAGGCGTTCTATGCGGCGGAAGACTATCACCAGGATTACCTGACGCTGCACCCGAACCAGCCCTATATTGTCTTCAACGATATTCCGAAGATCGAGAACCTGAAGAAGATCTTTGCGGAGAACTACATCGAGAAGCCGACGCTGGTGAGCAGCGCGAAGGCTACCAACTGACGCCTCGTCATTGCCTGCGACAAACGCGAAGCGTTTGCGCAAGGGAGCGAAGCGACGAAGCAATCCATCTTTCCCCGAGTGGGTGATGTGGGTTGCTTCGCTTTGCTCGCAATGACGATTAACCTGAAGGAGACTCCATGTCCGACACCAAAACATCCGGCAAGGTCGTCAAGAGCGAGGCCGAGTGGCGCAAGGAATTGACGCCGATGCAGTACGCCGTGCTGCGCGAGAAGGCGACCGAGCGGCCGTTCTCGGGCGAATATGAGCACGAGCACCGCAAGGGCACGTACACCTGCGCCGGCTGCGGCCAGACGCTGTTCGAATCCGATGCCAAGTTCGATTCCGGCTGCGGCTGGCCGAGCTTCACCGCGCCTGCCGTGGAAAGCCATGTCGACGAGGAGCGCGATGTCAGCCACGGCATGATCCGCACTGAAGTGTTATGCTCGAAATGCGACGGCCATCTCGGCCACGTCTTCCCCGATGGCCCCGGCCCGACCGGCCTGCGTTACTGCATCAATTCGGCGGCGCTGAAGCTGCAGCCGAAATAGTTCGAGTAACGCTCGAACCTGTGTTTAGCCCCGTGCGACCAAGGACTTGTCGCGCGGGGTTTTTATTTGGTGAGACGCTTTCCGGCCTGCCCGGCGCGCAGACAAGGATGAATTTCGACATGCTCATTTCCAAACGTCTGCTGCTCGGTCTCGGGCTTGCCACCTTCATCATGGAGAGCGTTGTGATCCAGCCTGCCCTCGCCGCCGACAAGGTCTCCCTGTTCAAGGTCATCACCACCAAGGACGAGATCGTGATCGGGATCAGCGAGGGCGATCTCGCCCAGATGGAGAGCCAGAATGCCGGCGGCGTTGCCAAGATGCTGGTGGCCAAGGGCTCAATGAGCGTGTGGCGATACGCGGTACGCAAGTCCGCCGGCGGTGATCTCGAACAGTCGCCGCTGCACAAGATCGGCCTGATCGCCAGCGACAGCCTTCGCGTCGAGCCCTATGCGACGCCGCTGCAGGTGCTGCCGATCGACGAGACGAAGAAGTGACTTCTTCCCTTCGCCCCTTGTGGGAGAAGGGAAGCCCCCTTTTTCGGCGGATCGGCCAACGACTCGCGGCCCGGAATATGCTTTGATCCGTGCCGCGGGAGCGTTTTTCTCGCCACCCGCGGGCCTTCGGAGCGCGCGTCATGACGCTTGGCACGATCCTCGTCATCATCCTGATCATCATCCTCCTGGGCGGCTTCTCCGGCCGCTTCAGGGGCTATGGCTATGGTTATGGCCATTCCGGCATGGGCCTCGTTGGCGTGATTTTGATCGTGCTGC
This sequence comes from Bradyrhizobium sp. WYCCWR15520, assembly GCF_056174665.1. NCBI lineage: Bacteria > Pseudomonadati > Pseudomonadota > Alphaproteobacteria > Hyphomicrobiales > Nitrobacteraceae > Bradyrhizobium > Bradyrhizobium sp. WYCCWR15520. The sequence continues at coordinate 276,104 of NZ_JBWBWM010000006.1, forward strand.
TGATCCTGCTGCTGCTCGACAAAATCTGATCCCATTAAGCCATTGAAAAAACTTGACTAAATTTGTGTTCCCCGCAGCCATGCGCGGATTCATCATCACCCCCGATGGCGGACTTCAGGGGTCGCATTTTTGTCAAAGAAGCTTATATTGGGCTCTGAAATGACGTGCACGGCGCGGCCCGCCACTGTGGCCCCACCGTCATCCAATCCCCATTGCTCACACGCAAGAGCCGAAAAAGATTGAGGTCACCGTCCATGCGTCCCTTCAGCTACAACACCGCCGCCGAACTCTTTCCCGCCGCGATCCGCAAGAAGAAGCGCGCCGGGTTTGCCTATCGGCGTTTCGGCACCGCGGCAGAAGCGGTTCGCTTCGCGATCGAGGAGTTGCCGGCGGATTCGCTGAATGGCGCCTATCTGCAGGTCGAGGAAGCCCGCTTCGACCAGAGCGGCATCCGCTCGCTCTATGAAAGCGAAGCCTTCCCGCTGCCGCGCCGCCCGCGCCCGGCCGCGACCGAAGACAAGGCCGACGCGGCCTGAGTTTTTGGAAATTCAAACAGCGCGCCCCTGGAAATCAATTCCGGGGGCGTTTTTTATTGGCGCGGCTGCTTGTCGAGCCAGCGCCTGAGCATCCGCACATTGCGGACGTTGGCGCGGAACATGACGTCGAAGGCGTCGCCCGCCACCGGCACCAGGCCGACTGCGCCGTCGACCGCGACATTGGCGAGCATCCGCGCCGTGATGTGCCAGGGCGCCCCGAGCGCCCGCGCCTCGCGGACGATCCACAGCGAAATCGCCGTCGTGATGATATCGCCGACCACCGGGATCAGGCCAATAAGCCCGTCGATGCCGTAGCGGAAATTGGTGCCGGGCACGATGAAGGCGACGTCCAGAAGCTTTGCGATGGCGTCAAGCCGCGCGATCCGCTGCTCGCGCGTCAGTTCGCCGAACGGATTGGCGGCGGAATGACCGAAATCGAACCGCAATCCCTCGAACGGCGTGTGCAGGTTCGCTTCGGGAAGTTCGCGCCCCTCCTGGTCGATGACCGGGCCACGCCCGGCCGCACGCGTCCGGGAGGATGGCCCGGAGCGTGATCGCGGCGGCGTATAGAGATCGTCGTTCGACATGGTCATCAGGTGGTAACGCGTATGCGAGGTACAAGTTGCGTCAAATTATCGCTTGTCACATCGCTGATGCGCGTTCCGCCGACAACGACTGATCTCTTCGTCGCTTCGCTCGGCTCCCTACGTCGAATGCACCGGCTGCGGCGCGTCCGCGTATTTGTGCGCTAGCCAGGACGACAGCACCGCTGGCACCATGCCGACGAGCCCATAGAGCAAAAACTGCACCACGCCGGTGTCCGGCCCGCGCGAGCCATAGAGCAGCGATGATGCGGCAAAGCCGATGATGGCCACGAACAGCAGCCGCGCCACGAAAGAAATGCGTCTGACGTGATAGAGAATGTCGTCGATGGCGCCGACCATCAGCGCCGGCACGAGGCCGAACAGATAGCTGTACTGCAGCGTCTTGACGAAGGCGCCGAGAAACTTGCCGATCTCCGACCAACTGGTGTCGGTCCAGTAACCCGATGCTACCGTGGTCGCGACCAGCATCAAGAACCCGCCGACGAGCGGGCCGATAGCCCCGAAGATCAGATAGCGTTTCATGGCGACCTCTGCGTCGAGTCGATGTGTCGAAGAAGCAAGGCTCTCCATCGGACCAACCGTTCACGTTCGAAAAACCGGACATGATCCGATGTCTCACCCGCGCTTTGGCCGCGGGCAATTTCAAATCCGGTCAAGGGAGAGTCAAGGGCCGTCAGCCTGCGCGATCGCAGCCGGATGGAGCCAACCGTCGCGCGCCCGATGACAGGCTCCGCAAAATCAGGGACCCGTGCTCGCAGGATGAACGGATCGCTAAGCCGGTTGCTTCACTTTGCCCTTGGCGGCCGGGGCTGCCGCGGCAGTCTCGCCGCTCTTTCCAAGGATCCGGTCGGAGCCGAACCGGATCGTCCATTGCGCCACCGAGAGCAGCAGGGTCTCGTACACCGCGACGCATTGTTCGAGTTCCCGGTCCGTGGATGGCGGACAGTTGGGGCGGTTGCGAACGATCATCGTCGTGGTCGACCAGGTCAGCCGGGCGGCCTTGCACGCGACGATCAATCCGTACACCCGGTCGGGCTCGAGGAAGGGTTCGATGGCCTCGACCTTGACGTCCGCCTTCAGCGCCAGCGCAGCGACCACGTGGGTGTATTCGCCCCTCACCGCAAACCGGTTCACGATGGAATCGTTGAGCTTGCCGGTGCGATTGAGTGCAACGACCTCGTTCTGCGCCTGTGTATAGTCGATCGCCTTGCGGGCCGGACTGGCCTGTCCGGCGGTCGCTGCGGCAGAACCTTTCCGTGCGACAGGCCGCGACGCCGTCAGGAACCGGGCGCGGACTACGTCGGCCACCCGGCCAAGCAGCTCCCGCAGCAGGTTGCCAGGAATGTCCAGGCGAACGCCGAGCTTCTCCGCGAGGTTTTCATCCTTCTCCGCCCGCCCGACCAGCGTCGCATAACCGCATTCGGAAAAGCGGGCGCCCGCATTCCGCGCCAGCGCGTTGGAGACGTTAACGTCGCCAAATCGCATCAAGGCGTCCGTCAGCGTCTCATTGAGAGTCTTCCGGTCAGAGATCGCCAGCAAATGCTGCTGGCTGCGGGTCTGGATGATCTCTAGGAGATCCTTTTCCGACAGGCAGATGGAATGTCTCAGAACGGGCGCGGCGACCAGAGCGTTGTCATGAAAGGCCAGGTTGCGGATCGTCTGGCGTGGCGCCTGCTCGATGGTGCAGAGGGCCTCGCTGAGCTGTTGCAAGGTCGCGGCTTCCACCCGCCCGACCAGTTGAGCGAGGACACCATCGACGGCCCCGATCTGGGATTCACTCAGCCGATCGACACTGGACAGGAAGAGGTCGGTCACCTCCTCCAGCATTTGGGCGTCGTGCTCGGGTCCACCCTTTTCGGCGCCATTCAATTCGGCGCGCAGGTCAGACGATGCGGCAGGCATGGTTATCCCGGCTCCATCCGGATCGCCTCAGCGCACCGCAATGCTTGCTGCAGCGGCCATTCCACCGCACGGATGGCCGGCAGCTTTATGGACATATCGGCAGCGGAACGAACGAGCATGTGAGTGCCACCCGAGGCTGATTTCGGCAGCCCTTTGACCCCAACGAAAGCAATGCGGCGCGCGCGAGCAATAGCCGCTGATCGTAACTCAGTCTTCCCTAACGGGTGGTTGTTCCGAACGGCGGATTTTCCGCATTTGTACGGACTTTTGCGAAGCGGAAGGGCTAGCGCGGCCGGCTGCTGGCAGCCGGACCGGCCAGCGCCCGCTTTCGAAGGCAAGCGGACGCGGAGATCAGGGATGGCGCGCGACCCATCGCGCCAGTGGCCGTCTGAGGCGCCGTTCGATGAAGATGAGAACGACGAAGCAGAGAGACCCCGCGCCCGTTCCGTCTTCGGAACTCGTCGACCCGGCGAAGGCGTGGCGTCAAACGCCTCCTCGACTCACCTCCGCGCTTCGCTCGACGTGGCGCGCTCGCAACAGTCTAGAGAAGTGTTGACGCAAGCATTGCAGCTTCGCCGCATTGGCGCATAATTCGTGGTGGAGCGGCGCAGCACTTTTCGATTCGGACATTGGCAGAAATCGAGCAACCACACACGGGGCTATTCCCGTGTGAAGGATGACGTGTGCGGCAGTGCAAACCGCGTGCAGCGCCCCCAATCAACAGCGGCCAGCACCGCGCGCAACCCTTGGGGATCGGCTCAAATGACTTTCCATCATACAAGCAGAATCGCACTTCTCTTTGCCATCGCCTGCGCGGCGACGGCGCTATCCGCAGGCCCAGGCCTCGCCTTCTCGGAGGCGCAGCAGATGTGCACCGGCGACGCCATGCGGCTATGCGGCCATGAAGTCCCCAACGTCCAGCGAATCACCGCCTGCATGGTCAGGAACCGCGCCCATGTCAGCCCGGGCTGCCGCGCCGTGATGGACCGCGAAGGCGCCGCGCGGAGGCGCGCCGCCGCCGCCGAGTGAGGCGGTCGCCTCGCTCGATCCCGAATGCAAACGGCCTCAGCAGAGCATGCTGAGGCCGTTTTTTATTGAACTATTACGTCAAGTCGCGCGGCGATCGATTTCCAGGAGCAACGAGATCAGCTCGGGCTTGATAGCGCCCTCACTGCCCCCAAGTCTACTCCCCCCACGTCGCGAACGCGTCATTGAACGCGCGTTCGCCGGGGGCGCCCTTTTCGATCGCGATGATGGCGCGGCGCTGGTTGACATAGACCAGCGGCACGTCGAACCAGGAACGCTCCTTCAGGAGCTGCAGATTGCGGGCGCGGTCGGAATCGACGTTGGAGAGGCCGACCAGGAAGAACCCGTCCGTGACCTTCACCGCGAGACCGGCGAGCGGCGTGCCGCGGGCCTGCTCGTTGGACTTCATCAGAATACCCGGCACGTTGCCGACGCCGCCGCCCGTAAAATCCTGCGGCAGGATGAAGGTCAGCTCCGCAGTGTGGCTCGCCGGCAGCGAGGAATCGGTGTTGCGGCGGAACGACATCGTCATCTTGAACTTGCGGTCCGGGATTTCGATGTCGGCGCGCACGGCGATATCAGGCTTCTGGTTGCCCGACGCCTTGATCGGTTCGGTGCGCCAGATCACCGAGCCGACATACTGCTTGCCCTTGGGATCGGAGGGGTCCTCGTCATAGAGCACGACGCGCTGCGCCACCGGCGCCACGTTCTCGCTCGACGACGGCTGGCCGACGCGATCGGGAATCTTCGGGCGCGACTGGGGCGCGGCCGGATCCTTCGGCGCTTCCACCACGGACGTGGATTTGAACAGGCCGCTGACGGTCGAGACGACCTGCTTGCCCCATAGGATGCCGGCGCCCACCAGAATGAGCACGATGCCGACGGCGATTGCGCTCTTGAACGGAAACGCGGCGCCGGTGCGGGCGCGCTTGTTCGGCGGCTCGCGATCCTGCGAGAGCCGCGGGCGCTCGCGCGACGGCGGCATCGGCGGCGGCGGCGCGTAGCGGTCGGCCTCCGGCTGCGATTCGTCGTACGAATAGGGCGCGTCGGGATCGGCGCCGCGGTTTTCCATGCTCGGCTCGAGCCGGTCGAATTCCGGCGAGGGCGACGGCACGTTGGCATAGGTTTTCCGCGCGTTGCGGTTGGCTTGCGCCGCGGCGCGGCCGAGATCGTCGGCGTCCGCCGCGATGTCTCGGAAGCCGCGCATGCCCGGTGGCTGCGGCGGCGTCGGCGGCGAGCCGTTATTGTCAGGACCACGGCGCGGACCGCCGCCGCGCTCGCGGGGCGGCGGTGGCGGCAGGCCGGCATCCTGCATCGGAATCTGCGGCGGACGCGGCGCACCGGGCGGCGGCGCATCGGCGCGCAGATTGCGCGGCGGGCGTTGCTCGTCCTGACCAAGCGGCGGACGGGCCTCGCGCGCGGGACCTGGCGGCCGCGGACGC
>NZ_JBWBWM010000007.1:0-250275 GCF_056174665.1 Bradyrhizobium sp. WYCCWR15520
GTAACACCATCAATGTGAGGGACGACCGCCCGCCTTCCAGGCAGGTCGCGCGAAGCGCGCCACCCAACACCGCCGTAGCAAGCGCGGCTTGCCTGGAGGGTGGACCGGGGCCCGTTACCCCATCTACGATTCCTACCCCATCACCAGCGCCACCCGCCCGATCGCCTTGCGATCGATCAATAGCCGCATCGCCTTCGCATAATCCTCCAGCGGCAGGCGGTGCGAGACGTTGGGACGGACCTTTCCAGCTTCCGCCCATTCGGTCAGCGCCTTGATCCTGACCTCGCCGAGCATGGGATCTCTCCGCACTGCTTCGCCGGCACGGACGCCAAGCACGCTGGCGCCCTTGATCATCAACAGATTGGTCTTCGCGAGACCGATGCCGCCGGTGAAGCCGATGATCAAGAGCCGCGCGCCCCAGTTAATGCAGCGCATCGAGTTCTCGAACACCTCGCCGCCGACGGGATCGAACACCACGTCGGCGCCCTGCCCGTCGGTGAGACGCTTGACAGCGTCACGGAACGGCTCGCGGTCGTAGCGGACGAGATGATCGGCGCCCCTCGCTTTCGCAATCTCGAGCTTCTCGTCGCTTGACGCCGTCGCGATCACGGTGGCCCCTAACATCTTGCCGATCTCGACAGCGGCGAGCCCGACGCCGCCACCGGCACCGTGCACCAGCAGCACCTCGCCCGGCTGAAGCCGGCCGCGATCGATCAACGCGTGATAGGCCGTGCCATGGCCGGCCAGAAAGGTCGCGCCCTCGGCATAGTCGAACGTCGACGGCAGTTTGACGAGCTGCGACGGCGTGGCGACGGCTTCATCGGAATAGGCGCCATGGCGCATCTTGACGATCACCTTGTCGCCAACCGCGACGCCTTCGGCTCCGTTGACCTCGACGACATCGCCGGCGGCTTCCATACCCGGCGTGAACGGCAGCGCCGGCTTGAGCTGGTATTCGCCTGCGGCCATCAGAACGTCAGGGAAATTCAACCCGGCGGCGCGAATGGCGACGCGCGCCTGCCCGGGCTCCAGCGGCACCGCGGCAAAGGTTTCCAGACGCAGGCTCTCGGGCGGACCGAGCTCGCGGCAGATCACAGCCCTCGGCATCAGGCGGCCCGCGCTTTCACGCGCTCCAGCGCTTCGCGGATCAGCGGCATCCGGTCATTGCCGAAATACATGTCGGTCTTGTCGACAAAGATCGTCGGCGAGCCAAAGCCGCCGCGCGCCATCACCTCATCCGTGTTGGCCTTGAGCTGATCCTTGATCGCCTGCTGGCCGATGCCCTCGAAGAATTTTGCATGATCCACGCCCACCTTCTTGCAGATTTCGGTCAGCACCGAGTTCTGCGAGATGTCCTTGTCGGCGCCCCAATATGTCTCGAACACGGCAGTGGCGAACGGCACCATGTCCTTGTTGCCCAGCCAGATGCAGCCGCGCATCGCCTTGACGCTATTCACCGGAAACACCGTCGGCGGCATCTTGATCGCAAGGCCCGCCGAACGCGCCCAGTCGGCGAGATCCTTCTTCATGTAGCGCGCCTTCAACGGCACCGGCGTCTCGCGCTGCGCGTAGACGCTCGGATTGACGGTGTTGAAGATGCCGCCGACCAGGATCGGCCGCCAATTGATCTCGACGCCGAGCTCTTTGGCGAGCGGCTGGATGTTGTGAAAGGCGAGATAGGTCCAGGGGCTGGAACAGTCGAAGAAGAACTCGAGCATGGGATTTCCCTTGTTATTTGAGATCACTGTTATGTCCACCGTCATTGCGAGGAGCGAAGCGACGAAGCAATCCATACCTTCCGCGCGGTTGCATGGATTGCTTCGCTTCGCTCGCAATGACGGCGTCGCGACGGCCTACCCTTTCCCCGCCAATTCCTTCGCGCGGGCTCCGAACATATTCCGTCGCGCCTCCTCGTCGAACGGCTCCTTCACGAACTTGCCGATCGCTAGCCCTGCCTGCACCTGCGGCCGTGCGCGCACTTCCGCGTACCAGCGCTTGACGTTCGGGTAGTCGTCGAGCGTGAAGCCCTGCGCCTTGTGGGTCATGGTCCAGGGAAAGCAGGCGATGTCGGCGATCGAGTAGTCGCCGGCGACGTAGGCGCCGGTCTTGCCGAGTTGGACATCGAGCACGCGGTAGAGCCGCGCCGCCTCGTCGCGGTAACGCTCGATCGCGTACGGAATCTTCTCCGCCGCATAGAGCGCGAAATGGCCGTGCTGGCCGAGCATGGGCCCCAGCCCACTCATCTGCCACATCAGCCATTGCATCACCTGGGACCGCGCCCGCGTCTCCGTGGGCAGAAAACGCCCGGTCTTGTCGGCGAGATAGATCAGGATCGCGCCGGTCTCGAACACCGAAAACGGCCCCTGCCCGTCGATGGGCTCGTGGTCCACGATAGCCGGGATCCGGTTATTCGGGCTGATCGCCAGAAACTCCGGCCTGAACTGGTCGCCGGCGCGGATGTTGACCGGAATGACCCGATAGGGAAGCCCGAGTTCCTCAAGCATGATCGAGATTTTCCAGCCATTCGGCGTTGGCGCGTAATGCAGGTCGATCATGGCTCCCCTGGCTGCCGATTGCGGGATATTCCCCGTGAAGGCGACTTTTGTTGTTCTGTACCTCTATCTTAAGACATGGCAGACAGGCGCTCAATCAGAACTGAGCGGGAGGCCCCTATGCTGTTTCCAACCACGATCGCAGGCTCTTTACCGAAGCCGGAATGGCTGGCCGAGCCCAACACACTGTGGGCCCCCTGGCGCTCGAAAGGCGACGAACTCGCCCGCGCCAAGCGCGACGCCACCATACTGGCGGTGAAGCTGCAGGAGGATGCCGGCGTCGATATCGTCACCGAGGGCGAGCAAGCGCGCCAGCATTTCGTCCACGGCTTCCTGGAGAAGGTCGAGGGCATCGATTTCGCCCACAAGGTCGAGATGGGCATCCGCAAGGACCGCTACAAGGCGATGGTACCGCAGGTGACAGCGCCGCTGATGCTGAAGGGCCGCGTCCATGCGGATGAGGCCCGCGTCGCCCGCACCCATACCACCCGCAAGCTGAAATTCACCCTGCCCGGCCCGATGACTATCGCCGACACCGTCGCCGACCGGTATTACGGCGACAAGGTCAAGATGGCCTTCGCCTTTGCCGAACTGCTCAACAACGAGGCCAAGGCGCTGCAGGCAGACGGCGTCGACGTGATCCAATTCGACGAGCCCGCCTTCAACGTCTTCATGGACGAAGTCTCCGACTGGGGCATCAAGGCGCTCGAGCGCGCCGCCGAAGGCCTGACCTGCACCACCGCCGTCCATATCTGCTACGGCTACGGCATCAAGGCCAATACCGACTGGAAGCAGACGCTGGGCAGCGAGTGGCGGCAATACGAGGATATTTTTCCGGCGATCGCCAAAAGCCCGATCCAGCAGGTCGCGATCGAGTGTCGCAATTCGAAGGTGCCGCTGGATCTGCTGGCGCTGCTCCCCGGCAAGGTGATCCAAGCCGGCGTGATCGACGTCGCCAGCGACACGGTGGAGACGTCGGAGGATGTGGTCAAGGTGATTGAGGCCGTCTCGAAATTCGTGCCGCTCAGCAACATCGTCGCGACAACCAATTGCGGCATGGCCCCGATGCGGCGGGACATCGCGGAAGCGAAGCTTGCGGCGCTGGGCGCGGGCGCGAAACTGGCAAGGCAGCGGCTCGGGTGATGCTTCCATTCCCTCTCCCGCTTGCGGGGGAGGGTTAGGGTGGGGGCTCTCTCCACGCGCGCTACTCGCGGAGAGAGCCCCTACTCCAGCTCCCCCCCCCCCGCTTGCGGGGGAGAGGGCGACCGCGCAAGCGGCATCGCCTTCTAACAAACTCGCGCTCGGATGTAGCACCGGACGATATCCGGCACTGAGCGCGCGGAGCGTCGATGGCGGCGTCAGCAACAGCGCGCTCTCGATCGCGCCATCTATTCCGCTATAACCCGCCATCGACCATTGCAGCGCCCTGCCCTGCACCATCAGAAAACTCTCCGCCCCCTGCTGCACCATCGCTCCGTCTGGCAGCTTCTCTAGCGGCATGGGCAGTGGGTGCAGCCGCTTCTTGCCGCGCTCCAATCGATCCCGATGCAGCACGGCGTCCATCTCCCGCGCACGAATATCCGAAACGCCATTACCCGCCTCCCACGCCGCGCGGAAGCGGTTGGCGTCGTCGCGGCGGCAGAAGAAGCATGGACGATGGCCGGCGGCGAACGCTGTCGCTTCGTCGAGAAAGAACAGCTCGGTCCAGCTCCGCCGGCCCATCACCGGCCGCCGCCAGCCCCTGAACTCGCAGAGGCAGGTAATCCAGGCGGGGCTCGACCAGCGTTTTTTCAATAACGTCTTTGTCGCGGGATCGTGGATGATGCCGCGATTGCCGGTGAACAGGCCGCGATGCGGGGTGGCGATGATGTCGCCCGTGGGTGTGACGCGGTTTTGCAGGGGCATGAAAGGCTCAAACTATTGGCGCCACCGTCAATGCGAGGTGCGAAGCGACGAGCAATCCATCTTTCCGCGGCGGCATGGATTGCTTCGCTCGCGATGACGGCTAGATCACATCCCTGCCGTCACGGACGGATCGGCGGCTGGAACGACAGCGCGGTATCCCAAGGAAAGTGGATCCAGGTATCCTGCGACACCTCGGTAATGAACGTATCAACCAGTGGCTTGCCCTGTGGCTTGGCATAGACGGCCGCGAAATGCGCATCCGGCATCATCGAACGCACCAGCCGCCCGGTCTTGCCGGTGTCGACGAGGTCGTCGACGATCAACAGGCCTTTGCCGGTCCCGCCGCCGAGCTTTGCCACGTCGGCCGAAATGCCCTTGAGCGCCTGCAGGTCGCCCTGCCTGGTGTGGTCATAGCTGGCAATGCAGACGGTATCGATGATGCGAATGCCGAGTTCGCGCGCCACGATGGCCGCCGGCACCAGCCCACCGCGGGTAATCGCGATGATGGCATGAAACGGCCCGACCTCGTTGAGTCGCCAGGTCAGCGCCCGGCAATCCCGGTGAAACTGGTCCCAGGAAACCGGAAAAGCTCTCTCCGGCGGCGCCGTCACGAGCGCGCTCCAGAACGATTTGTCACTGTTGTTCTCCGTAGCTTTCGAAACCGGATCACTCGCGTCGCTACCGCGGCACGTTCAATCCCGCCAGCATCTCCTTCACCGCAGTCATCGCGGCGTTGAGCTTTTCGGGATCGCGGGAGCGGACCACAAGATTGGTGTTCGGCTTCTTGTCCTCGTCCATGAACGGATAGCTGCCGATGATGGTGTCGGGATGGGCATTGGCGATGTCCCGCAGCGGCCCGCCGATATCGCCTTCCCGCGCGTTGGCCCGCACCGAGTCCGACAGCATCCGCACGCCCGATTTCAGCTTGGGCGCGACGATATCCATCATCGCCTGCATGATCGAGGGAATGCCGGCCATCACGATGACGTTGCCGAGCTTGAAGCCGGGCGCGAGGATGGTGGCGCTCTGGATCAGTTCGGCGCCGTCGGGCACGCGGGCCATGCGCAGCCGGGCCTCGTTCAGATCCTGCTCGCTCCAACGCTCGCGAAAGCGCGCCACGACCTCCGGATGATGATCGATGCCGACGCCGAACGCCTTGGCGACGCTGTCGGCTGTAATGTCGTCATGGGTCGGTCCGATGCCGCCGGTGGTGAAGACATAGGTGTAGCGATTCCGCAGTGCATCAATGGCGGCGATGATGTCGGCCTCGTCATCGGCGACGACGCGGACCTCCTTGAGGTCGATGCCGATATTGGTCAGGTATTCGGCGATGAAGCCGATGTTCTTGTCCTTGGTCCGGCCGGACAGGATCTCGTCGCCAATGACCAGAATACCCGCCGTGACGATCTCGCTCATGACTTCCCCTCACCTGTCCCCGTACTTTGCGCAAGCAACGCTTTGAAGTCACGGGGCTTTGCTGCCGAAATAAGCACCCGGCAGCCTTTTTTTAGGGCAGCGCGGCCGGCCGCCCACACGAAATGCCGCGAGCCAATGCATATCGCGCTGGCCCGAGCCTTGCTACCATCCCGTGAAGTCATGCACTGTGCCGCATGGGCTTCGAGAGATAGTCAGGATCTATGGCAGTTGCCTTTGATGAAATGAACGGGCCCGGCGGCGACCTGCGCCCGGCCTATCGGGAGCTCTCCCGCTGGCTGAAGGAGACGCCTCCGGACGCCCTGGAATATCGCCGGCAGGAGGCGGAACTCCTGTTCCGCCGGATCGGCATCACCTTCGCCGTCTATGGTGACGCCGAAGCCCAGGAACGCCTGATCCCCTTCGACGTCATCCCCCGGATCATGTCGGCCAAGGAATGGACAGTTCTTGAAAAGGGCCTGAAGCAGCGGGTCCGCGCGCTCAACATGTTCCTGCGCGACATCTATCACGGCCGCGACATCCTGCGCGCCAACCTCATTCCCGACGATCTGATCTTCCAGAACCCGGTCTTCCGCCCCGAGATGAACGGCCAGAGCGTGCCGCACGACGTCTACGTGCACATCGCCGGCATCGACATCGTCCGGACCGACGCCGACAATTTCATCGTGCTGGAGGACAATGCGCGCACGCCCTCCGGCGTCTCCTACATGCTGGAAAACCGCGAAATCATGATGCGGCTGTTTCCGGACCTGTTTGCCCGCCACCGCATCGCTCCGGTCGAACGCTATCCGGACGAACTGCTGTCAGCGCTGCGCTCGGTCGCGCCGTTGTCTGCCTCGGCGGAGCCGACGGTCGCGCTGATGACGCCCGGCGTCTATAACTCCGCCTATTACGAACACTCGTTCCTTGCCGACAAGCTCGGCATTGAGCTCGTCGAAGGGCGCGACCTCATCGTCAAGAACGACGAGGTGTTCATGCGCACCACCGAGGGACTGAAGCGCGTCGACGTGATCTACCGCCGCGTCGACGACGATTTCCTCGACCCCCTGACCTTCCGCCCGGACTCGGCGCTCGGCGTGCCCGGCCTGATGTCGGCCTATGCAGCCGGCAATGTCACGCTGGCGAACGCGGTCGGCACCGGGATCGCCGACGACAAGGCGATCTATTCCTACATGCCGGAGATTGTGAAATTCTATCTCGGCGAGGAGCCGATCCTGAAGAATGTGCCGACCTGGCGCTGCCGCGAGCCGAAGGACCTCGCCTACGTGCTCGACAATTTGAGCGAGCTGGTGGTGAAGGAAGTCCACGGCTCCGGCGGCTACGGCATGCTGATCGGCCCCGCCGCCACCAAGGCGACGATCGAGGCGTTCCGCGACAAGCTCAAGCGTGAGCCGGAGGGGTTTATCGCCCAGCCGACACTGGCGCTGTCGACCTGCCCGACCTGCACCGCGGCCGGTCTCGCGCCGCGCCATGTCGATCTCAGGCCATTCGTGCTGACCGGCAGCAAGCACGTCACCATCGTGCCCGGAGGGTTGACGCGGGTGGCGCTGAAGGAAGGCTCGCTGGTGGTCAATTCGAGCCAGGGCGGCGGCACCAAGGACACCTGGATATTGGACGAATAGAGAGCGAATTTCACGTATGCTGTCGCGCACTGCCGAAAACCTCTACTGGCTGGCCCGCTATGTCGAACGCGCCGAATATATCGCGCGCACCATCGACGCGACGCTGCGTGTCACCGCCCTGCCCGCCGCCTATATCGGCAAGACCAATGAGTGGGAATCGGCGCTCCTGACCGCCGGTGTCAGCACCAGCTTCTACGGGACCTATCAGGAGGCCAACGAGCAGAACGTCGTCGAGTATCTGGCGTTCTCGCCCGCCAATCCCTCCTCGATCAAGAACTGCATCGAGGCAGCGCGGCTCAATTCGCGCTCGGTCCGCACCGCACTGACATCGGAGATGTGGGACACCATCAATTCGGCCTGGATCGAATTGCAGGAAGTCTGGGGCAAAGGCACGTCCAGCCGCGAGGAACTGGCGCGGTTTCTCCGTTTCGTGCAGGAGACTTCACTGCGGTTCGACGGTTCGGCCTACCGGACCATGCTGCGCAACGACGCCTACTGGTTCTCGCGGCTGGGCCTACATCTGGAGCGCGCCGACAACACCGCCCGCATTCTCGACGTGAAGTATCACGTACTGCTGCCCGAGGAAGAACATGTCGGGGGACCGCTGGATTACTACCAGTGGACCTCGATCCTGCGCTCGGTGTCGGCGCTGACGGCCTATCACTGGGTCTATCGCGAGACGCTGAAACCCTGGCTGATCGCCGACCTCCTGATCCTCAACGACACGCTGCCGCGCTCGCTGGCGAGCTGCTACAGCAATCTGGTGCGCAATCTTGACCAGATCGGCGTCGCCTATGGCCGCCAGGGCGCCTCCCAGCGGCATGCCCGCGGGGTGCGAAACCGCCTTGAACACAGCCATATGGACGATATCTTCCAGCACGGCGTGCATGAATTCATCCAGGAATTCATCGCGGACAATTCAAGGCTGGGTGAGATCATCACCAGGCAGTATTTGATTTAGTGAATTTTGAACGAACGTAGCCAGACGCCGTCATGGCCGGGCTTGTCCCGGCCATCCACGTCTTGCTATGCCCATCAAAGGACGTGGATGCCCGGGACAAGCCCGGGCATGACGATCCGCCCCTGGTTCTGCCAATGCGCCTGCGAATTGCCCATACCACGAGCTATCGCTACGAGCCCCCGGCCTCGGGCGTGATCCAGATCCTGCGCATGACGCCCGGCAGCCATGACGGGCAGTACGTCGCCGAATGGCAGATCGACGTCTCGACCGATTCCCGGCTCGACACGCATCAGGATGCGTTCGGCAACGTCACCCATGTGTTGACGCATGGTCCGATCGCCGACCTCACCATCCAGGTCGAGGGGCTGATCGAGACCCACGACACCGGCGGCGTGCTGCGCGGCACCGACGAGCGCTTTCCGCCGAGCCTGTTCCTGCGCTCGACCGCGCTGACCGAAGTCAACCCGGCGATGGCGACGTTCGCCCGCGAGATGCGTTCGGAGTCCGACGGCGACGTGCTCGGCTTCCTGCATGCGCTGATGGTGCAGATCAACGAGCACATGATCTTCGACGAAGACCCGACCAACTCGGGCACCTCGGCGGCGGAAGCCTTCGCGCTCAAGCGCGGCGTCTGCCAAGACTATGCGCACATCTTCATCGCCTGCGCGCGCTCCGGCGGCGTGCCGGCGCGCTTCGTCTCCGGGCATTTCCTGCGCTCCGACGGCACCGTGCACCAGCAGGCCGGCCATGCGTGGGCGGAGGCATATGTACCTGATCTGGGCTGGGTCGGATTCGATGCCGCCAACGGCATCTGCACCACCGACGCCCATGCCCGCGTCGCGACCGGGCTCGATTACCTCGGCGCCGCGCCGGTGCGCGGCACCCGCTATGGCGGCGGCACAGAGACGTTGACGGTCGCGGTCAAGGTCGAACAGGCCGGGCGACCGGGACAGTGGCAGAGCCAATCGCAGTCATAAGTATTAATTTACAGGCCTATCCCCGTCATTGCGAGGCAACGGGTCGCGCGAATGCGCGCCCGATGACAGGCTCCGCGAAACAATCCACGCTTCAGCACGGGGATAGATGGATTGCTTTGCTTCGCCTCGCTCGCAATGACGGCGGAATCGCCATCACTTATCCAGCCAGACATCCTCGAACCGCAGATTGTTGTACTGGCTGTTGGCGTGCGGCTGGAAGTTCTTTACGTAAGGCTGCCAGCAATTGGCGGCCGACGAGTGCAGGATGATCGGCCGCGCCGCATCCTCGACCAGTAGCCGCTCGATCTCCCAGACCATCTTCTTCCGTTTATCGCGGTCGAGCTCGCTCGATTGCGCCGCCAGCAGCCGGTCGACCTCGGCGTTGCAGTACTGGGTGTAGTTGCGCTCCGACTTGCAGGAGTAATTCTCGACGATGTTGCCGTCGGGATCGTCGACGCTGACGCCGGTCACGTTCAGCCCGATCGTATAGTCCTTCTTCGCGAGCCGCGCGTACCAACGTGGCGTATCGAGAATGTCGAGTTCGCTCGTGATGTAGATCTTCTTGAGCTGGTCGGTCAAGATCACGGCGGGATCGCGATAGGTCGGCAGGTTCCTTGTCTGGATCTTGATCTGCAGCGGTTTTGCGTCGCTATAGCCGAGCTTCTGCATGATCGCCTGCGCCTCGGCGATGTTCTTCTCGGCGTTGGGACCATAGCCAGTCAGCGACGACACCATGTCCGGCGGCATGCCCCACTCGCCCTCGGGCTTGGCCAGCATGGCCCCGCCCATCCGCGCCAATCCTTCCATCAGGATCGTGTTGAAGGGTTTGCGGTCGAGCGCCAGCGACATCGCTTTCCGGATATCCGGATTGTCGAACGGCGGATTGACGCGGTTGACCATCAGATTGATCTGCGTTCCCGTCGTCGTCATCTCGCAGATCGCATGCGGCGCACGCGCCTTCACGTCCTTCATCAGGGGAATGCTGACGTCGGAGGGAAAAGTGATGTCGTACTCGCCGGTGGCAAAGGCCAGCATCCGCGTCGCGCGGCTGTCGATCATCCGGAACGTGATCTCGTCGAGATACGGGCGGTCCTTCTTCCAGTAGTCGGGATTGCGCACCAGGCGAACCGACTCGCCGCGCTTGAACTCGACGAATTTGAACGGCCCGGTGCCGACCGGCTTGGTGCGCATCACCTGCTGCGGCACGTGGCAGGGATAAACAGGTGAAAACGCGCTCGCCAGCAATACCGGCAGGCTCGGCTGTGGCTCACTCAACTCGAACGTCGCCTCATGATCGCCGTTGATGGAGATGTCCTGCAGCTTCGTGTACCAGACTTTTCTCGGATTGCGCTTGAAGTCCTGGGTCTCGCCACCCTTTCCGATCAGCATCCGCCAGGTGCACTGCACGTCCTTGGCCGTGAACGGCTGGCCGTCGTGCCATTTCGCGCCCTGTCGGAGCTTGAACGTCAGCTTGGTGTTGGTGGAATCCCACGACCAGCTTTCGGCGAGGTCGGGAATGACGGTGTCGATGCTCTCGTGCACCTTGGCTGGATCGAACACCACGAGATTGTTGAAGATCGCCGCGAATGGCGTCACCGAGGCGATCGTCGCTTCCTCATGCAGCGAAGTCGAGGGCGGATTGTCATTGTGATAGAGCCGCAGCGTGCCGCCCTTTTTCTGCGCTGCGGCGGGGCCTGCCAATGCGATGCAAAGCAGCGCGATGGATGCGACGGGTTTGAGCAACGACCGCGTGGCGCGCATGGTGGCCTCCCAATCTTTTTGTTCTTGTTGAACAACCAGACTGCCGGAGGCGGCCGGAGTAATCAATACTCGCAGCTCCGGTAGTTCGAGGCCTCGCAGATTGCCGCTTCCGCCAGCGGACGGAACAGCCGGATCGCCGGCACATAGTCGCCGCGGGTTGTAGGCCACCATGCCGTCGGACCCGCCGGCGCATGGGCGCTCCCTAGCAACCACATGGCCGCGATCTAGCCGATCAGAGCCTGTTTCCGCATGCGTTCCTCACCCTTGCCTGGGAGATTTGACCCGCCGGCGGATGCCGCGCCACGGGAATTGGGGTTGGATGCCCCCTCGAAATTGGCTACTAGTTTGGCCGCCGAAAAAAAACGATGCGTCGGGGACTTGGATGACCTATTGCTGCGGAATTCTGGTGCGAGACGGTCTCGTCATGATTGCGGATACCCGCACCAATGCCGGCCTCGACAACGTCTCGACCTTCCGCAAGCTGCATATTTTCTCAAAGCCCGGCGAGCGCATCATGGCGATTGCCAGCGCCGGCAATCTGGCGATCAGCCAGTCGGTGCTGTCGACCCTGACCGAGGGCATCGAGGACGCCACCACCGGCGAGGTCGAGACGCTGATGAACGCGCCGACCATGTTCCAGGCGGCGCAGCGCATCGGGCGCGCGATCCGCCAGGTCCACGCCACCGAAGGCCCGGCGCTGCGATCCGAAGACGTCTCCTTCGACGTCTCCTTCCTGTTCGGCGGGCAGATCAAGGGCTCGCGGATGCGGCTGTTCATGGTCTATACCGCCGGCAATTTCATCGAATGCACCACCGACACGCCCTATTTGCAGATCGGCGAGCACAAATACGGCAAGCCGGTGCTCGACCGCGCGATGCATTACGACGTCGAACTGTATGAGGCGCTGAAGACCGGCCTGATCTCGATGGATTCGACCATGCGCTCCAACCTCGGCGTCGGCCTGCCGATCGACGTGCTGGTGGTGCGCACGGATGCCTGCGAGGCCGATCTCAACCACCGCATCGAGGCGGGCGAGCCCTATTTCCACGATCTGCGCTCCCGCTGGTCGGCGGCGCTGCGCGCGGCACACCAGAATATTCCCAGACCACCCTACAAATCCGAAACAGAAGCAAAGAAGTAAAGGCGAGGAAAAACATGGCCGACACAACCAACAAGATCGCGCTCGTTACCGGTGCAGGCACCGGCGTCGGACGCGCGGCATCGCTGGCGCTGATGAACGCTGGCTACACCGTGGTGCTGGCCGGGCGCCGCATGGAGATGCTGGAGGAAACCCAGAAGCTCGGCGACAATGTCGGCAAGAGCATGTGCGTTTCCGCCGATATGACCAAGCCGGATTCGATCGCGGCGCTGTTCGCCAAGGTGAAGGACACCTATGGCCGGCTCGACGTGCTCTTCAACAACGCCGGCATGGGCGCGCCGCCGGTCAATTTCGAGGACCTCAGCCTGGAGCAGTGGCAGGCGGTGGTGAACACTAATCTCACCGGCCCCTTCCTGTGCACCCAGCACGCCTTCCGCATCATGAAGGACCAGAACCCGCGCGGCGGCCGCATCATCAACAACGGCTCGATCTCGGCACATGCGCCGCGGCCGTTCTCCGCCGCCTATACGTCGACCAAGCACGCGATCACCGGCCTGACCAAGGCGAGCAATCTCGACGGCCGCATGTATGATATCGCGGTCGGCCAGGTCGACATCGGCAATGCCGCAACGCCGATGACCGACCGCATGGTCGCCGGCCCCGGCGTCATGCAACCCGACGGCACGATGAAGCACGAACCGCGCATGGACGCGAAGGCGGTCGGCGATGCGGTGGCCTACATGGCGGGCCTGCCGCTCGATGCCAACGTGCTGTTCATGACTGTCATGGCGACCAAGATGCCGTTCGTGGGACGGGGCTGATTCCACAGCCGTCATTGCGAGGAGCTCGCGACAAAATTGCAAAGCAATTTTGCGCTGAAGCGACGAAGCAATCCACGCCTCCGCACGTGGTGGCGCAATGGATTGCTTCGCTTCGCTCGCAATGACGACTGAGGGACGCGAGCGCCCTACTCCAGCCTCTCCACCTTCCGCAGCGCCGGGAACAGTTTCATCCACAACAGCGCAATCGCAATCGTCCCGACGCCGCCGAGCACGGCGGCCGGCACGGTGCCGAACAGCGCCGCGGTGACGCCGCTCTCGAACTGGCCGAGCTGGTTGGAGGCGTTAATGAAGAGAAAGTTCACCGCGCCGACCCGGCCGCGCATCTCGTCGGGCGTTGCGAGCTGCACCAGCGAGAAGCGGATCACCACGCTGATCGTGTCGGCCGCGCCCAGCATCGCCAGCGCCAGTACCGACAGCCACATCCATTGCGACAGCGCAAACACCACCGTCGCCGCGCCGAACACGATCACGGCCTGGAACATCCGCAATCCCACATGGCGATTGATGGTGTGACGCGCGAGATAGGCGGTCATCAGGAGCGCACCGACCGCGGGCGCTGCGCGCAGGACGCCGAGGCCAAGCGGGCCGGTCTGCAGGATGTCGCGAGCATAGATCGGCAGCAGCGCCGTTACGCCCCCGAGCAGAACGGCGAACAGATCGAGTGAGATGGTGCCGAGGATCGCCGGATTGTTGCGGATGAAGCGGACGCCGGCAAACACATCATCCGCTGTCGTATCCTCGTTCGAAACGTCCTGCTTTTCTGCGCGGATGAAGCCGGTGAGAACTGCGCCGATCAGCCAGAAGATGACGATGACAAGATACGGCAGGCTCGGCGCGAAGACGTAGGCGAGACCGCCGAGCGCGGGGCCGGTGATGGTCGCGACCTGGGCGGCGCCGGAGGAAATCGCGGTCGCGCGCTGCAGCGAGCCTCTGGGCGCGATCAGCGGCAGCAGCGCCGCCGTTGCCGGGCTCTCGAAGGCGCCGGCGATGCCGATCACGAAGGTGGCGATGAAGATCTGCACCTCATTGAGCCACCCGGCAAAGGTCGAGACCGCCAGGAACAGCGCGGTCGCCGCTTCCGCGAGCTGGCAAAGCTGCACCACCCGCTTGCGCTCGAACCGGTCGGCGGCATGGCCGGCCACGAAAACCAAAAGCGCCGTCGGCAGGAATTGCACCAGCCCGACCATGCCGAGCAGGAAGGCGCTGCCGGTGAGATCGTAGATCTGCCAGCCGATCGCGACCGCCGCGATCTGGCTGGCGAAGCGCGACAGGCTGCGGGACAGCAGGAAATAAAGGAACGGGGCGTGCCTGAGCAGTTCGCGGGCGCCCACCGGCATCGTCGAGGACATGGGCAGACGGGGTGGCCGAGCGCGATGCAGATGTCAACGGGCAGCCCCGCAACACGGCATTGCGCGGCCCTGCGGCGCTGGCATAATCGCTGCCGGGGTTTCGGGGGATTCATGCTGCAACTGCAATCGGCGTTTGGCGTGCTGGCATTGCTGGCAATCGCATGGTCGCTCAGCGAGAACCGCCGCGCGGTTTCGATCCGGCAAATCGCGGTTGGCCTGGCCGTCACCATCGTCACCGCGCTGGTACTGCTCAAGCTGCCGCCGGTGGCCAAGGCGTTCGGCGCCATCAACGACGCCGTCAACACGATCTCGGCGGCTACCCGCGCCGGCACTTCCTTCGTGTTCGGCTATCTAGGCGGCGGCGCCCTTCCCTTCGATCTCAAGGCGCCGGGCGCGGATTTCATCCTGGCCTTTCAGGCGTTGCCGATCGTGCTGGTCATGAGCGTTCTGACGACGCTTCTGTTCTACTGGCGGGTGCTGCCGCCGGTCGTGCGCGGTATGGCGTGGCTATTGGAGCGCACGCTCGGCGTCGGCGGTGCGGTGGGGCTGTCCGCCGCGGCGAATATCTTTCTCGGCATGGTCGAGGCGCCTTTGTTCATCCGCCCCTATCTGGCGCAGCTCACCCGCAGCGAATTGTTTCTGGTGATGACCGGCGGCATGGCCGGTATCGCCGGCACGGTGCTGGTGCTCTACGCCACGTTCCTTGCGCCGTTGATCCCGGATGCGGCGGCGCATTTTGTCATTGCATCGGTGCTCGGCGCGCCGGCCGCGATCCTGATCAGTCTGATCATGGTGCCGGAGACGTCGGACAAGCGCACCGGAGGATCATTGGAAGATCCTGATATGCACGTCTCAAGCACCATGGATGCGATCGTCAAGGGCACCACGGCCGGGCTCGAGCTGTTGCTCAACATCGTCGCCATGCTGCTGGTGCTGGTGGCGCTGGTCTATCTCGCCAACGCGATTTTGGGACTGTTGCCCGAGATTGGCGGCGCCAAAATCTCGCTGCAGCGGTTGCTCGGCTACCTGATGGCGCCGGTGTGCTGGCTGATGGGCCTGCCCTGGCCGCAAGCCGTCACGGCCGGAAGCCTGATGGGCATCAAGACCATCCTCAACGAACTGATCGCCTATGTCGAACTGTCGAAGCTCGACGCTGATGCGCTAGATCCGCGCTCGCGGCTGATCATGCTCTATGCGATGTGCGGCTTTGCCAACTTCGCCAGCCTCGGCATCATGATCGGCGGCCTCGGGACGATGGCCCCGGAGCGTCGCGAGGAGATCAATGCGCTGGGCTTGAAGTCGATTGTGTCAGGTACGCTGACGACGTGCCTGATGGGCGCGATGGTGGGGGTGTTGACGTAGGTACATCAGCCCGTAGCCCGGATGAAGCGCAGCGCAATCCGGACACGTGTTCAACACTCGCAACGTTCCCGGATTTCGCGGAGCCTGTCATCGGGCGCGCATTCGCGCGACCCGTTGGCTCCATCCGGGCTACGGAATCAACTCGCCAATTCCACCGTCTTGAACTCCGCCGGCAAGATCACTTCCAGCAGTTCGACGTCGTCGGAATAATCCATGATCAGATGCTTGATGCGCGGCGGCTGGGTCCAGGCGCTGCCCGCTTGCATCAGCGTCTCGCCCTGGCCTTCCATGTAGGTCTTCACCCAGCCCTTGAGCACGTAGACCATCTGGAATTCGACGTCGTGGTAGTGCAGTTTTGAAACTTCCGCCGGATTACAAGGACCCTGCAAGCGGATCACATGCGCCTGCGCCAGACCGTGGGTAGCGTCCGCAATTCCGAGGTCGCGGTATTTTGCGTAGGTGCGCAGGCCGTCAGCCTTGAAATCTTCTTCGCGGTGATGGCTGATGGCGATGGTTTGCTTCGGCCGCGCCTTCTTGACTGGCTTTGCCTTTGCGGCAGACGCGCCCCTCGCCTTCGACTTGATCGTCTTGCGAGCCGAGGACTTGGCCGCCGTCTTGTGGCCTGACCATTTCTTCCTTACGGCGGACTGCGCCGCGGCGCGTGAGGCGACTTTCTTCTTGGCCATCGGTGCCTCCCTTTTTGTTTGTTTGTGGCGGGAGGCTAACACAAATCGGATTTCGTAGGATGGGCAAAGCGCAGCGTGCCCACCATCGCGAGCTGAGTGTCAGATGGTGGGCACGGCGCAAGCGCCTTTGCCCACCCTGCGGCACCTCAATCAATGCAGCCTGAACACGCCATCGACCGCGCGCAGCTCGGCCGGCTTGATCAGTCTGGAATGCGCAACCGTGACGGAAAACAGCGGGCCATCAAGCTTTTCCTGCCAGAAGGCGAGGAAATCCTTGAGCGCGGGGAATTTCGGAAACAGATCGTAGTTTTGCCAGACATAGGTCTGCAGCAATGAGGGGTGATCCGGCATTCGATACAGAATTTGCGCCGTCGTCAGCCCGTAACCCAGCACCTGCTTCCGGAAGTCGTCGGAAGCAACTCCAACCCGCGAGACCATGCCAAACCTCCATTGCTGGAAGCGCATTTCACGTGGGTGGCCACACACCGAGCCACCCCGGCGGAGATGCGCTCACATGAGAGAAATGTGACGCACGATACCAACCCATCACAAGTCTAAATGTTTAACGAACTGTTGAAAATTCACGCGTTAGCAGCAGCTTACCGCATCTGCTAATACGGGGGCCCCGGGATTCCGCGCCCCGATTAATCATGATTAATGAAATTGGCAGGCGTCATATTTGAGTGCCAATTTTTCTGCTAGACACCCTTGTCCCCCGAACAAGACTGGCCTAAATCAGCCGCAGCCGAGTTAGCACTCGCTGGCTCGGACTGCCAAAATTTCCAATTCTGATAACATCTTCAGAAACTTAGGAGGACTGCATGAAATTCCGTCCGCTTCACGACCGCGTCGTGGTCAAGCGCATCGACGCCGAAGAGAAGACCGCTGGCGGCATCATCATTCCGGACAGTGCCAAGGAAAAGCCTTCCCAGGGCGAAGTCGTCGCCGTCGGCCCGGGTGGCCGTGACGAGGCCGGCAAACTGATCCCGATCGACCTCAAGGTTGGCGACCGCGTCCTGTTCGGCAAGTGGTCGGGCACCGAGGTCAAGATCGACGGTGAAGATCTCCTGATCATGAAGGAGTCCGACGTCATGGGCGTGCTCGACGTCCCCGCCTCCAAGAAGAAGGCCGCTTAAGCCCTTCGCCTGCCACGCTCACCCTGAGGAGCGCCCGCAAGGCGCCTCCCCGACAGGGTGAGAAACAAAGATCAACTCAGGGAAACCAAATATGTCAGCCAAAGAAGTCAAATTCGGCGTCGATGCCCGCGACCGCATGCTGCGCGGCGTCGACATTCTCGCCAACGCCGTGAAGGTCACGCTCGGTCCGAAGGGCCGCAACGTCGTGCTCGACAAGTCGTTCGGCGCTCCCCGCATCACCAAGGACGGCGTCACCGTCGCCAAGGAGATCGAGCTCGACGACAAGTTCGAGAACATGGGCGCGCAGATGGTGCGCGAAGTCGCTTCGAAGTCGGCGGATGCTGCCGGCGACGGCACCACCACCGCGACCGTTCTGGCGGCTGCGATCGTCCGTGAAGGCGCCAAGTCGGTTGCCGCCGGCATGAACCCGATGGACCTGAAGCGCGGTATTGATCTGGCTGTTGAAGCCGTGGTCGCCGACCTCGCCAAGAACTCCAAGAAGGTCACCTCGAACGAGGAAATCGCCCAGGTTGGCACCATCTCCGCCAACGGCGACAAGGAGATCGGCGACTTCCTCGCCAAGGCGATGGCCAAGGTCGGCAACGAAGGCGTCATCACGGTCGAGGAAGCCAAGTCGCTCGACACCGAACTCGACGTCGTCGAGGGCATGCAGTTCGACCGCGGCTACATCTCGCCCTACTTCGTCACCAACGCCGACAAAATGCGCGTTGAAATGGACGACGCCTACATCCTGATCAACGAGAAGAAGCTCTCCTCGCTGAACGAGCTGCTGCCGCTGCTCGAAGCCGTGGTGCAGACCGGCAAGCCGCTGGTCATCGTCGCGGAAGACGTCGAAGGCGAAGCTCTCGCCACCCTCGTCGTCAACCGCCTGCGTGGCGGTCTGAAGGTCGCGGCCGTAAAGGCTCCGGGCTTCGGCGATCGCCGCAAGGCCATGCTGCAGGACATCGCGGTTCTGACCGGCGGTCAGGCGATCTCGGAAGATCTCGGCATCAAGCTCGAGAACGTCACGCTGCAGATGCTCGGCCGCGCCAAGAAGGTGATGATCGACAAGGAAAACACCACGATCGTCAACGGCGCCGGCAAGAAGGCCGACATCGAGGCCCGCGTTCAGCAGATCAAGGCGCAGATCGAGGAAACCACCTCGGACTACGACCGTGAGAAGCTGCAGGAGCGTCTGGCCAAGCTCGCGGGCGGCGTCGCGGTGATCCGCGTCGGCGGCGCGACCGAAGTCGAGGTGAAGGAGCGCAAGGATCGCGTGGATGACGCGATGCATGCGACCCGCGCGGCGGTTGAAGAAGGCATCGTGCCGGGCGGCGGCGTCGCCCTGCTCCGCGCCTCCGAGCAGCTGAAGCGCATCCGGACCCAGAACGACGACCAGAAGACCGGCGTCGAGATTGTGCGCAAGGCGCTCTCCGCGCCGGCCCGCCAGATCGCGATCAACGCGGGTGAAGACGGGTCCGTCATCGTCGGCAAGATCCTCGAGAAGGAGCAGTACTCCTACGGCTTCGACTCGCAGAACGGCGAATACGGCAATCTGGTCTCCAAGGGCATCATCGACCCGACCAAGGTGGTTCGTGCGGCAATCCAGAACGCGGCCTCGGTCGCGGCTCTCCTGATCACCACCGAAGCCATGATCGCCGAACTGCCGAAGAAGAACGCTCCGGCCGGCGGCGGCATGCCCCCCGGCGGCGGCATGGGCGGCATGGACTTCTAAGTCCGGTCACCCAAAGCGGTTAGGAAAAATGCAAAACCCCGGCAGCGATGCCGGGGTTTTTGTTTGGCGAATAACGTAGCTAGCCGCCACAGCAGGTGAAGGGTCGCGTGCAACGCTACGCTGAATAAAAGGCTCCCCGTTCTCGGCGATATCCCTGTTATGCACACCCTCCCGTAAATATACGATCGTTTAGGTTGACAATTCTCAAAAAAATTTTCGCGAGAGTCGGAATTCGAACCGACGTTCCGCTTCTCCTGACGCAAAGTTGTATCGGGTCGGGGCTAAATCAAAGCTCATCCAAAATCTGGTCGAACACGGAGCGTGAGCTCTCGTGACGCATGCGAGCGTCGCGGAGAATGCTTTCGCTTGAGAAGGAGTAATGTTGCGTGAGTGAAAGCGAAATGAAAGTGACACCAAATGGAACCAATGTATTCGGGACGCCGCTGCCGGATTTCTCGAAGATCGCCTTGCCTGGCATCGGAGCCAACGACCAGGTCGTGGCCCGCGCACGGGAAGGCTTCGAGAAGATCAAGGCCGCTTCGGAGCAAATGACGGAAGCGCTGCGCGAGAGCTATTCCAGCAATGCGAGAGGCGCGACCGACTACGGGCTGAAGGTGTTTGAAATCTCAAACGCCAATGCCGCCTCTGCGCTCGACTTCCTGATCCATCTCTGCGGCAGCAAGTCGGCGACCGACGTTTTCACGTTGTCCGCGGCGCAAACGCGCAAGGCATTCGACGCCGCTTCCGACCAGAACAAGGAATTGTGGATCCTTGCCCAGAAGCTTGCGACCGAAACCGGTGAGCCGATCAGGAAGCACTTCACCAAGGTATTCCACCAGGCGGGCTAACAAGGCCCGCTCAGTTCACGCCCAAGGAATTTGGAGGAGATCCGGCCGGTTGGAAACGAGCCCGGCGAGCATGCAGTCCCCACTGCCCGTGCTCGACCAAACAAGGTGCGCGATGCCCCCCAAGTAACCCGCACCGATAACAGGGCGCATTCCAACCGGCCGGTGCTTTTGCACCAAACGATCAAGACAATCGCAGGGGAGAGCGACATGGGTATGGTTATGGTCAAATGTCCGCAAACCGGATTGGCTATTCCCACCGGCATCAAGACCGATCGCGAAAGCTTCGGCCGTCGCCCGGTATTTTTTTCGCGTACGCGTTGCGTGATCTGTCACACCGATCATCCGTGGTTTGCCCGCGAAGCCTGGGTCGACGAGCCGAGCATCCGGGTGCGGCATCGCCGCGCGGGCGCCCCGGCGTAATCGCTGACAAGGATCGGGTAACGATCGCGATAGAGGGGACGCCATGCCACGGATGCAGATCTCAAATGAAACATCCACCTGGCTGCTGCAGGCCAAGGACATTCTTGATGAAGCACGGCGGCTGAAGCCGGGTCCCGAGCGCAAGGAGCTGCTCCAGACGGCGAAGGTGTTGCGGGAAATTGCGAGGCTCGAGGCAGCATCCGGGTCGGCGCCTGAACGTGATCGGCGGCCGAAAACCTGATTGCATCAGCTGCTTGACGGGCCGTCCTGTAATGCGCTCGCGGCAAGTCGCGACGTGGTAGCTCAAACGGTCGCGCGAAACGCGCTCACATCGCATCGCGCGATTTGATCTCGGGCAGAGCCGCCATCCGGGATTCGGTCGAATTCGTCGCGAAGATTTCCTCGACTTCGAGACACATGGCGTTGTGGCATTCGCACGCTGCCGCCGCGAGCCGCGCCCGGTCGATCTCGATCAGGCCTCGTCGATCGGACCTGATTGCTCCACGCGTTCGCAGGTTACGCATTACGAGCGTCACGGTCGTACGTCGCACGCCGAGCATTTGCGAGAGGGCATGCTGCGTGATTGGGAGCGCATCATGGTCGACGCAGTCGCGCAGGCGAAGCAGCCAGCGAGCCATGCGGGCTTCGACCGGGTGCAGCGCATTGCAGGCCAAACCGAGCTGGAACTGTACCAACATCGCCCTGACATGAGTTTGAACCATGCGTCGGATCGCCGGGCTTCGGCTAAAAGCGCTGAAAAATCGCGATGCAGGAATCCGAGAGGCGGTGCCGGCCGCACGAACGATAGCCGTCGTCGTCGAAGGTGATGGCCCGAGCACCGACAGCATGCCGACAGCTCCCTCACGCCCAACTGCCGCGGTAGCAACCGTGTGTCCGTCCGCCATGTCGATCATCAACGCGATAGCGCCGCTATGAGGAAAGACAACGTATTCAATATCGTCACCCGCCCGCGAAATGACCGCGTCCTGATCGAGCGCGATCATCTCCAGTTCGGGTTCCAGCAGATGGAGATCCGGTGCAGGCAATGCTGCAAGAAGGCGATTGCTCATGGCGTCGCCAGGTTTCACTCCGGAGAACCCCGCACTTGGAGTGTCGCGAAACGGCCGTTTCAACATAGACTAAAGCTGCTCTCTCAACGCGTACTCACAACAACACCATCACTCAAAGTAACAAACTCCAAACATGCGGCCGCAAGGCGGACCGTCTGCTCGCAGCGACCTTAAGAAGTTAGATGCAAATGAGCCGGCGGACGCAACCGCAAAATACGCATGGGTAATACGGTAACAATACGGGTAGCAGGGTAACAGTGAGCAAAGTTCCATTTCCGGACAATGTCGGTCTTGCGGGTGATCAGTCCTTTTTCTGCAACAGTTTTACGGCGCCAGCGATGCTGGACCGCAGACGCTCATCTGGCCTTCCGCCATGGCGCATCGGCTTCCCAATCGCCGGCCATGATCGAGCCGTACGGGATCACCTCATCGGTCACCTCGCCGAGGCCGTATTTCGTGATCTGCGATCGTACCGATGCGGCGTTCTTATAAGCCTCTGGCAGTTCCGACAGGTCGGGCTTACCGCAATAGAAGCGGGCATCGATGCCGGTCGGCAGCCGAGGCTTGTTCTCGCGCAGGAAAGCCTTGCGTCCGACGTTGCGCCCGGCGCCGTGCGGAGCGAAGCCAAGTGAGTCCTTGTTGTCCTTGTGCTTCAGAAGCAGGACCGGCTCGGCCATGTTGAGCGGAACGATGGTGCGCCCGTCATCATCATCCGAGAAACCGGCCCAGTTCGGGGTAGCGCCCTTGCCGTGATAGAACAGGCCATCTTTCTTTCTGAAGACGAAGTTGTGTTCGTTCCAGAAGCGATCGGCGACACCATTTCCGATCTTCGTGGCGGTAAGGTCGTGGATCGCATGGTGGTTGGCCTTGGTCCAGAGTCGCACGATCTGCAAAGCTTCCCAATACGCACGGCCGTCATCGCTTGACGCCTTGATCCAGGCATTGTGGTCGGGGGTCTTCGGCGCGTGAATCGCCGTGTGCTTTCTGGCGACAGCCATTCCGCGCTTGTAAACCTGGGCACCAAGGCCGCGAGAGCCATGGTGCGTCACCAATGCGGCATGACCCGTCGATTTGAGGTGACCGACATAGGCAAAGTGATTGCCGTCGCCTTGCGTGGCGTAGTGACCGATCGCGAACCTCTCGAGTCCCCTCAAGAACGGATTGCCGGCAAACTTCGACATAATCTCGTCGGGCGGCATGTGAATGCCGTCTCGGCCCCCCGGACCGAAATGGGTGACATCCTGAACGGCATCAAGAATGCGCTTGGGATCATCCTTGCGAGCAAACACGGTAATGGCGACCGAGCAGCAAATGTCCGACGAATGGAATCCAGGATGGATCGCATCGTCGCATGCCACGACTCCGCCGACCGGGATCGTGCCGATCGCCGTGCCGGACGGGCAGGCATCGGGTATCACGGCGCCGGCCACGATCGTCGGGACTCGCATCAACGCATCCATGTGCTGGGCCACCGCTGCGATGTTGTCACGTTCCAACTCGTTCTCGGCATCGATCAGCATCGAGAATTGGAGGCCGTTGGTCCGCATCAGTGTTTCGATCGGCTGCATGGCCTGCAGCGCGACAAAGATCGCATCGTCATCCGCGCCCCCGGCACGCATGATGCTGGCGGTCTCCAAGGCATCCTTGAACCAGCGCCCGGGTCGAAAGCCCCAGGCGATCAGGGTGTTGCCGTCAATGGTCTGAGATACCCTCATGTTTTGGCCCCGACGAACTTATCGTTCCTTGTCGCATTCCGTTCATTCAGTGAAGGGCCGCCCATGGGCGACCCTTCTTCTTACGCGTTCTCCGCGGACTTGATGCGGACCAGCTTGCTCAGCAGCGCGTCGAGGCCCTGCCCGTCGCCTGCATGCAGGTCGATCCGGCCGACCTTCTCAACGAGCCGCTCCAGCGACTCCAGCTCCTTGAGCCGCAGCAGCAGAGGGTTCTCCTCCATCAACCGGGCGGTGTTCAGGAGCGAGCGCGTTGCCGCGGTCTCTTCCTGCCGGCGGATCAGGTTCGCCTTCGCGACCCGCTCCGCCTCCACGACCTTGTTGACGAGTTCGCGGATCTCGCCGGGCAGGATCACATCCTTCACACCGAGCTCCGTGACCTCGACACCGCTGTCCACGACACGGTCGCGGACATAGTCCCGCAGCTCCGCGTCCAGCGCAGCCTTCGCCGAGAGCACCTCGTCGAGCGTGCGGCCTGCCACCGCCTCGCGGATCGCGAACTGCACCAGGCGGTACAGCCACGCATCCACGTCGGGCACGGCCGCGACCACGCGCTCGGGGTCGACGATCCGGCGGAATGCCGTCAAGGTCACACGCAGGGCGATGCGATCCTTCGTCAGCATTTCCTGCGCGGTGATCTCGACCGCCTGGGGACGCAGATCGAGGCGCTTGACCTCGATCTTGCGGCCGGCGATCCAGAACGCGTGCCGGCCGGGCGCGAGCCGCTCCACCAGCCGGCCCTCGACGTAGA
Source organism: Bradyrhizobium sp. WYCCWR15520 (assembly GCF_056174665.1). Classification (NCBI taxonomy): domain Bacteria; kingdom Pseudomonadati; phylum Pseudomonadota; class Alphaproteobacteria; order Hyphomicrobiales; family Nitrobacteraceae; genus Bradyrhizobium; species Bradyrhizobium sp. WYCCWR15520. The sequence goes on from NZ_JBWBWM010000007.1 coordinate 24,241, forward strand.
GCAGACCGGCCTCGTGGTTCTCAACCACCGCTTCCGTCACGATGGTGGGACGGTTGCGCTCGATCATCGCCAGGTGACGCGCGGTCACGCGGGGATCGTTCTCCACATCGATGCGCTCGACATCGATTGAGGTTGCGACCTTCCAGTAGACGCGCGCCTGCCAGGGCGTCATCAGGTGCACGGGACGGCCGTCGAGGCTGACGATGGCGATCTCGTTCGCCTTCGTCTCCACCGCCTCGAACAATTCCGCCGCGAGATCAGGCCGCGCGGCCTTCAGCACCGCGTAACGCTCGGCGGGAAATTCGGTGCGAACGACGTTGAAGATCTCCGCCGTCAACTGACGCCGCAGATCGATCAGCCGGTGACGACCGGGTTCGAGCACGCGCTCAAGCCTGCCGTTACGCGTCAGCAAGGCGCGCTCGCCATCCTTCACCGTCAGCGTCTTCATCAGCAAATGCCAGGTCATGGGACGCCTCCATGGTTTGCCCTCCGGCCCTCGCGGGGTCGGAAAGCGGGTTTCGTTTTGCAAAGGACGTGAGGACGCGGACGACGCTTCCTGAAAAATCGGCGGGCCGGGCTTGAGCCTGCGCGACGACGGGCGCACGCGCGCGATCGCTCGACGCAAGTCGAGCGTTCGCACGTAGCCACCCGGCATCAGCGCAAGCAGTATCCACCGCGGCGCAAAGCCGGTCTCACAGTGTCTGAGTTCGGACGAAAAGCCTTTCGGCAAGACGGCCGGACCGCGACTGAAGCGCGCGTCCGGTCCCCTTCAGAGGAACTAGGCTAAACGAGAACAGGGCCGAAAAGCTCAAGGATTCAAAGGAGGCTGGAATGACCGAGGCCAACAAACCAGAACAAAGTTCAGCGAACAATGTGGGAACGGGATCGGATTCTGGCACCGGGCTGACACAGCCAGTTCTCGGTGCGTTCCTGCGAATTTATACTAGCAACGGCTTTACGGTTCTGGCCGACACCGCCGATTACGACCTGCTGACCCAGTACAACTGGCACGGCCGGAAGATGGGGAACACCGCCTATGCCTATGCTCGTTTGAGGGGCAAGCGCAGGGGAACCGGAGCGGGCAAGATCATTTCCATGCACCGCCTATTGATGAAGCCAGACCCAGATTTGGTCGTTCACCATCGAAACGGCGACGGTCTAGACAATCGCCGCGCCAATCTTCAGGTCACCACGACCCGCGTCAATGTCCGCCACGCGCACATCGATAAGAAGTGCTCGGCCTGCGCCGACCCGATCGATGAATGGTGGGTCTATTGCGCTATGTGCGGCCACCACTTGGCGGGCGATCCGCTATGGCCAGACCGTCAGATGGATGATCTGGCCCGGCTCCGGGCCGCCCTGTCCTGACCGAACACCGAGGAGGACCTCCATGAAGCGGTTCATTTATAAGTGGCTATTCAACATCCCGCCGTACAATTGGCGGACGCTGCTCAGTTGGGCGATGGTCGATAGCCGGAATCTAGCCTGCCACCAATTATGGGCAGCGTACCGCTGGGAACGGTATCCACACTCTTGAGCAGGGAGTTCTGACGTGCCCAAAGAAGTCGATATAGTAGACCTTCTGCGCCATCGGCCGGCAGACGAGGGGCTAATGGAGGACGCGGCCGATGAGATCGAGCGGCTCCGGACTGAACTGAACACGGCGCAGATGGTCATCCATGACCTGACTGACGGCATCACCGGAACGCTTCAGCAAGACGAATTAGACCGCCTGCGGGCGGTCTCGCGCAGCTAAACAGGAATCGCCATGCTGACCAATAGAGAATGGATAGCGTTTGTAGGCGGGAATGCCGTCATGGCCGTCATCTGGGCGGCTATCATCAATTTGCACCGCTGGTGCTAAGCGAGGAGCATTACACCCATGACCACAGTTAATTTGCGCCGCGGCTTTTCTTCCCCCGGATTCGACCAGGGCAAGCCGTCCGAATACGACCTCGCCTGCGACGCTGCCACGGCAGCCATCAAGAAGGCTTGGGACGAATGCGGCGAAGTCCCGTTTCCGCTCTACGAGGACGAGGCTAAGGCGCTTGGGATGGCTGCCGTTGACGCAATCCGCGCACTTGGCCAAGGAGTGGGTAAGCTATGAACTCTGAGGAAAAGGTTGAAGTGCCTCGGTGGGCTCTGGAATTTATTCTAGAATATGGGTCCTTCCAAGACCGAGGTCCAGCGCCAGAAGGTTGGGCAAGCCCTCGCATGGAACAGGCCATAAACGCACTGGAGGCCAGCCTAGCACCTCCACGCTCTCCCTGAGACATTAACCGTCCCAAGGGGGATTGGCTGATGTGGAGAGGTGGGGTAGAACAGCGGAATGAGCGTCCTAGAGCAATTTTTAGCAATGCTACTTTTCCCCTTCGGGGTATATCTTTCTATCAAAGCAATTTTGGCTGGCCCTGCGCCGGAGCGCCGACGAGATGAACAATGAAATTCGTAATAGCCGCGATGGTCGCGATGGCGGCGATCGATTCGCTCATGATGTGGGCGATAATGAAATCCGTAACGGCCGGCGTTCTCGCCTTTTCCGGATCGATCGTAGCAATCGGGTTGGCCTCGCAAAAGGGCTCACGATCGCCGCCGGTCTAATCATATACTCGCTGGCTGCCCGCGCCTTCAGCTTCGAAGATCCGTTTAAGGACTAGGGCACGCCGTTGTACTGGGCAAAGCCTGTATAGGTCTGATACGGCGTCGAATTCGGGTAATTCCCCGACAGCACCCCATAGAGACCTGCCCCCGCAAGAACGAGTTGTGATGTAGCCGCCTGATACGTCATCAGGCCGTAGGTGTTGGGCATTGCTGGATCAAGCCCGAGCGCCTGATCGTAGTAAAGCTGGATGGTAGCCGCAGCCGCAGGATCGTTTTTCCATGCCACGATAGCCGCGGCAATCGACGCTGCGGGGTCGCTTCCCGTGAGACCCAATGAGGTACACTGAGCAGCAGACGGCCCCTGCGGTTCAAGGGCGCCCTCGTATTGCTCGATCGAGAGATTGCTCATCCCAACCGGCCGATCACCGACAAAGGTCTCTGCGATCGATTCCGCAAACAGGTGCATCTTGGTCACGTCAACCAGCGTGACAAGCGTTCGGCCAACGCTCATCGTTCCCGTGCCGGCCGACCCGCCGTTAATCGCCGAACCGCTGGCGTTGTTGCCGACGAACTCCTGCATGGTGAATGTCGTGGAGGTCGGAACAGTGGCGATCGAGTACATCTTGTAAGCCGACACGCCGCTATAGATCGTGCCGCCGCTCACGCTAAACCAGATGCGATGGCCAACGGACCAACCGTGAGCAACCGGCGTGGTGAAGGTGGTGCCGGACGCTGTGACGGTCTGGATGCCCATTCGCCCTTCGCGAATGTCGGCGTCAACCAGCGCAATAGCGGTTGCCGAATCAGCGCCGTCCCAAGCGTCAACGATCGCCTGATAGTAAGCAGTGTTTTGCGAGGTTGGGGTGTAGCTCAGATTATTGTCGGCGCCATAGCAGAGATGCGTGCCGCCGGCATATGGCGCATAGGCGATGACTTCGCAGACATCGATCGGTCTGTCAGGCGAAGCGGAGTAATTGGCACTCCCGGTATAGGCGTTATAATCAGCGTCGCCAGGAACCAACTCCGACCCCTTGAATCGGGGGTTGATGTTGGCGCCGCTGCTGCCGCCGCCCTGGTACGCCATGACCCGGCGCAGCCGCGACATCTGACCGGAGAACACAGCCGGGATGACATCGCCCATCAACTCCCGCACCCGAAGGGCGTACCAGCTAAAGCTCGACGTAAATCCAAATTTTGTCGATCGCTCAGCGGACCACCTCGTTTGCGGGAATTGATTGTTCCAGATCTCGTTCGAATATTCCGGGTAGAACTTCAGACCTGCGCCGAGGTTATCCCGGACGACGGTGGCCATGCTGGTCACATAGTCGTCGCTCGCCCAAGCTGGAATCGTCCCCCAAAGATGACACTCAACTTCGTTCGCAAGAGCGACCTGCGCCTCTATCGGGATCGAGGCCGCGATACCACCCGCGTTATACATGACGATATCGAGAACCGAATCGTAAGTCAGCGTTCCCAGGGTGTTGCTTGCGTTTGGTCCATCAGATGACGTGATCGAAAACAGCGGGTTGGCGCTATTGTTCGCAAGGAATTTTGCGCCACGGCCGCCAATGTTGATGGTGTGGGCGCCGACAGTGCCGCCGCTGGTATAGGCATTAACGAAGTTCACGCCCTGTAGATCGATGTGTGTGCCGTCGATGACGGTAATCGTAGGGCGCCCGTTCGCTTCCGTCGTGCCGCCGACGGCAACGATCCAGACCGTCTGGCCGGTGGTCATGGTCGCGGTAGAACTTACGGTCAGCCTGACAAGCCCGCTTCCGTTGTTGGCCGCTCCGGTGACCTGAATGCTGGTCGCCCGGTTGGTGAAGACGCCCTGATACTGCTCGCCGTGGGTCCATGATCCGGGCGTGTCCGCGGCAGCCGACGCCGTGTAGACATCAGTCCCGCTGATGACCCCGCCATAGATCCCGGCCCTGAATTGGTTCTTCCACGATAGGCTGCTTGGGGTTGCTCTGCGGCTCCAGGTCGTTTCGCCGTTGAAGTTGTTGGAGCTGCCGTTTACCCACCCCATCGGTCGGATGCCTCGCGGCGCACAACCCTGCAAAACGTCAACGAACTCGGGCGTGAAGTATTTGCCGGCGAGATAATCCGCTTCATCGCTGACGCGATACAGGGCGACCTCGCCGCTGCCCGCGGCATATGTCCCCGTCGCGGGCATTTGGATCGAGAACGCAGTTTCCGTCGTGGTGAAAACAACATGACCAGCCAAGCCGGACTGGCTCGATACCGTCATGTTACTTCCTGCCCCGCCCGTTATGGTGGCGTTGCTGGACGAGACGGATGTGTAGTTCCCTACAAAGGTCATCCGGAACGTGCGCGTGGAGGGCCACGCCAGTTTGTATTGGACTCCCGGCCATGTCGCGGCAGAGCTTGACAGCGTTATGGTCGCGCTGGGCGTTGATGTCGGGTAGCCGTTGTTATCAAGGAGAAGAATATCCGCCGGGGCAGTAAAGCCCATCGTCATCGGCTTTAGTGCGTTGATGAAGAACGGTGATGTCGCTTCACCGCCCCCCAGGTTCATCATCGCCCGTCTTCCGGGGTCTACCGTCTGCAATGTGGCAGTGGTAACATGCAATACTGACATTAGGTCAGCACCACCTTTGGATCGATATAGAAGGCGTTTGTCGATGCCCTGGCACAGCGCACATAGACGGTGATCGGCCCCTTCATTTGAGGCGTGAATGTCACCGCCATTCTGAATGGCGTTGGAGTGCCGCCCCCAGCGGGAGTGCCGCCCCAAGTAGAGCCATCCGCAGTATTCGCAGCCGTAGCCAGAATGTCGGCGTTGCCGCTGGTGATGAATGAGCCCTGTGGGGTCAACGCCGATCCTGGATACTCAACATCAATCCAGATATCCTCCTTGTTCGGGACGGCGGCGCCGGTCGCCCACGTCCCGTACACCGTGGCCGTTACCGCACTTCCTGATGTGTTGTTCCAGATGGAGATCGGAAGGCAGGTGAAGGGGTCGGCCCATCGGCTATTGGCCGTGGTGATGACCTTGAAGGCCACTGAGGTCGTGCCGTCCGTTGCGCCGCCGGTTCGAACGACTGTGGTTTCCGTGGTCTGATCCCCGGCATAGTTATGGCGTTCGTTGCGATAGTTGGTCGCTCCGCTGTCGCAATCAATGACAGTAACGTCGCCTCGCCCGAGGCCGCCCGCTTGTGTCGCCGTGATCGTCACCGACGCCGGGAGCTTGCATTTGCGCAGGAGGTATTTGACCGGGAACGAAGTCGAGGCGATGACCGTCTTGGCCGAAAGTGCGCTGAGATCGACGGCATCGAGGACGATCCTGCAAGCGCGAGCCGGGTCGGTTATCAGCGTCGTCGGCAAGGTGCCGGTAGCATCGACAGCCGACGCTGTATTCGTCCACTCGAACAGGCCCGTATTCGTCAGAGTGATCGCACTGCCCGCCGCACCGAACTTAACCGTGCAGTTGTTCCAGTACATGGAAGCGCCTGCACCGCCCTGAATAGTGCTATTCGCCGTACTAAGAACCCGGAAGGCGCAGCTATCGAACCTGACTTGTGAGCCGGTGTTCGCCAGAATGATGTTGCCGCCGCCAGCAGCACCAGCAGAGTTTGCTTGAAACGAGATACCATGGCAGTAGAAAAACCCCGCCATCGTTATCGAGTTCGCGCCGGTCGTGCTGATGGTGGCCGTCGTTCGGATGTCCGCCGATACGGGAGGAACGGTTCCTGTGTGATCGACGCAGATAATCCGGTTCGGGCTGCCAACCGTGCCGGGCATCGTGATCGTCATGGCCGACGCCTGCGTTTCAGCGTGGTCCGCAGCAACATAGAACACGTCGCCCGCCGCCTTTGCCGCTGCCGCTGCCGCCAGCGTCGTGTAAGCGTTGGCCCAATCCGCGCCAGTGCCAGCCCCGCCAGCGCCGGACCTCACATATACGTTCGCCATCTTATGCTGTCTCCGTTACGAAGCCGTCCGCCGTCGCGTAGGTTCTGGCTGCTGTGGTGTTGATAAATGTTGGGGTCAGGCCGCCGACCGCGAGAACCCGAGCAGTGAACGTGCTGATCGTTAAGGTTTCCGTGTTGGAGTAAGGCCCATATGAAGCCCCGCGCTTGAGCCTGGCCCGAGCGTAATAGGTGCCGTCTGCAAGCGGAGCACTTTGCTCCATTGCAACGATATCGCCTGAAACATCCCCGGCGTCTAATGTGTCGGTTGACTCGGTGTCGAATTCGGCATTGTCCGTAATTTCGAGATAGATAACGTCGCCGTCTTCGGCGTCGTCCGGCGCTCCCAGGCCAGACGGCAAATCGACATCGAACGTCGGCGTCGTATCCGTTTCGGCGGAGGTCCAAGTCAGTGTCGGGGCGGCCGGCACGTCAGGGGAGCCCCCCGCTCCCCCAAGGGAATCGAGGAGGCAGACGTAGGGGATGCCCTTAGCCGCCAATTGGGCAATTGTCGCCGTTCCGTCCGTGGCAATGCCGTCAACGCCAACCGGGCAAAAGAACGGGATGCCCCGAGTGCGTAACGTGGCCATCGTAACCGCGCCCGAGGTCACACCGTTCTCGGTAACCGGGCAATAAAACTGGATGCCGCGGTTGCGCAAGGTGGCTATCGTTGACCCAGAAGTGGCGACGCCGACAGCACTGACCTCGCAAATCGGCTCCATGCCGCGATTGCGGATTAGGCTGATCGTCGCTGAATTGCCATCCGTTGAAACGCCGTTCTCATCCACGATCGTAAAGAACGGAATGCCGGCACGCAGGAGAGTGTCCCTGTCGCTCATGCCTTTTCAAGCGTCATGCTTGCTCCAAAGAAAAAGGCCCCCGAAGGAGCCTGTGCAGGTCAGTGATGGTGAGTGGGGTTAGCTTCGCCGCTCCCATTCGCGGGTAGCGGCGAAATTCAGCTCCTTGATTATGTCCTCAAGGTCGCCGGTCAGTGACATTTCTACTTGCCGATCGGACTGGATGAACATCTTCCATTTCCCGTCGCGGGTTTGAGAGACGACGGCTTGCGCAAGCTTCACGCCGCGTCCTCGATCGTAGGGCGGACCGGCTCTCCCTGCCCCTCCCACTTCATCATCGTTGAGTAGAGACCGTGCCCGGTCCCGTCCAATGCTGGCAGCGCCTTCCATCCGAGCTCTTCCCAGAGATAAACAAAACCGTTTGGTACGTAGTGATATGTGCCATCAAACTCGCCAGCCATTACACCAAATTCCCCCCGGAAGATCCAAACATCCAGTCATCCATTTCTATTTCTTCCACCGTCTCGAAGTCGTCAATGTCGATCAAGTACGGCCGCGAGCGGCGTCTGCGTCTGAAGCGGCGTGAACGCAGTTCTTTCTTGCTCTTGGATATCATGCCATTCCCAGTGCCCTACGCTTCCGCATGTTTCCTACACTTTATGAAGTGCCCCTCTAAACCACACGGTTTTGGCGTCCATCTTTGTGATAAGCTCCGGTGGCATCAAAATGCCGCCCCTGTACGTCAGGAGCGCGAAGCCCGACCTCCAATCGAGTGCTGAATCTTCCGTATAGCTGAACGCACGATGTTCCTTATCAGCCACGCAGCCAGTATCGACGCCATAACGGTCATGACGACGATAATCAGAAATCGGTCTAACGTTTTGCGAATGTAAATGCCCCGTCACCATAGACACGCCAGCGTTCAAGGTATTTGCCCTGGTCGCATTCATGCCACCCTTCCAGCGATGCTTGACCATCGTGGCCCCGCCCTCGATTCCTTCGTTGATGAAGCAGGACATAGCCTTCTGCCAGGTGGCAAAATGGTCAGAGAGGTGCACGCCCCGGATGCCGCGATACTGCGGGGCAGAACTAGCAATCATCAGCTCGAACCGAGCGTCGTGATTCCCCAGCGTCCAGATTTTGTGAGTGCCGCGCTTGCAGGCATTAACAATATCGTTGAGGTGGTCCTGCGCCGCCTCAATCTCCTCCTGTGGATCTGGCGCGCTTTCCCAGTTCTGGGGATGGCGGCTGATCCGCGGGAAGTCCATCACGTCGCCATTCAGGATGACGGCGCTTGGCTTAATGTCGGCGACGAACTTCTTAAACGCCCGAAGACAGGTTGATTCCTCGCCGGGCCAGATATGGAAATCGGACCCGATCAACACTGTGCCGTTTTTAATGTCCAGTGAGTGGCGGCCGGGGGCCTCTGGCCGAGGCTTGCTAGGTGCAGAAATCGGCCCGTAATGAGCCTCTAGTCTCCGGCGCCGCCGGTATACGTCTCGCTTTTGAATTCCTATTATCTTGGCTGTTTTTATTGGCCCCAATGCATCGAATAACGCGATGAACTCTTCGTCCGTCGTCGCAGCAGCAGCCACCTAAAGTCCCCCGTGTTGGCAAAAAGAGTGGTTCACGCAAACACAACTACCGCTATGACTGCGATGATTATAATCGCCGCGAAGATCAAGATCTTTCGCAGCGCCCCAGCCATCTTATCCTCAGCCGTCAAGTATTCCCTCCTCCAGAGCCCGTATTCCTGGATCGCCACGCCGATCATCAGCACGGCGACAACGATGGTGAACGCTGTTACGAAGTGGAGCCAGAAATGGAGATTAGGCATATTCATAACGGTCCAAATCCTGGCACGGCACGTAGCGCCTGCCGGTCTCTCGCCCGTACCGATTCCATACGGGCTGGGCACAGTACGGAGCGTTTTGCGGGAGAGGCTTTGGCGGGACGTCGGCGAAGACCGCAATCACAAGGCAGATAGTAATGGCGAGGATGCCGCTCCGGATGTCGATCATTTATAAAGCGGCAGAAGTTTTGCGGCGAACGATGCCGCGAATCCCGCCGCAGCGGCCATCGCCACAATAAGCCAGCGCATCCCCTTGGCCTGCATCAGCAGGTCATGCATGACCGTCACCTTCTCGTGGGTGTCGTCCATTGCTTTAGAGAGGTGCTGAAATTGGACTTCAAGCCGCGTAAGCCGGTCGCGCTCTTCGTCCGTCATTTGTGCAGCCACTGCACCTTGAACTTCGGAAACCAGCGCCTCTTGACCACTTGGTTCGGCGTCTCTGGCGGCTTCTTGGCCACCACAAGTTTGTCAGCCTTGGCTGCGCGGTTGACTTGTGGCTGCTGCTTCATGGGTGCATGAGCGCACCCCGCAATCATCAGAGCCGCGACCAGTATTGCTATTGTCTTCATCGCGACCTCCAGATGCGCGCTACCTTTTCCAACGTGCGACCACCGAACCAGAACACAATTACGGTCCCGGCCCATTCGGCGATCATTCCCTTCAGCGGCGGCGTAACGCCCCAGCCAAGAACAGTGTCGATGATGACGACTTTTGCGATGTACAGGGCGAAGGACCAGCAAACGATGGCGCGTGGTGCGGAAGTCCAGAAACCACCGGAGTCCAGTTCGTTCAGCTTGGCGTTGACTTCACGTTCCTTGCCCTGAAGTTCCAGATCCTTCTCGGCGAGTTCAGCAGCGAGTTTGTCTTGATTGCTACCAGCCTGGAGCTTGGCCTTGTAGGCTTCAATGACGCCTGAAATGACCGGAGTCAGGAACGGCAGAAGAAGCTTAAACACTACTTCTTCACCGCATTCAGGATGGCTTCCGCCTTATCCTTCAGCGCGCCGGCATAGTCCTCAGCGCCCTTGTACCAGCGCGTGATCGGTTCACGGCCGAACCAGACGACAGCGCCGCCCGCGATGAGCCAGAGAATGTCAACCATTGCGAATGCACCGGACATGATTAGTTTCCTTTCCAGATGGATTTGAAGAACAGCTTGATCTTCTGCCAGAGCGTCAGCGCCTCAACCGGCTTCGGCGGCGGCTCGTTAATGCCTTCAAGGCAAAGCTTCCGCTCCGCGGCGCGGCGGTTGGTCAGGCCCTTGACCACGCGGCCCTGCGCCATGTTCCACTGCATCAGCGCATCACATGCGCCGCGAGCGTCGCCAGCGTTAAGACGCTTAGCAGCGGAAGAGCGACAGAAACCAGCAGAACCAACGTTGTAGGCAAAGGAGATGAAGGCAGCGCGGGTCTTGTCCGAGACAGGGACTTTGATGCAGGGGGCGATTGCATTGGCATATTCCGGCAGACGCTTTTTCAGCATTTCGCTGCATTGCTCAGGGGTGAACTTGTCGCCCACCTTGGCGCCGCCTTTAGTCTCGCCGTAACACCACGTAATCGGGCGCCCGGTTCCGATCGTATCGACCCTTGCTGTCGTCCAAAGCCCTTCCCAGGGCTGGATGAAGTAGCAGGCAATGGTAAGCGCGGCGCCACCTGCGCCGATCTTCTTGGCGTGTTTCATGTTGCTCGCTTGTGGGTTGCGTGGTAGGAAACAGACCTCTCCGGGGGTAGGAGAAGCCAATGGAACCTTTGATTTACGCCGCCATTTTTCTGGCGATTCTTTATGTTGTTGCGCGCCTGGTGCTGCGGCACATTTTCCCGAAGGACACGTAGAGCGGACGAATGAAGACCGAAATTTCCGGGGGCAGAATCGTCCTACTGAGTGTTGCGTGTTTATTAGCTGTGTACTTTGCGCTGGCTTTACGCGCCGATCGAGAAACCCCTTTCGTTCCGAAAGGAAAAATCGTCACGCAACTCATCAGGCCCTTCTATAAGGAGGGCAATGCGACAGTTGCCGCTCCCCACCAAGCCAATAGATTTGACGCATTCGCCGATGATCCGAAGATTGAGGGAGATTCGACCTCCTCCCTTCTCATTTATGAGGATGGACAAATACTAGGCCAGGCTCACAGCACCTTTGCGGATATCCACGGTCTCGGCTCTGGAAGATACGCCCATTGGAAAGGGCGCGGCATCGTGTTTTCATCAAGCGACAACAGCGACCCCAACACAAATGGACGCAAGTATTTTGCTGTCATCCCCTACGACTAGTAGAACTCCTCAACGATAATTGAGCCCGAGCCGCCAGCACCGCCCGCAGCTCCACTTGTCCCGGTCGTGCCCGCCGTTCCTGCGGCACCTACGGCGTATGAGTACGTAGCAGCGGGCGTCGCAATGAAGCCCTCAAGATAACCGCCAGCGCCTCCGCCACCGCCACCGCTGGCCGTCGAGTTCACACCGCCACCGCCACCACCGGAGCCTGAGTTCGTGGCACCAGCAGTACCAGCGCCGGCACCCGGCGCCCCACCCCAACCGTTCCCGCCGAAGGGTGAGGCGGCGCCATTGCCGCCTGGGGCGGCTGACGCCAGGCCGGTGGCGTTCTGACCCGTTGCACCTGTTCGGTTGACATCACCGCCCGTAGCCGTGCCGCCACCGCCGCCAGCCGTAGTAGTAGCGCCGACGCCACCATTGGCAGTGAACGTGCTGAAGGTCGTGTTGCCACCCGTGCCGCCGTTGCCTGGTGTAGTGCCCGAGCCCGCCCCGCCACCGCCCCCACCAACCATGCGGACTTTAAGGTACCTCACCCCGGCGGGTGTCGTGTACGTACCAGAGCCGGACGTAAAGTTCTGTACAGTTGGCTTGAAGACCCCGAAGCCACCATAGCGGGTCTGGCCAGCGTGGTCGAAGTTTTGGAAGACCACTCGGGTAGGATTGACCTTGCAGTTTGTGGCATTGGCGCCGGTCAATGAGAACGCGGTGTATGCGTTGTTGCCCGAGGTTGCCCGAACGATAACGCCCTCAACCGAGATGCTGGAGCAGACGTAGTTCGTGCCGTCGATCCGCATCCCATACTGGGCAATGAAACTATCGTTGTTGTAAAGCTGGATATCCCGGAACGAAGCGCCCTGGATACCATCGATGTAAATGCCCTTGCGGGTGACGTTCTCCGAGGTAAAGCCGGTGACTGTAGCCGAATTTGCAAGGCCGGGACCGCCCTCGATCCAAAGGGCAACGTTCTGGCTTGCAGCCACAGCGCTGTTCTCAAGGACGAGAACCTGGCCCTTCCACCGGATGCCACCACTAACGGGAGGCGTGGTCGCGGCGTCCACGCCGCAGTTCGTAATGAACGTGTTCTGGATGCGAACGTAGCTATTTTCGTTGTTGCCGCCTGAGCCGCCGGAAGCAGTCTCCGAACGGCCAATAATCCAGATGGCCCAACGGGCGCAATTCTCTATGCGACAATGGTCAATCGTGAGCTGGTTTGACGCGTCTCGGTCGCCTGCGGTTTCATCGATACACGGCACCTGAATGCCGTCGAGGGTCTGACCATGCACCCAGACGTTATCAATCGTGCAGTGATAGGTCTTGCGGACACGGATACCCAGCGCGTTGGCAAGAGAGGTGCTGTTAGTGATCTTGAAATTACTGAGGCGGGCGAACTGCTGGTAGTTGCCGATCGTGTCCGTCAGGCCGAGATCAATACACGGACGGACTTCGCCGTAAGTTACACTCCCGCTGGCTGTGCTCGTAGCTCCCGAAGTGTGAGAGAACGTAAACGTGTTTGCATCGGGGACAGACGCAATCGACCACTGGCCCTCAAAAGTCAGCCCGCCAACGGCACCGGATGTGCCGACAATTTCAATGGTATCGCCTGCGGCCAATCCGTGCGCGGTGCGGGTAACCGTGACGATTACCGAGAGGTTCGTGGTTGCGAATGTGTCGGAGTGTGTATCGACGGCAGACCGATTGTCGATGATCGTGCTGCCAGGGCCATCACCAACAAGCTGGATACCGCTTACAAAAACAGCGGCTCCGGGTACAGGGCGATATTTAAGCGTGTCTGTGACGATATACGTTCCAGAAGGAAAGTAGATCGGACGGACGCCACCATTCGCGTTGATGCACGTCTGAATGTTTGTAGTGGCATCATAAGTGGTCGTGCCGTCCGCTATAGCGGCGTGCTCGGCCTCTGGGATGTAATCAAGGACAGATACGATTTCGTTTTCCGGCCCGTCGATCGTCAGCGTGTTGGCTGCGTCATTGTAGGTTAGCGTTATGTTGGTACCAGCAACGAGGAGTGAATTTACCCTGTCGTCAGTTGCCTCCGAGAAGTCGCTGATCGTTGAGGCGAGCTGCGTGCCAGTGTGGTTCGCGCGGTTAAGAACGGTCGGCTCAAGGAGGTCCGCAACTTCGGTTGTGTCCACATCAATCGTGTAGACACCATTCGCCCTCGTAACGGTCGTGGCAGTTCCGCCAACGAGTTGCGCAGGAAGTCGGGTCGATGTCTTGAGCTTGAGCGCGTTGCCCCGCGTCAGTTTAAGCCTCATACGGGGCCGCCCTCCACGATCTGAATGGTAGCCGCGAGGATCTGCGAGGTGATGTCATCAACAGTGGCGCGGAAATAAACGTCATACGTTCCGGCGCAAAACACGGACATATCGTCAGGCGTGAATTCCCACTGGAAGGTTGTTGATGTCGGAAGCGTAATCTTGCCGTCGTCGGTTGAACCGGACAGCAATGGGGTATTGGGGCAGCCCTGCTTGCAAACCCACATTTCGAGCGTGGCGTCAGTCAGCGTGATTTCCGAGCCGTCGTCATCAATCAACGGGCTGGATTCTATCCAGTGTTCGCGATTGGAAATAGGTGCGAGGGAGCCTTGGTACATTTCAGGCCCTCAGAGCTTGATATAGATGGTTGCGAATTGGGTGGGCTGGATAATCGACATCGCTATTCCAGACCCCCCGAGCGGGGTTGATGCCGTGATCCCGGTTGAGGATGAGCCGGTCACCATCGTTCCGTCGTCACCGTTATTCAATTGAACGGTAATGCCTGCGCCACTAGGGCCAAGGTTGCCAAACACCCGAGCCGTATGGTTGCCGAAGGCATCATGCGTGTGGCCTGGATCGGAGATATTCGTGGTGAGGGTGACGTTAGGAAGGTTGCCATGCAAAATGGTTTGAGTTTGCGCGCCGCCCGTCCCTCCGATGCCGGAACCACTCATCGTAGTAGTGGTTAGCCGGTTGGCTGCGGTGTTGCCCATGTCATCAAAGCCGGCGATGACACGGCCGCGCCAGTCAGGGAGCGCAATGTTCTTGTTGGCGGCCCAGTCGGCGGCCGCAGACGCGCCCCGGCCCGTGGAAACCGAGAGGCTGGAGTCCGTCGCCCACAGATACAAAAACAGGTCTTCGCAGTCCGCGTTGGCCCGCTCAGTGCCGCCCGAGGTGGCCGAGCCGATCGTTCGGCCGTTGGCCCGCACCCAGCCCGTTATAGCACTAGTGCTATATTTGCACTTCAGATCGCCGGTATCGAAGATGGTCGTAGCGTCCACTGACGGGGCGCCGCCGCTGCCGGAGGAGGCCCCAACCACAAGGAGATTGTCCGCCTGGACCTGAGTGACCCCGTTTGCGTCCCGGAGGACGATTTTGATCTGCCCATCTGCCAGGTAGAACGGCGGAATACGCCCAGCAGAGTCCAGAACGATCGGATTGGGCCACGGGATGGTCAGGGAAACGTCCTGATAGGCCGATTGGGGTGTCGTCGTGCCGGCAGCATAAAATTGCAGGGTGCCGCCGTTTAAAGGGGCTCCCGTACTGTCGAATTGCTGTGATAGACTCAGGGATATTGAGCCGGCCATTTAACGATAACCCCATAAAAAAAGCCGCCCCGATGGGCGCTGCTGGTGTGGCTTGTGTTCTGTTGGCTAGTGCTGCCGTACCCTTACGGGCTAGGGCTGTTCGTCCTGAGCGCGGGCTGGTACTGGGCCCTGCAACGATTTCAGGAAGTCGGCCGGGGTAACGGCCTTCAGGTCGAGCGTGCTAATCAGGTTCCGCGCCGCCAAGGTGTACGCAGCGATCTTTGAGGCCGATGGACTAACAACGAGCGCCTGTTGCGATTTCGCGAGCTTGGCAACCGATGCCGCACTTGCGGGCTTTGCGAGCGCCATAGCCAGAACCCGGCTGCCAGCCACTGACCCGATGGTGGTCAGGGGATCAATCCAGAGCCCAGTCCCGATGCCGCCGCCCATCACTGTCCGGCCAGACCCGCTTGGGTTTGCGAACTTTTGCAGCTCCTTGAACCGGCTCGACACCTTGGCGATGTCGTCCAGATGGTCGGCTAGGTTCGCCTTTTCGCTGGACCGGAACAGAACGTTCTTGCCGGCCTCCGAAAGCTTCTCATAGGCGGTAATAAACCGCTGCGGGCTGAAGTTGCCTTCTACATCCCGGCCCAGCCTGCCGATGACGGTTGACGCGACTTCGTTCCAGTCATCAGAGCCGATCGCCTTGCGGGCCTGCGCAAGTTTGGACACGTCCGCCCGCGAGGTGCTGCCGGCCATTGCCTCGATGCGGCTGAAGACCGTTTCTGCCGGTGCATTGCCATCAGCACCAACGATCTTGGCAAGAGATTCCCTGCGCTCGCTTGCCAGGCTGTAATAGCGGTTTGCGCGGTCGAAAGCCGCCTTTGCCTGCGGCCCGCCCGCTGCCGAAACCGACGCCTCAAGATCCTTGGATAGCGCCCCGTAAATCTTCTTCAATTCCGAGCCAGAGACGCCCTCGGGCAGAATGCCACCATTGAGCATCTCGCCGACGTTGGTGCGCAGCGTTTTCACACCCTCGTAGGTCAGGCCGTCCGCGCGCTGCACGGCCTCCAGAACGGCGCCCGTGGCCTTCCCAGAAGAAAGGGCCGCCGCATCGCGCTTGGCAGCAATCTCCGCTACCGCGTTCCGTGTGGCGTCCAGCGGCGTCTTAACGTCGGAGTTAACCAGCGTGTCAACTTTGCCGTACAACTTCTTTGCTGTTTCAGCGCTTTCGCCTGTAATCCAATCCTTAATGGCGGATCGGGCGGTTTCGCCGGACTGGGAGACCGGAGACCCGCCGCCATAAGCCTGCGCCACTTCATCGGCTTTGGTGCCGAGCTGGTCGATCGTTCGTTCGGCAGCCTTAACAAGCGGCGTCCCGGCATATGGAACGTTAGAAGTAACGGCCCCAGCCTGCTGCACAGCCATACTGTCGGAGGCGGCAGCGCGCGGCACCTGAACGGGGGCGCCGGTCTGGGATAAACGGTCAGCCGCCGCAACAACCTCTTGACCCGGCTTCAACGTTGCGCCGGAAGTAATCGAGGGTGCCGGCGCCCGGCCCGTAAAGCCGATGCCGGGCGTGGCCAGTTGCGCCGCAAATTCCGTGTACTCGCGTGGAATGCCGGTTACGTCTTCGACGGGCTGGCCGATAACAGAGCGGTACGCCGCATTGATCGGCGACGCCACAAATCCCAATGTGCCCAGCGCGACATTGCCGGCGCCCTTTGCGGCCTCCAGAACTCCCTTGCCGTTCGTGAGTTGGTCGGCGCCCTGCGAAATCTGCTCCCGCGCCTCCTTGTTCATGCGCTGGTAGGTTTCGGGGTAGCTCGTGATCGGGCTTAGGGCCTTTTCTACCGGCGAGAGTTTCTGACGTTCGGCAAGCCCGTGGTCGTCCTTCTTCGGGGTGTCCGCCTTGGGCGCGGCTAAACCGACCTTCTTGTCAAACTCTTCACGGGGAAGGTCCGAATAGAACTTCTTGTGGAGAGCGCTAGCCAAATCCGCATCAGACATATCGCTGTATTGCGGGAATTTCTCGCGCACCTCCGCGATCGTCGTCATTAACGGATACCCAACGGGTCTGCGAGAGCCGTTTCCGATTGCACCGGCTGCTGTGGCTGCGCCGCCTTCGTCTTGTAGAATTGGCCCCCGCGCAATTCGTCGGCGCGCTTGCGGTTGAACTCTAGGCGCTTTTGCGCGAGAGCCATAGCGCGATCGTAGATCCCTTGCCGCACCTTATCCGGCTTGCTGGCGGAACCCTGGATATCGAGCAGGATCTTTCGTTCACCCTCAGTCGGGGCGCCGCCGAAGATTGCCTTCAGTTGAGAGAGAGCATTGCTCGTGATTTCGTTTTCCAATTGCAGCGTCTTGGAGCCCGATTTGCCCAAATCGCTGCTCTCGCCCAAGAAGGATGTGGCATAACCGATCTTCCCAGCAAGCGGGCCGGAGAACGCCTCCTTGGAAAGTCCCTTCGCGCGGTTGAGCGAATCGATTGCCGCCTGATTTGACAACACCATCTCGTCGGCTTCAAGAATGGCCTTCTTGTCGGTCGCAGTAAGCGGCTGCGCGTCCTCGCGCGGCATCTTGCCGGTCAGAACAAACGACTGGAACCCGGGCGATGACGGATCAAGCCCGTTTGCAATAGCAGCCTGCTTACGCTGCTCGATCGTTTGCTGGAACGAGGTGTCCTCCCCCGCCGGGAGCTTCCCGGTCAGAACAAACGGCTTGAACGCCGGGTCCTCGGGCTTGATGCCGTACTTGGCTGCCGCCGCCGCACGCTGGGAGGCAGTCTCTTCCGGCCCCTCATCCGCGCGGTCAGCCGCCCGCTTCATCAGCGCCAACTTATCCCGCTCCATGTTCTGGTTGAACGTGTCGAGTCCCTGCTGCCGCGCGTCCTGCGTGCTCTGTCGGGTATAGGTGTGCGCGAGCTGCGCCAGATTAATCCCCAACTGAGGGTTATACGGCGCGACCTTCTGAGCCAGCGCTGCAAGGCTTTGCGGATCGCTGCCGATCCCGCTCGCAAAAGCGTCCTTCAAGCCCTGCTCGTTGACGGACTCTTTATAGATCTTGCCAAGCTGCCCAAGAGGAGCGAAGTTGATTTGCGGGACGGTAAGTTCAGCCATTGCTGTTCCTCAAGGCGCCACGGGGCCAAACAGATTGCTGCCGGATGTACCAGCCTTGCCGTAGGTGATACCCAGCCCTCCGAGCGTTGACCCCAAACCGCCGCCGCCCAACAGTCCGGTGCCGCCGCCGAGTCCGCCAGATGCCAGTGAAGTCAGGCCGTTAAGGGCGAAATTCCACAGATTGCCCGAACCGGCCATTTCAGCGTTCGCTGCCTGCGTGTTCTGGTTGTTGATCGCGTTCGTGGTGTTCGTGCCCAATCCAACAAGGCTGTTCGCCGTGCCCTGATACACCGGCACCTTGCCCGCTTCCGCGGTTGCCTGCCCGGTCGTCGCTGCCAGCTCTGGATTGATCAGCCCGCCAAGACGGGTCTGCCAGTTGCCGTATTCCTGATTGGCCATGTTGCCGGCGCGATCGGACAAGGCCGCAAGCGTGTTGCCGCCAGCCAGAGAGCCATCACGAGCCGCAGCGCGTCGCGTCTGGTCGAGCGCCTGCTCGACCGCGTACTGATAGCCGGGACCAGCCTGGAACGCATTGGTTGCCCGCGTATTGCCAGCCATGCCATTGACGCCAAGGCTGTCGAGATAGAGGTTTGTGCCAGCGCCGTACTTCTGCGCCACGGGCGCATACAGACTGCCGGCCTTGTCGAGCGCGCCGAGAGAATAGGTCTGAGCATTGTTGAGGATGCCCGTTCCCTCGGTCTTGTTGGCCGCAAGCGCCGCAGAATTTTTCTCGGCCGCCTCTTTAGCGGGGGCGCCCGTGAAGATATCGAAAATGCCCATTAGGTCGTTACCTTACGTGGATGGTGTCCACAATCCGGTTGAAGAGACGTATTTGATGGTTTGACCGTTGGTCGGCGTAGTCGGGCTGACCTTCTCGCGGAACGCCCGCGCGTCCAAATCCTTGATGTACTCAAGAAACGCAGGCGTCGGACGCCCATACGAGTCGATCCACGCGGCCTCTTTTTCAGGAATGACTTTCCTGCTCATGCCGCCCTCAGTTCGGCCGACATCTGCCCGCCCATCAAACCGAAGTGGACCGGATCAGACATAGTAACCTTCCATATGCGGCCTTGTGATCCACTAATGCCGCATTGGTTGACGCGGATACGAGTAAGGCCCCGTGACTGCCGGCCGAGCTTCCTTTGCCGCGGCGTCGAGAACGTCTGCCCGCCATCATCGGACCACGAGATTTCTACCGTGGGGTCTGTTGCGATCGGGTCTGTGCCTGATGCGTTACCCACACCAACCGCGAAATCGAACCAGGCCGAGGCGACCCGAATCCGCGCCGGGAATTTCTCGACCGGCGCCGACCAGACCTCGCAAACCAAGGGATTGGAAATTTCCTGTTGCGCCGTGTTGATGATCTGCTGAACGTTGCCTGTCTCAGTGTCGCCACAGAGCCACTTGGAGAAGGCGTAATAGCTGTTGCTTATCCGGCTGCGGGTGCCGAGATACTTCTTCCGCTCATGCCATTTCTGGTTATTGATGTTATAAACCCACGTCCAGGTCGTGGATGAAATCTCAATGAACGAATGGCCGCGCGAGATGTAAGAACACATCTCCAACTCGGTCTTGTCGGTTACGCTCTCGATCAAACCGTCCAGATCCGGCGGCGAAATCTTGTCGAGCGTGTAGCCGTTCAACTGGCAAACCGTGTTATCGTCCGCGATGACAAACACGCCCTTTGAAAAGCTGTCCTCAAACCCCGTGATGCAGTAAGGCCCGGCAATACCCCTCGGGATGACCTCAGAGCGCGCGAATGGGAAAGGCGATAATCCCTGGTTCGTCCAGATTTCAATACTCTGCGGGCCGCAAAACAGAAGCCTGCCACTCCATCTGACCGCGCGGGTGAGCCCGTCAGCCTTGGATTCCGCCTTGCCGAATGACAGCGCGTTGACGCTGGTTGAGTTCAGATCGGTTGCGAACGCCCGCCCGTCGCCGATGGAGAAGACGATATAACCGTCGATATCAGTTACCGAGTTCGGCGCGGGGAGATCGGCGTCGAAGCCGGAGGTCGTAGCGCTGGGCGTGAAGGTGTAGACGTTCCCATCAGGATCAGTAAATACCTTATCAGGCGTTGCCGCGTTATTCCGCGCAAAGAAGCCCTTCTTCGTGCCATTCAGCGTTCCCACATTCGTTGACGCTCCGCCCGCTGATGTGAACTTTTCCAACTGACCGCTGAAGGCCGCATAAAGCACGCCGCCGACCTCGATAAAGCCGCGTGATCCGGTTCGCGCCGTAGTGCCGAAGTTCGTCAGACCCGGAGAGCGATGACGGGTGGCGTTGGCCCGTCCGCCTTCTCCGATCGGCTCGGCGTAGCAATTGACCAGCCGTCCAGCGCCTTCAGATGCCCTTAGCCCCGGAGACGTTGATATGGGGAAGGGAATATCGACTGGCGGCATTTAGAACGGCTGCTGCTTCAGCGGGGCGTAGGTCGGACGCGTCGAGGCCAAACGGCGCAATGTCCGCTCATCCCGCTCCTTGGCGTCGTCATTCACAGGCGAACCGAAGTCAGGCCCAGCCATGTTTCCCAAGAGGTTTGCAAGCGGGATGAAAATCTCTACCGGGATTTCGTCGGCATCCTGCACGTAATAAATCTGGTCGGCGGAAAGCTGCGCAATCAACGGATCAACCAAGTTGTCCATCGTGTTGTAGTCTTCGGTCGATGGCGCCTCGCCCGGCTCAAGCGCACCGATGGCGGCCAGCGCCCGATGGATAAGCTGGGTGCGGGTTTTGGTCGTCATCAGAGCGCCCAGGTGTTGATCATGTAGTCGATATCCTCGATGGCGCCCGACAGCGTGTCAGCCAAAACCTTTTGGTTGGCTTCTTCAGCCCGCGCAGCCTGATAGCGCCGCATGATTTCAGCGCGGCGGGTCAAAAGCTTGCGGTACATCGGATTGGACTCGCGGAAACCATATTGCGGCGTCGGCGCCATGATGTCGCTTTCAACCGGGACGACAACCTGAACGCCTAAATCCTTCGCCTTCTGGATGAAGTAATGGCACCCAGCCCTTTGGTAGCCGTACTCCTCCGTGGCCGTCATATCGACGCCCCACATACCTACATGCGTCGGCTTCTGCTCCAGAGCGAGCGCCCACATATAGGCCAGCGAGGACGTGAAGAAATAAGGCCCGTACTTCGCGACCATCTCATCCTTTGGATAAGCTAGCGCGTTCGGGAATTGCGGGTTTTCTTTTTGTAGATAGACTTTTGGATGCTTTCGAAGCCATGCGAGGAACAACGTTAGCTCGGGGTCACGAGCCATCGTATCCCACGCATGGATCTCAAAGAAAACGTCTGACCGGGGCAGATCCATATTCGACGGACTGCAAGACCAAATCTCCCACTCGGGATCATGGTAGGGTGCAAGGTCGCGCGAAGACGGAGCCGACCCGATCAGAGCGATTTTCATTACGACAGCGACACACCGTTGCTCGAAATCACGTCCCAGATGAGCGAGGTCCGCCCCTCCAGTTCGATCATGTCGCCGAGCAGGTCGAAGGCAACAGCCGTATTGCCTGCCGTAGCGTTGGCAAACAGAACGGTAGTCGTCGGGCCGTTAATGGTGCGGATCACAGTCGAGGTCGTGGTCTGCACGATCACCTTGCGCACGCCCGGAATGGGCGCTTCAAGGATGTACGTACCCGCAGCCGTGCTCGTGAGCAGGGTTTTGCCGTAGTTGGTGAGGCGCGTCGCCGTCGAGGAGACGGTAACCACGCGGTCGTTGGATTCCGACGTTTTAACGGTCGTATCAACGCGGAGGGGAAGAGTACCCATGTGATTGATCTCCTATCAGGCCGGGGTTGCGGACGAGAAGAAGCCGGTGACCATGCCAAACTGGGTAAGCTTGGAGTTGGTCGCGTTCTTCTTGAAGATTTTCGCCACACCGTAGCACATCTTCACGCCGGCACCCTTGATGAACTGGTAGTCGGTTTCATCGCGGAAGGTCGGCGTCGGCATCTTCGCCCAAGGCATTGCAAGGGCGTTCTGGCCGCAGAAGAAGACCGGGGCAACGCGGCTGCTGGCGGCGCCAGCGGTCAGCAGCGAAGTCCAGGTATTGGTCACGAAATCCTCGATCTCCGGGATTTCGCGGATGATCACACCGTCATAGATGAGATCGCCGTCCTGGAAGATCGGGTTGGCTTCAACGTCACGCGGGCGCGCATCGCTGTTGATGGTTGCCATGTCGGCCTTGAGCTGGGCAAAGTTGTACGAGCCAGCGAAGCAGACGAAGTATTCCTGACCCGTCTTGATCTTGAACGGGCGAATACGCGGCTTGGCGGTCTTGGCAACGATCTTGAGCAGACGAACCGACGCCTTGACGAAGGTGTCGTTGGTCGTGTCAACGTTGGCCAGCGCGGTCGAGTGGGTAGCGCTGTAGTTGCTGACAAGGTTGCCGAACAGAACGCGGTCGGAGTTGTCCGCATTGAACGTGTTCTTCTGGCCCGCCGTGGCATCTTCGTACATGATGCCGTTGACGCGCTGTCCGTCCGCCGAGCCGAGACCCGTGGGCGCCGATTCCGAGGGCAGCGACATGAACCCAGCGATGATTTCATCACGCTGCAATTCCTTGCCCCAATCCGACAGGAGCGGCTTGACCTCGCCGAACACGTCAGCGGAGTCCTTCTGCTCTTCAGCGTCGTTGGTGGCAACCGCGTGACGAGCCCAATCGACCCAGGCGCGCATGCCGTAGTTATCGATCGCCTCTTCCGAGTTGACCAGGGTGCCGGTGGATTTCGCGGTGCCCAGAAGACGGGTGACCAGCGGAATGTTGATCTGCTCGCCGCCCTTCTTGGGGTCGTAGAGCCGGCGGATGATCGAGTTCGGGCCATCGCCCATGTACGCGGAGAACAGGTTCTCGCGGACGTATTCCTTGATCAGTTCCTTGCGGTACTGAACAAGCTTGTTATTTGCTTGCGGTGAAGTGAGAGCCATTGAAGGCGTCCTTTCGGGCGCTCTCCGGTATTACCGGTCTAGCGCGTAGCTTGTCGGTACAAGCCCGCCTCGCTGTCATCGTCGTCATCGGCCGTGCGTGGCACGCCGCTTGAGACCCGACCGAGCGATGGGGGCAGTTGCGTAATCGATGAAGGACGGGCCTGGGTGGCGCCTCGGATGCGTTCCAGAAGCTTGGCTTGATACGCCGGATCTTTCAGGCGTTCCTCAAGCTGCTTCTCAACGTAGGCGTTGGGGTCGGTTCCGATCTGCTGAAACAGTTCATGCTTCATATGAGATTGCACGATGTCCCCGTAGGGATCGAACGAGCCCATGGCGCGATTGTAGATCGCCATTCGCTCGGGATCGCGGGACTGCATGCCTTGTGCAATCCAGTCATATGCAGCCTTCACCTTGTCCGCACCATGCTCTTTGATGGCTTCGCGCTGCGAGTAGAACTCGCGGAGCTGGCCGATCTCCTGCTTGATGGGATCAACAGCGGTTCGTACACCCTGATCGACAAAGGCACTCGGATTTTCGAAGATATCCGGAGCGGGTTTCTGCTGCTCCTGCTGGCGCATGAACTGTTGAAGCTGCTGCTCAAGTTGAGCGGCCCTTTGTTCAGCGCTTCGCCTTGCGTCCGCTTCCTCTTTCAGCCGCCATGCTGGCGGGCCGCGTTCGGGTTCCTCGGTCTTGACCTGTTCGGCCTTGACTTCGGGTTTTGGCGCAAAGCGTCCGTGCTCGTCG
Source organism: Bradyrhizobium sp. WYCCWR15520 (assembly GCF_056174665.1). Lineage (NCBI taxonomy): Bacteria > Pseudomonadati > Pseudomonadota > Alphaproteobacteria > Hyphomicrobiales > Nitrobacteraceae > Bradyrhizobium > Bradyrhizobium sp. WYCCWR15520. The sequence goes on from NZ_JBWBWM010000007.1 coordinate 48,010, forward strand.
CGAGCGACGGCAATGGTTTCCGGTTGTTCGGGCTCCTCGGGTTGAACTTCTTCAACCTCGGGCGCCGCCACTTCCGGCTCGTCAGTCAGTGCAGAGTCCCAGATGTCCTTGTCGTTTTCCATAGTCCGTCCTTTTTGCGTGTCGTGCAAATACGATAGATCACCCCATGCGGCGGGCGTGCCGTGTGCCGTTTCGTGGCTCTAACGATTGCCCTTTGTCGTGCAGGCGAACGATTTCTGTGCTATGATTTGCTCATCAACTGGAGAGCAACATGAGCGAGATGATCGAGCGAGTTGCCGCGGCTATTCAGGCGAAATGCTTGGAGCGCGGCTACAAAGAATGCCCCGCGCCCCTAGTGCATCACGTTGCCGCCGCCGCTATCGAAGCGATGCGAGAGCCGACCGAGGCGATGACGGACATCATCGAAAACAACGGCTACATTCAGTGCGGGCTAGACGACTGTAACAAACACGACATCCCGTACCATTCTTGGCACCTGATGATAGAAGCCGCTCTTGGCGAGAAGGTTGACGCTTAGGCTGGTACAGCCCTCTTGGCGGCAACCTTGCGGTCTTCCGCTCGATCCTTGATGCCCTGCTGGAAGTTCGCGCGGGCCAATTCAGCCTCATGCGCGGCCTTCTGCGGGGCCAGTGATGCCTCAACCTCGGCCTTGTGCGCCGCGGCGTTCTTCTGGTTGGCGCTGGCCTGAAGCTCAACAACCTTAGCCATGATCTCGGCAATCTGAACGTCCATCGGGACTTCTTCAGGCTGCGGCTGCTGTGGTGCACCCATTTCGGGCTGCTGCGCCTCGCCCGCCTTGGCGAGATTTAGCATGGTCTTGGACTTGGTTTCCTCGACCTTGGCCTCTTCACCCGCCAGCGCAATTTGCTGCGCCGGGCCGGGCTGCTGGGCCTGCTGGAGCATGTCCAGAACGCGCTTCTTGGTCTTGCTGTCGATACCGGGCGATAGCTCGATCAGCACCGCGGGGGGCACCTGCGCCCCGCTGGTGGCCAATGCAAGCAAGGCGTCGTAAGTATCGGCCGCCATGTTGATCGAGTCCGGGCCCTCATCGATGATGATATCAACGTCAAGCGAGCCGAGCGCGTTGACCATCGTCGGATGGCCGGTCTTTGGGTCGATCCCCACGCCGTTGATCTGGACGAACTGAGCCACCTGCTCATCATCGGTCACCCGAATCCAGCGCTCGCCGGTCCAGTGCCGCTGCAAAGCATTGAAGATGATCCGATAGAAGCGGATCTTCCAGCCGCGGTAGGAATTGATGTAGGGGCCAAGCTCGGCAACGCCGGCCTGCTGCAATAGCGCGATGGCTCGTCCCGATTGCTTCTCAACGCCCTGGCCCATAACGGCCGGGTTAGGGCCAAAGTTCTCGATTTCTTCCTTGGCAGACTGGAGGAGTTTGTCCCAGCCAGCAAAATCGAAGGTCTGGTCGTCGGCTTTGATGCCGTTTTCCATGTTCTCGACGATTACGCCGTCAGGACGCGCCCACTCAGTCCTGGTCTTTTCGATGTCGTCAACCGCACCCTGCCGCATAATCAGCCGGCGAGAGCCCAGAATGTGGTGGAGCTTGGCTTCCTTGAAGTTAATCCCGTCCTGCTGCGACTTCATGTTGCGAATAAAGCCGTAACGGTCGCCGTCGTGATCGACGTTGCAGGAAAACATCACATACTTGCATTCGGTCTGCTCTTTTTCGTCGAGGAGATGGCTTTCGCCCTCCATCAGAACGGTTGAGCCCGTGAAGATCGCCCAGCACCACTTGCCATTGTGGCGATACCAGCAATCCACGACGCGAATGTACTTCTTATCGGACGAGAACCACTTGTTGTCACGGTCAGGGTTCGAGGTCAGGTCCGAGCCGTCGCCGTCAACCGACCCCTCGATCTTCTCGCCGCCGTCCGGGATCAGCTCCTTGAGCTGGTCCGAGGTCATCCACTTGCCAACGCCCATATAGCGGGCGTCGGTGAAGTCAGCCCGGTATGAGCGGGGATCGTAGAAGAACGAATCCGGCTCAACGATATCGAAATCGACGTCCTTGTCGTTCGGGTCTTGGCTGTCGCCGGGGATCAGGTTGATCTCTAAGCCGCCGATGCCCTCAATGGCGCAATCCCGAGACGCTTCCGAGTCCTTGGCCTTCCAGTCGCCTTCATCCAAGGCATACCGAATGGCTGCGGTCGCGAGGTCAGCGCCCTGCTCATGTTGGGGTGTGCGGGGGAAAGCCTTGGCGTCTTGCCTCATCTTTCCCAACAGACCGACAACGCCGTCGATTTTCCGCCCAATTCGGTTAATGGTCGCAATCGGCTGCTTGCGCTTCTTGAGGATCTTGATCTGCTCGTCAGTCCACTGCGCGCCGTGGTAATAGCGCCGGGCTTCCTTGGCTTCCTCGATCTCGGGCTGCTTGATGGTCAGGTAATCGGAATAGGCGCGCTTGAGCTTGCCGATATCCCAATAGCTCTTGCCCTCTTCCGACCCGGCAGCCGAAACCGGCCCGGCGGCAGTGCCAGACGTTGAGTAGCCGGAGGATGAGGTCATTTATTCTTTGACAGTCTCTAGTTCAGCAGCGAGGGCGCGCAGCCGCTTGGGGATATGGGGCACGACATATGGGTCATTGCCATCGAGAGAATTGGCCATCCCGTGCAACAGGCTGGCAAGGCCGAGCGCTTCATCGCCGCGCATGAAATAGCCCGTCCAATCGTCGCCGAGCTTGAGCGGGCCGGTTTCAGTTCTCATTCAAAGACTTCCACGAAGAAGGTTTGGCCGTCGATCTCGACGCGCCGGAATGTGCGGATCATGCTATCTCTGCCTGAATGATCTTGTCCGCCGCTCGCGTCCACCACTCATCGCCGCGGTAGACTTCAACGCCAGGCAATGCCCTGGATAGAGCACGACGCTGGGCATAGATGCCGAACGGGTCTGCCTTGACGCGGAGATTGCCGATCAATTGCTGCATCGCCCAGTTATCAATGTTCATGCGGTAACGCGCCAGCACGCGACCATCCAAACCACCAGGACAGTAAATATGGCCGCCATGATCAAGGCGTCTACCGTGGTAAACCCGCTCTCGCAAACCATGCTAAACAACCTTCCAATCATCTGCGGCGCCGTCGTCCTGCTTGTCGCTGTAGCCGGACTGGTCCTGCTTCCTCTCGGGCTTCTTGGGCGTCTGGCCCTTCACCATCTGGTCCAGCAACTGGCCAACTAGGCCGAGAGCGTCAACCTGATCGTCATGCTTTCCTGCGGGGAACGATAAAAGCTCGCTTCGCAACTCCGGATACCAAGGGGCGTGTACTGGCACGTATAATCCTTCAAGAGCCATCCTGCCTCGGATAGATTGAGCCCTAACTGCCTTATCTCCTCGGGTAGGAAATTGTTCTCGAAATACATAAGCCTTGCGTTCCCTCTGCCTGCGCTCAAGAAACGGCCCAACGCCTGATTTGATCTGGCCCTGTTCTTCAGCCCAGCCCAGCGGCTTGTGCTCTAGAACTAGGTCGCAGAAGGATTCGACCCAGATATCTGAAGCAGCTTGCCGTCGCCACAGATCCAGTAAATACATTCGCCCTTCAGGATCGATACCCACAACGACGTGCACAGTGAAGTCGCCGCCGTCGGCCGTGACCGCATAATCCGAAGCACCGTAAACACGCAGGGTTTTGGGATCGGGCCTTTTTTCATATGGCTTCAACCACTCTGCTTTGAAGTAGTCGCCCTCTTCAGGCGCTGGCCGCTGCTGGTAAAGCGCTGACCATGTTCTTGCCGGGGTATTAGCCCTTAGCTCTTCAATCTGGGCGCCGTAACCGTATTGGTCGTCACTCCAAAGCGCCTCGCCGGGCTTGCGGCCTAGCTGGTCGTTCTCCTCGGCGATGGCCGGGAGTGAGATTACCTTCCAATCACTGTGTTGGAGCGCTCGGCCGGCGAGGTCGTCCTCATGCCAGCGCGTCTGGATTAGAATTTGCGCGGCGCCAGGAACAAGACGAGTGCGGAAATCGTTGATATACCAATCCCAGATACGATCACGTATAAGCTCGGAGTCGGCATCCTGACGACTTCGAATAGGGTCATCGATAAGCCCGAGCTTAGCGCGGAAGCCAGCGATGCCAGTACCAACGCCTGCGGCATAATACTCAGCTCCGTTTGTCAGCGACCATCGGCCCGCAGCCTGGCTATCATGCGCCGGCTGAATACCGAGCGTTAGCGAATGCTCGTTGATGCAGTTTCTAACCCAGCGGCCCCACTTCTCGGCCAACTCGGTCGTATGTGATGCAGCCAGCACGTTGGCGCTGACGTTCGCCATATACCAGGCCGCAAACAACTTGCTGCCATAGGTGGACTTCGCAGACCCCGGCGGCATGAACACTGCCAGCCTTGGCGTCTCGCCCCTTGCTACCTTCTCAAGTTCAGAGATTAGAAGCTGATGGTGTCTTGCAGGCTCAAACCCGCAAAGCCGGGCAAACTCAGTTAAGCTGCGCCGGATCGATCTCCGGCTCTTCAGCTCTCTCGCCGCTTCCGGCAATGATAGCTGCAAGTTCATCGTCACTCAGTTCTTTCGCTGATACCTTGCGAACGGTCATTTCCGTCTTGGCTTCAGCCTTGCCCCAACCACGATCCAGAAGGCTGTTTGCCGCGCTTACGCGAAGGAGTGGATCGCATCACATGATGATCAAGCTATTCCTGCGCGAGTTAAAATCCGTGTTTTCGAAAAGGCTGGCGGCAAGTGCGCGGAATGCACGCTCCAGATCGTCGGCAAGCTGCGTCCTGCCTATGATCATATCCAGGCGCTTATCAACGGCGGAAAGCATGCCGAGAGTAATTTGCAACTGCTTTGCGTGCCATGCCATGCGGTCAAAACGAAGGCAGATGTTGCCGAGAAGTCGGTAACCGCCCGAGTTCGCGCGAAGCATCTCGGGATCAAGAAGCCTCGCACCATCAGGTCATGGCGCAAGTTTGACGGCTCAATCGTCCACGCGGGACGTGAGCGGTGATGAAGGGAGAGCATTGATGTCTATTACGATTGATGACTTGAAGGCTAACGCAAAGTTCCGCGGCGTCATGTTTCTGGACTTCGACCGCGGCGCCTATGAGAACCACTACCAGAGCGAAACTTAAGGAAATCTCCAAATGACCCGCATTTCCATGTTCGAAGAGGGGATCGTTTATGGCCTGGCCCCCATCGTGATCCTGCTCGCGTGGGCCATCAACGCCGTGGCTCCCATCGCGCCGTTCCCTCTGCTTTTCACTATCGCTTGGCTCTGGATGATCTGGTGGGACCGATGAAAAATTACCTTCTCAATCTGGGTGGCGCCGCGGCTGACGTTCTTTTCGCGATCGTTGTTCTTGTCGTCGGCGCCGGCCTCTTCATCAAATACGGCCTTCCCATGATTTGCTGGGTCGCCGCTGGGTGCAACATATGGGGGCCGACATGGTAACGCGATTTTCTCCTGAGACCGGGCCAGCCCCGGCTGTGACGTGGTACGAGATCCTGAGCGACGCAATTGTCACTCTCGACCACGCGCGCAAGTTCATCACGTCGCGTGAGAAGATGCACCCGGACGGCGTAAAGCTATACGATGAGACGATCACGCAGCTTCGCAAGGCCATGACCGCGCCGCCTAAAGATGCTGCCCACTCTTCCGCAGGCAGCGCTGATGCCGTCTGGTCGCGGCACAACCTCTTCAATCTGATGACGGCGGTTTCCAAGGCAAATCCAGGCGCAACAGAAGAAGAACTGTTCCTGAAAATCTCAGACACGATGGTGACGCATATCACCGGTCCTGCCCAATGCTCCTGCGCCCAGGCTGGTTTCCCCAATAGCTGCGACAACTGCGACTCCGATTCCCCTCAGATAAGGCACTGGCGAGAGCGCGCAGAGCACGCCGAAAGCGTTCTGGAGGAACAGGACCGCACTCGCGGTGCTGCCCAAGCAGAGCAAGAGCCTGACGTGTGGCCCGCAGGCTGCCAGCATCCTAATTCATGCTACCGCCACCGCGAATGCATGTATGTCGGATGTAAGCACCACGGAAAGCAGATCATCGCTACAGCGCTCTCATCGACACAGCCGCGTAGTCCCTGCGCTTGCTTGCGCTCTGGCGGCGATCCGCTTGGCACTTGCGAGGAATGCTCACCCCCGATCTCCTCCCCGCACGGAGCACCCCATGACTGATGCGATCCGCATTTACCTGCCCTGGCTGCTTTCGTGCATCACGATCTATAGCATGTGGCTTGCCGGGGGCCGCGCCAAGCACACTTGGCTTGTTGGGCTGGGCAATCAATTTCTCTGGCTGGTCTGGATCTGCTCCGCGCAGGCGTGGGGTTTATTGCCCATGAATGCTGCGCTCTGGATCGTCTTTGCCCGCAACCATTGGAAATGGAGCCGGGCATGAGTACCGCATTGTCGCGCCCACATCGCGAGGCCCCATGAATGTCCTGGACCTCTTTTCAGGCATCGGAGGCTTTTCAATCGGGCTCGAGCGAGCCGGATTCCGAACTGTTGCTTTCTGTGAAATCGATCCGTTCTGTCAGCGAGTGCTCGCGAAGAATTGGCCAGGGGTTCCCATCTTTGACGACATCCGAAAACTCAAGGGAAGCCACCTCATCGGGCGAGTTAATGGAAGTCTCGTCACCGCAATTGATGTTATTTGCGGAGGATTTCCCTGTCAGGACATCTCGAGCGCCGGCCTCAAGGTGGGGATTACTGGAAACCGCTCTGGCCTCTGGGGCGAGTACGCCAGACTCATTCGCGAAATACGACCCAAGTTCGTTATCGTGGAGAACGTCTCAGCACTGCTTGCTCGAGGGCTTGACCGAGTTCTCGGGGATCTGGCCGCGCTCGGGTACGATGCGGAATGGCGCAGCATATCCGCTGCCGACGTTGGGGCGCCCCATTCTCGAGAACGGGTCTGGATTATTGCCTACCCCCACCAGGACGGCGAACCAGCTAGCTCCGAGCATGATGAAGCACGCGGGTTGCCGGCGGATGGCGTTGCTGACGCCGAATGCTGGCAGCAACAAGTCGCGGTTCACTTGGCAAGAGTTGGGCGGGAGCGGGAATCCATATCGTGGGACCGAGTTTGGCCGGACGAAGATTCACCCCTGGGAATGGGAGTGGATGATGGGCTTCCCGAAAGATTGGACCGCCTGCGATCTCTCGGAAATTCAGTCGTCCCGCAAATCCCCGAAATCATCGGACGGGCAATCATGAGTGCCACGCTGTCTTCGCATCACCAAAACACGGGGGCTGAATAATGCGCTACTTCTTGGATACCGAGTTCAACGAATTCGGCGGCCAATTGATTAGCCTTGCGCTGGTCAACGAGGCCGGCGACCGTGAACTATATGTCGCCACGCACTGCGAAGCGCCGGGCGAGTGGGTAAAGGAAAACGTCCTGCCCATCGTGAACTGCAAGGGTGCCATCCCGATACTGATCGAGCCACATCAGTTTGGGAGCGCAATCCGCCTGTTCCTGGAGGATGACAAACTCCCCACAATCATCACGGATTGGCCGGATGACATCCGCTATTTCTGCCAAGCGGTGATCACCGGCCCCGGCGAGATGGTGAACATCCCGCGGCTACAATTCCAGATGCTGCGGATCGACTCCTATCCGACCGAGTTGCCGGATGCTGTCCAGCACAATGCGCTATGGGACGCACGGGCGCTGCGGCATGTGTTCTTCCCCGCTGCTGTGTCCACACCGAAAGAGCCGTCATGACAATCGCAACTTACATAGCGGTTTGGCTGCTGGCGACATGGGCCGTTTGCCGGTTGCTCGGTATTCAAATGCCTTGGGATTGAGGGGGAACCTATGACTGACCTTCTGGCATGTCCGTTCTGTGGAGGCGAGGCCGAGCGCTACGACGATCACGATACGGGGTCGTTCAACGAGGGTGGCTCTTGCATTCAGTGCAAACAGTGTCAGGCATCTTCGCCCATGCACTTCGGCCGCAAAGAGAACCTATACAGATCGTGGAACGACAGAACTCCGACCTGCGGCTTTTCGTGCGATGGCGTAAATGTCTCTGGCGACAAAAAGAGCATTGACGCCGTTTACGAGGCTTTCCACAGCCATAGTCAGATAGAAGAACTGCGCCGCAACCTGCGTCATTGGCGCGAGGAATGCGGAAAGCTTCACGCCAATCTGTCTGGCGATGCTGTGGGAGGATCGCGAGATGGCTGATCCGTTCTTTGACCCAAGCGAAGAGCCGGCCCCCATCTGCGCCAATTGCGCCTCCCTGCAAGGCGATATCGACGGCAAATGGATCTGCATCAATCGCCATTCCGGCGTCGGGAATACAGCCCCGGAAAATGATTGCGTGCACTTCTTCCCTGACCCCAAACGATGGCCAGATGCTGACCATGACTGACCAATACCCAGACTTCACGACCGATTGGTACACAGACCGGCTGGGCAGGGAGTGGATGTGCATAAGGAGAAAAGACGGCATGTCTTGCACATCCACGAACGGCGATTTTACTGCTGCCACCTTGGCCACGTTCGCCGCATGGGGTTGGCAGCATAGTTCGGCGCTCCCTCCGTCGAACGGCGAGACCCCATGACCCTGCCCGAGGTCACCACGCCCAAAGCCCTAGCCCAGCACCTCGGCTGGCCGGAAAGACGTGTGCGCAGGATTGCCAAATCACTTGGCGCGTGCCTGATTTCGGGCAACTGTATGACCCTCACCAAAGACGACGTTCACAAGATCATGGAGTCGCAGCGATGCCCCTCAAGCTCTATTTGCGCAACGGGGTCTGGAATTACCGCGGAACAATTGGCCCGGTTGAGCGCCGATCGCGCCTCCGAGGCTCTTGCAAAACCGCGGACAAAGACATTGCGGCGCGTCAGGTTGCCGAGATCGAAGCGAAATACTGGAAAGGTCATTTCGATGGCCCTGGCGCGATCCTGACATTCCGCCGAGCCGCCCAGCTTTACCGGGCTGCCGGCAAGTCGGAACGCTTCCTGGACCGCATCGAAGAACACTTCAAGGACACGCTGGTAAAGGACATCACGGGCGGGACGATCCGGCAGATGGCGATTGACCTCTATCCCGACTGCGGCGCCGCCGGCCGCAACCGGCAGGGCATTACGCCCGCCCAGGCCGTGATCAACTTCGCCGCGGAATCCGAACTGTGCTCGCCGATCAAGGTCAAGCGGTTCAAGGTCGATAGCAAGGTCAAGGAGCCCGTCACTTTGGAATGGCTGCGCGCCTTTGGACCGGAAGCCTCGCCCGCAATCGAGGCGCTGGCTTGGTTCATGTTCCTGACCGGCGCCCGCGTCGGCGAGGCCATAGACGTTAGATGGGAAGACGTGAGCCTGAATGCTGGAACGGTCCTGATCCGGCAGTCCAAGGTGTCGGCCGAGCGTGTCTCGCACCTGCCGACGCCGCTGGTCGCCATGCTGTCCAACCTGCCGCGGATCAATGAGCGGCCCGTCTTCGTCTACCAGCACCCCGACGACATCGTGAGGGCGTGGCATGGGGCGATCAAGCGCGCCGGCATCAAGCGCCTGACGCCGCACTCATGCCGCCACGGGTTCGCTACCGGCCTTCTGCGCCGCGGCGTTGACGTGACGACGGTTGCCTATCTCGGAGGGTGGAAGACGCCCGCCCAGGTGCTCAAGACCTACGGACACGCGCTGAAGGACATCACGCTAACCGACCGCCTGATTGACGCGCCGTTGACACACGACAGAACGAAGGTTGCGGAAAGCCTATTAAAATAGGGGTCTGGTGAATTAGCCCCCTACCCTTCAGAGGTATCAGCTTTTTAGGCTGAAACGGAGCGCTGGAGCAGGATTCGAACCCGCGACAGGATGATCCATAGTCATCTGCTCTACCAAACTGAGCTATCCTTTGTTGTGCGACAGATCGGAATCGAACCGATGCCTTCGGGTTTTATCCCGATGCTCTCCATGAGCTACAATCACGGTCTTCATTTCAGCGGAACACGAAACCGGAGACCGGCCCGCGCCAGTCGGGATCACAACGAGCCCGAACCCATGGCCAAAGCGAAGGAGCGCGGAAATAAAGCAAGCATCCAGAGATTGCAAGCCCCCACGCAGGAATTTTTCGTCGCCGAGGTCGACTGTAGCAGGGCGATCACAGCGCGCAGCACCTCCCTCCGCCGTCATTGCGAGGAAGCGAAGCGACGAAGCAATCCATCTATCCCCGTGCGGAGGGGTGGATTGCTTCGCTTCGCTCGCACTGACGTGGAAAGAGTTTGCGGCCGCGTACCAAGTACGCCACCTTCCGAGGCGGTTACGGCCCTATTGGACCTTCGCCAGCACCGCGAGGCGGCGGATGCCCTTGTTCTTGTAGGCGTCGAGGAAGGCGTAGTAATCCTTGAACGAGACGCAGCCGTTGGATTGTCCGCTCGGCCCGAGCATGTAGCTGTGGGCGAGCAATCCATCGCGGTTGAAGATCTTGTCCTGACCGCCGATCGGCGTCAGCCGCAGCGCTGGCACACCGTGAAACAGCGCTTCGCGCGGCTTCAGTTCGTAGATGTGCGGTGGCGTCACGCCCTGCATGCGCACATGCGAGTAGCGAACGTCGTCCATCTTGGAGCCCAATCCGGAATGTGCCTCAAGCCTGGTGCCATCGGGCAGATACACGGTCTTGGCGGCGATATCGTAGACCGCGGTCTGACGATCATAGGGCGGCGAACCACCGAGCATCGGATTCTGGCTTCGCGTATCGATGATGCTGCCGGTGACGTTGGCGTCGGCGGAAGCATAGGCCAATAGCGAGTTCGACGGCTGCTTGCCCCACAGCTTCTCGACCATGTTCGACCTGTCCGTCGCGCCGATCGACATGACAGCCGCCTTGGCGCGCTGCGCCATGTCGCGGATGGAGTTGCCGGATGCTTTCGCGGGCTCCTGCGGCGCCGGGGCCGGGATACTGAGCGCAAGCTGGGTCGCCGGGGCCGCAACCTTTGGCTTCGGCGTTTCCGCGCGCTTGGGCGCCTCAACGGCCTTTGGCGATTCAGCCGGCGGCGAAGCCTCCGCCAGTTTCGTTGTTTCGACGGACCTGGCCTCGCCAGCTCTCGAAGGCGCGCCCTGCGCCGCCGCGGCCGCGAATCTTTCGCTGAACATCAGCGACGACGCGACGTTCTCCGGCGCAGGCATCACCAGCGGGCGCTGCTCGAGCGATGCGAAGATTTCGTTGAAGGCGGGCTGCACCGGGCGGGCGGCGATCGTGGTCGAATTGTTGACGGCGGGAGCCTCGAAGGCGGCGCTGTTCACGGATGGATAGACGCTGGCGCCGATCACATTGGTGTAAACGGTCCAAGCGCAGCCCAGCACGAGGCCTGCGACCGCGACACCGCCGAGAAAATATTGGGGAATGCCTTTGCGGGAGGATTTCCTGCGGCTGCGGGCCGCAGGACCGAACGCACGCTTACGCTTACTCATTCACACAACGCCCAGAACAACACTTCCACCAAGTCCCCCGTTTGATGCCGCGTCCGGATAGGTCCCCGGCAGCATCTCGCAGAGGCACAGAGCGTCATTAAGGCGACTTTTAGTTAAATCCGGATTAAACCCGGGCAGATCTAAGGCAATCCGCAAATGCATGGAACTATTGGGGAAATAGCCTCCGGAATGATGCGGGGATTCCGCCACAATCATGGACATCCGGCGTTTCTGCCCACCGGATGTCCCATATCGGGCCAAGTTGAGGCATTAGTCCTTGAACGGGTCGAACTCGTTCTCGCCGGCCATCGCCACGGCGAACGGACGCAGCGTGTGCTGCACCCTGACCGAGCCGGAATGTTCGGCGATCACCTCCGGCAGCCGGCGGTAGGCCATCGGGCTTTCGTCGAGGTCCGCGCCGATCAGCGTCACGCCACGCGATTGCAGCCAGGCGTCCATCTCGGTGCGCGTGAATCGCCGCTTGGCCTCCTTGCGGCCGAACAGACGGCCTGCGCCGTGCACCGTCGAATAGAGCGAAGCCTTCGCCTCCTCGCTGTCGACGCCCTCGACGATGACAGCATCGTCCCCCATTGATCCGCCGATGAAGCCACGCTGGCCGGGAAATGCAGGCGTAGCGCCCTTACGCACCACCCACAGATCCTTGCCGCCATGGTTCTCCCGCCACGCGTAGTTGTGGTGGTTGTGAACCATGTCGGTGACCTCGCCGCCGATGATCCTGCGCACGCGCTCGACCACCCATTCACGGCCGGCATAGGAGTAGCGCCCGGCGAGCTGCATCGCCGCAATGTAGCGCCGTCCGATCTCGCTGTCCTCGTCGATCACCGCGGGCGGCACGTTCATGCCGTCCTTGCCACCCGCGGCCTTGAGGTAGCGGGTCGCGCTGGTGTGCCCGAGGCCGCGGCTGCCGAAGTGCACGCCGATCCAGACAAAGCCCTCCTCGTCGCGCAACAGGTCGACATAGTGATTGCCAGATCCGACGGTGCCGAGCTGCGACACCGCCTTCTGCCGGTAAGCGCCCATGTCGGATTCCCGCCACGCGTCGGCGTCGTCGAACAGTTCATGCTCGACGCGCTCGTCGTTGGTCCGCCCGACGCCGAACGAGATCACATTGTGCACGTCCTTGATGATCGTGCCGACATTGCTCTCGATCTGGCTGAACGGCGTATCGAGGCGCACGGCCATGTTGCCGCAGCCGATGTCGAAGCCGACGCCGGAGATGCTGATCTGCTTCTCATAGGCGATCACGCCGCCGACCGGCTGCGCATAACCGAGATGGCCGTCCGCGCAAATCACGCCGGCGACCGCGTTGCCGACCGACATGCAATTGCGCATCTGCGCGATCGTGGCATCGTCATGCTTGCCGAAGATCTTGAGCGGGCTGTTCTGGTATTGCGCGGCTTGCGGCCTGAGCGCGATATCGGAAGCAACGGCCTCCGCATCCCGCGCAAGCTTTTCCTTGCGCGCGGCATCGCGGAACAGGCACCACGTCGGCATGGGCCGCTGGCCGGGCCGATCGATCTTGGCATCGGGGTCGAGCCCGGCCTCGACGGCCAGAGCTCGGGCGCGCTCCTGGTAGGGATCGGATCGCATCTCACACTCCTTCACTGCAATACTTTACGCCGACGTCCGTTCCGGACCCCGGAGTGTCCCATGTCAGTCGCGACATGGGACAGTTGGGTTTGCAGGCAGGGAGGAATTACAAGCTCGAGCTTGCCACGAATGGATTACCGCGGATCATTCCCTGCCTCGACGGCAGAGGAAGACCCGCTGCCGCGTTACGCTGGTAGTCTTTCTTGACGGTACGATTCACAAATCGAATACACGCCAAGGACGCACGCCAAAGCACGACCGCGCCGGACGACCGGCTGGCCTGCATAATTTGACGGGTTGGTGTCTATACGAAGCATCGTGTTTCCATAGATCGCGGAAGCGCGCGATCACATACATCAATTTCCAGGTTTGTAAATAGCACTCACAACGTCCGCGCGTCGCGGGTGCTAATAGATCAATCGCGGATACCAGTCCTTGCCGCGCCCTTCCGGCGTCGTGTCCAGAATGGTCCACAGCGGATCGATATCAGGCGCGCCGCGCGGGTCCTGTCCGGGATCGGCGGTCGATGGTCCCATTTCGCTGGACCAGAAATGACGAATGCTGCCGTCCCGACGCGTGAACACGTTGTAGCCGGGTGCATCCGCATCCGCAGCGCTGACATAATCGCGCGTGTAATCGCCCGACGCATCCGAATAGATCCGGTGTCGCGTCCAGCCGCGCGCCCTCTTCGCTTCGATCAATCGCGCGATCGGCGAGCGCGCAACGAACACGAATGCGATGCGCTGCTCGACATCGGGCAGCTTGGCTTCCCAGGTACTCATGAAGGAGGTGCACATCGGACACGGCTGCTCGCGCTGCGGGCCAAACATGTAGCTGTAGATCACGAGCGTCTGCTTGTTGCCGAACAGATCGGACAAGGTCGCCTTGCCGCCCTCGCCTTCGAACGCATAGTTCTTCGTCACGGCGCCGCCCGGCGGCAGCGCGCGACGCATCTCGGCGACGCGCTCGATGTGACGGCGCAGTTCGATCTCCTCCGCCAGCAATTGTTCGCGGGCGCGACGATATTCGGTGCTCTCGTTGGGAAAGCGCACGCCATTTCCGCGTGCGAGTTCGGCGGCAGATTTAAGGGCGGAACCAGACATGGCAGCACCTCGGGTTGGAATGAACGCCTACAAGACGTCTGGCCTTCCATTGGGCCGACATCGGCGAGCAAAAAATCGGTGCCAAACCACCCGGTTTCGGGCTGATTTCGGGCCGATTCTGCGATGTTTCTTCGGATCGCATTATTCTGCGAACCTTAGCTGCCGAACGCAGACATATTATCGCCGGTCATTGGCTTTGCACTCGCGTGTGGGCTGGGTGATACGGCACCGTATCACCCAGCCCGCTATATGCGCAAGAATACCCCGAAGGGGAAGGTTGCCATGACAATGCTGGCACGCGTCGGATCGATCGCCGCAAGCATCCTGCTGTTCGCCGGCCCTGCGGCGGCGCAGCAATCCGGTTGCTCGTCCGCACCGACGTCCCAGGGCACGCAGACGCTCCGTTGCGAGGCTGGGATCACCATCGTGGCCGAGAGCGGTGCCAAGTTCGAGCTCAGGGATCGCAACCGCGACGGCCATGTCGATTCCGTCGAACTGAGCAACAAGGCGCTGCTGCTCGAAGTGCCGAAGAAGCCGGGGCGCACCAGATTCGACGTGGTGACGCCGCAGGCGATTGCCGCGGTGCGCGGCACCAGATGGGCGGTGGACGCCGAAGGTGCGAAGACATCGGTGTTCGTCGTCAACGGCCGCGTCAGCGTGGCGCGATCAGCCGGCCGCGGCAGTGTCGTGCTCGGGCCCGGGGAGGGCGTGGACGTCGAGACATCGGGCGAACTGACCGTCAAGCGCTGGGCGCCCGCACGTGTCGCGGCACTGATGTCGAGATTGGGTCAATAGAAGCCGAGCCGATGAACCATCGACGTCTTCATATTCTGGTTGCGTTGCTCTGCACGGGATTATGGGCAGGCGCGATTTGGCTCGGCCATTCCAGCGGCCATCTGCGGTTTCTCGACCGGCTGGAGTCGGCGTTGAGCGATGTGCGCACGCTGCTGCGCGGGGTAAAGGTGCCGCCGGATCTCGTCACGATCGTCGCGATCGACGATACCATCGTCAAGCTCGGCGGCACATATCCCCTGCCCCGCACGGAGCTGGCCAAGATCGTCGAGGCGATCGGGCGGCTGGAGCCGAAGGTCATTGCCGTCGATCTCCTGCTGCTCGACAAAGGTCCCGCCGATGGCGATGCGGCGCTCGCGCAATCGCTCGCGGCGCGTCCGACCGTGCTGGCGGCGGCTGCGGTATTTTCGAACATCGTTCAGCCCTCAACGCAGAGCGATGGCCCTCTGGCTAGCCTGCCGATGGCGGACCGCTTCCTGTTGCCGCTCCCGACATTTGCCGAGCGTGCGGAAGTCGGCATCGCCAACGTGGCGACGGGCCAAACCGGCACGCCACTGTCGGTCCCGATGCTGTTCCGGACGCGCGACAAGATCGAATTGTCGTTTCCGCTTCGTGTCGCCTCCATCGCGATCGGCCAGAACCTGACGATCGAGCCCGACCGCCTCACATTCGGCGACCGGCCGATCGCGACTGCTTCCGGCTATGCGCTGCCGATCTCCTATTACGGTCCGCGCCACACCATCCGCACCGTCAGCGCCGCCAATGTGATTGACGGCCAGATCGACAAGGAAGCCATCCGGGGCCGGATCGTCGTCATCGGCGCGACCGCAACCGGTGCCGGCGA
Source organism: Bradyrhizobium sp. WYCCWR15520 (assembly GCF_056174665.1). Taxonomy (NCBI): domain Bacteria; kingdom Pseudomonadati; phylum Pseudomonadota; class Alphaproteobacteria; order Hyphomicrobiales; family Nitrobacteraceae; genus Bradyrhizobium; species Bradyrhizobium sp. WYCCWR15520. The sequence continues at coordinate 63,774 of NZ_JBWBWM010000007.1, forward strand.
CTTCTTTCCGACGCCGTTCGATTCCCTGATGCCGGGCGTGGAAATCATTTCCACTGCGATCACCCATCTGGTCGCAGGAGACGGCGTCGTGCGCGACCGGACGGTTCGCATCGCCGAAGCCGTCACGACGGTGCTGCTGCCGATGCTGCTGATAGGTCTCCTGGCCTGGCGACGAAACGCAATCGGCCTGGTAGCGGTCAGCGCGATGGTGCTGGCATGGGCGGCAGCCAACGCGGTTGCTTTCGCGCACGGCATATGGCTCGACGCAGCGACGAGCATCGCCGCGGCAGCGCCGCCGCTGATGCTGTTCGGCGCCGTCCAGCTATGGTCGGGCCGGCGCAGCGCCCAGCGCCTCGCCGCGCAAAACAGACTCCTCGAACAATTCCACACGCCGGGCCTGCAGCAATGGCTGAGGCGCGATCCCGACTTCCTGCTGGCGCCGGTCAGGCAGGACGCCGCCGTCGTGTTCGTCGATCTCTCGGGATTTACCTCGCTCAGCGAAACCCTCGATCCGGACGTGACGAGGGGATTGCTGAAGGAGTTTCATGCGCTGGTCGACAAGGAAGCTACTCGCTGCGGCGGCATGATCACGAGCTTCCTCGGCGATGGCGCCATGATCCTGTTCGGCCTGCCGGAGGCTAAGCCGGATGACGCTGTGCGCGCGGCGCAATGTTCGATCGCGCTCTGCGTCAAGACCGACCGCTGGATCGAGGCGCTGCCGCCGGCAATCGCGCATCGGATCGGCTTCAAGCTCGGCGCGCATTTCGGCCCGATCGTCGCCTCCCGCCTCGGCGGCCGAAACCATCAGCACATCACCGCGACCGGCGACACCGTGAACGTGGCGAGCCGTCTGATGGAAGTGGCGGCCCGCCATGACGTCCGGCTGGCACTCAGCGACACGCTGCGCGTCGCGGCCGAAGGCACCGGCGCGCGGCTGAAGACAGGTAGCCTTGCCGGTCCCGTCGAGGCGCAGATTCGCGGCAGATCCGGCTCGCTCGCCGTCTGGCTGTGGCGGAGCGAACGTCTCACACTGGAGCAACGCACGCATCCCGACGCCGCAGAGTAAACCGGGCCGCTATTGCAATTCCGGCGGCGGCGTGCGGTCGAATACCTCGCGCTTCGGCGCGCGCAGGAGATGCAGCGCATAGGTTTCGATCAGAAGCGGACCCCGCTTGCGCTCGACCTCGCCGACCTTCTCGACGCTGGCGAACGTGTCCGTTAACGGAGGATCCCCGGGCCAGATCTCACGGACATAGAGCAGCGGACCGGCGAGTTGCGCCGCATCGGGCTCGGGCATGTTGACCCAGCGGATGCGCTGGTTCTGCTGCGCGACGCAAGTGTCCTTTGGCAGATGGAAGGCGAGCCAGCCGGTGGTGCCGTAATCCGACGCCAGCACGCATGTCGCCCCCGTCCGCGCCCTCACGGCCTCGATGGCATCGGCCGTCTCGCGCCAGCCGATGCCGACGCTGCGCACGGTGGCATCGCGGCGATAGCCCGACAGCATGCCGGTGTCGGCCTGCGCGACCAAGAGCACGAACATCAGGACGCCGCCCGGCACCGCCCAGCGCCGGCAGAAATCGACCAGCCGCTGCCAGCGCGGCTGCCATTCGACCAGGTGCGCCGCGACCGCCGCGGCGACGGCAAATGCCGGATAGACCGGCGCAAACCAGTTGGCCTCGACGCGCGCATGCAGCGAATGCCAGACGAAATAGGCAACGATGATCCAGAACATCGTATTGATCAGCGCACGCGCCGGCAGCGCGCCGGCCCGACGGCGGAGAAGCGCGTAGAGCCCCATCGCGCCGAGCATCCACACCAGTGGCGTCGCAAACGCGATTTGTGTCGGGATCAGTTCGGCGATGTAGGCCGGGCGGAAATCCTCGATTCTCGCCCGCCCCATCTGCTTGATGAAGGACACCCAGTGGTGCTCGGCGTTCCAGAGAATGACGGGCGCAAACAGCAGGAGCGCCACGAGCCCGCCGAGATAAAGCCAAGGCGAGATCAGCCAGTGCCGCAGCTTGGGAACGGCGATCAGCCAGATCAGGATCGCCGGTCCGAAGAACAGCGCGGTGTATTTCGACAGCAGCGCACAACCGGCGGCGGCGCCGACCGCCAGCCACCACACGCCACGGCCGGTCTGCAACACCTTGGCGAGCGCAAACAGCAGGAGGCTGGACGCCACCAGCAGCGGCGCGTCCGGCGTGACGATCATGGTGCCGACCGCGGCCATCAGCGTGATGTTGAGAAGGATCGCCGACGAGGCGGCGACGCGCCGGCTGCCGAACAGGATCGCGGCGGCGTGGTAGGTCGCCCAGCTCATCGGCAGTGCCAGCAGGATCGAGACCAGCCGCACGCCGAACTCGGTATCGCCTGCGATCAGGGTGCCGAGCCGAATCACCACGGCGGCCATCGGCGGATGATCGTAGTAGCCGCCGGCCAGATGCTTCGACCACATCCAGTAATAGGCTTCGTCGAAGGTGATCGGCGTGAACGCCGCCGCGATCAGGCGCAATGCCACCAGCGCCAGGATCGCCAGACTCGTGTTGAGGGCAACCCGCGCCTCGATGGGACTCATTTTCCGATCATCGCTTGCGCCAGACGAACAGTCCGGACATGGCGTAATTCCAGACCACGCCCATCAGCGCGCCGGCAAGCCCCGCAAGCCACCAGATCGGTTCCTGGTCGAAGACCGCGAACGCGACGCCGACGTTGGCGAGCAGTCCGACGCCGCAAACCAGATAGAACAGCAACAGGCCGCGCAGGATGGCAAATCCCTTCAACCGCTGGTCGCGATAGGTGAGGAAGTTGTTCAGGATGAAATTGCTGGTCATGGCGACCAGCGCGCCGGCGGCCTGCGCCTCCGCAAACGGTTCCCTGAAGATCTCATGCGCGATAAACAGCGCCGCCAGATGCACGATAAGGCCAGTGCCTCCGACCATCGCGAACAGGATGAAGCGCAGCGACACCACGTCATGGGTCAGCTTCGCCAGCACCAGACCGAGAAAGTCCAGCGCCACCATGGAATCGAGCTTGCTCTCGCCGTGCTGGCGCGAACCGAAGGTATAGGGAATTTCGATCGTGCGCAGCTTGCCTTGCGCGGTCGCGATGATGTCGAGCAGGATCTTGAAGCCCTGGGTCGAGAGCTGCGGCGCCAGTTGTTCGAAACGGTCGCGGCGGATCATGAAGAAGCCGCTCATGGGATCGGCAACTTCGACCTTCAGCGTGCGCTTGGCGACCTCGGTCGCAAGCTGGCTGGCCCCTGCCCGCTGCTTGTTGAAACTATCGGCGCTGCCGCCCTCGATATAGCGGCTGCCGACCACTAGTTCCGCCTCGCCGCTCCGCAGCAGCGCAACCATCTTCGGCAGTTGCGTTTCATCGTGCTGCAAATCGGCATCGATCACCGCCGCATAGGGCGCGCTCGAGGCCAAAATACCCTCGATGCAGGCCCCCGACAGTCCGCGCCGCCCGATCCGGCGGATGCAGCGCACGCGGGAATCCTTCCGCGCCAGCCCCCGCACCACTTCCCAGGTCCCATCAGGGGAATTGTCGTCGACAAAGACCACTTCCCAGGCAATGCCGGCCAGCGTGGCTTCCAGCCGCCGGTACAGCACGGTGACATTGTCGCGCTCGTTGAAGGTCGGAACAACGACCGAAAGCTCAGGCAAACCGGCCTGCGACGGGGCTTCGGGGCTCGGTTTGATGGCTTGATTCATGGCCGCCAGCGTATATCCGCAGCCGCCCGACATGCCAAGGCGTGGGTTCCGGAACAGCTAATCAATAGGGGAAAACGGTCTTAAGAAGGCGCCTAAAATGCCAACGACCACGAACAGAGGGCGCGCGTACATCCGGCGCAGCCAAACTATTCATGGTCGTCCCAGCGCCGGAGCTTTGAAGCGTCAACGTCGCCGTTGGATGGCATATGGGAACGCCGGCGGCGTTCCGCAAGGGGGATGCCGCCTCACCTAATTCGGCACTTCCCGAATCACCGGCCCGCGCGGGGCTGGCGCCACAGGAACCGATTGCACCGGTACCGGTTGCTGGAGACTGGCCGGCTGCTTGACGGGCTTTCCGAACTGGCCGATCGGCCCATAGGCAACCGCAACCACCATCACGATCGAGGCGACGATGGCTCCCAAAAGACCCGCGACTGACTGCGAATTCATACTCAGCTACCCCTCAGCTAATCGGGAACAGATATCACGGAACAAGCGTATTGAGGAATAGTCGGCAGCGTCGCCGCTAGCTAAACCGGTCGTCGGCGCCATCCTTCAAAATCTCACCACGCCAGTGCCGTGTAACTGACAAGCAAGAACCGCTATTAGATCGCAAACATGGCAGAGTCTCGACCTTTGATTTGACAGGAATAGGGGAAGAAGATGTCGAATACAGATTTGGGCAAACCGGCCGGGAAATCCGGACGGCGCAACCGGAAGGGAGAGCGGGGCAAGAAAGCTGCGCCTCAAGAGAGCCCGACCGTGAGTCCGGCGCCGGTTGAGTTGCAAAGCCCGGATCAGGATCGTCAGCTGCAGCCGGAGCCCGCTCACGTGGAGAGCCCGAAGCTGGATCAGCCGGCTGTCGACACCCCGGTCGAAGCCGTCGCCGCGTCGCCTGAGCTGCAGCCGGCACCCTCGCCGGTCGAGCCCGCGCCGGCCGAGGTCGCGTCGATCGAGCCTGCACCGGTCGAGCCTGCACCAGTCGAGTCCGCGCCGGTTCAGCCCGCACCGGTCGAGTCGGCGGCGGAGCCCGCGCCGGTGAGCCTGCAGACCATCGCCAACGCCTATCGCGACTACACACGGAAATCGCTCGAGGAATTCGGATCCTTTGTCGAACAGCTCAGCAGCGTTCGCTCGCTTGACAAGGCGATGACGGTTCAAAGCGAATTTGTGAAGCGGGCTTACGAGAACTCCGTGGCCGAGTCGCAGAAGATCTGCGAACTTCACAGCAAGCTCGCCAAGCAGACCTTCCAGCCATTTCAGGGCCTGGTGGGCAAGGCGCCGGAAACACGCGGCAAGTCGTAACGGGCATCCGGCGAATCTGCTTGGCAAATGGGATGCAAAAGGCTCCGGGGCTCCGGAGCCTTTTTCGTATGATTTCGCTTGGAAACTGGCCAATGGAAGCCGATGTGGCTAACATCGGCCACATCCCGCCCCTCTTCCGAAGAGTCTTCCCGTGAGCAAGGCTTCCAAATCGACCGCGAAAAACAGCGGCAGCATCTATATCGGCATCGGCGGCTGGACCTTTGAGCCGTGGCGCGGGGTCTTTTATCCCGAGAAACTCGCGCAGGCGAAGGAGCTGTCCTATGCCGCGTCGAAACTGACCTCGATCGAGATCAACGGCACCTATTACGGCTCGCAGAAGCCGGAGAGTTTTCGCAAATGGGCGCGTGAAGTGCCTGATGGTTTCGTGTTCTCATTGAAGGGACCGCGCTTCGCGACCAACCGCCGTGTGCTGGCGGAGGCCGGCGATTCCGTGAAGCGCTTCTACGATTCCGGTGTGATGGAGCTTGGCGACCGGCTCGGCCCGGTGCTCTGGCAGTTCGCGCCGACCAAAAAATTCGATAGCGCCGATTTCGGCAAATTCCTCGAGCTCTTGCCGCGTAAGCTCGACGGCCGCGCGCTCCGTCACGTGGTCGAGGTGCGGCATGACAGTTTCTGCGTGCCGGAGTTCGTTGCCTTGCTGCGCGAGTTCGAAACGCCGGTGGTGTTCGCCGAGCACGGCAAATATCCCGCGATTGCCGATGTGGTCAGCGACTTCGTTTATGCGCGGCTGCAGAAGGGCAATGACGAGCTCAAGACGTGTTACCCGCCGAAGCAGCTCGACGCCTGGGCCAAGCGCTTCCAGGCCTGGGCCGCCGGTGGCGAGCCGGACGATCTGCCGCGGGTCGACAAGACCGCCAAGCCTGCGAAGGCGCCGCGCGACGTATTTGCCTATGTGATCCACGAGGGCAAGGTGCGCGCGCCGGCGGGTGCGATGGAATTGATCGAGCGGGTGAAGTAATCCGGCGTCAATCGAGCTTGATGCCGGCCTCGCGGATCAGCTTGGTCCAGCTCTCGTATTCGGAGGCGACGAAGGCGTCGACCTTATCGTCCGGCAGATCCCACACCTCACCGCCGCTCTTCTCGAAGCGGTCCTTGAGTTCGGGCAGCGAGGCGCGGATTTCCCGGCGCAGCTTTGCGATCACCTCCGGCGGCGTCTTGGCGGGCGCGAAGATCCCGAGCCAGGAATCGACATCGAGGCCGGATACGCCGGCTTCCGACATCGTCGGCACATCGGGCGCGAGCGGGCTGCGCTTCGACGACAGCAGCGCAATGCCTTTCGCCTGGCCCGACTGAACGTAAGGGAGCCCGGCAGCGTTCGAATCGAAAAACAGGTCGATGCGGCCCGCGAGCAGATCGGTGAAGGCCGGCGGCGAACCCTTGTAGGGCACTTCCAGGAATTTCACGCCCGCGGCCTTCATGAAGGCGGCGGCGACCAGATGCTGGCCGGTGCCGACGCCGGCGGTCGCCACCGAGATCGAGCCCGGGTTGGCCTTTGCCGCGGCGACAATATCTTGTAGCTTGCCATGCGGCAGATCCTTGCGGCCGACCATGACGTAGCCGAACTTGTAGATCAGCGCTACCGGCACGAAATCCTTGCGCGGATCGTAGGCGAGTTTGGAATACAGCGCCGAATTGAAGGCCATGTTGGAGAGCCCGCCGACCACCAGCGTGTAGCCATCCGGCTCGCTCTGGCTTGCCGCCTGCGTGCCAACAACCGTGCCGGCGCCCGGCTTGTTCTCGACAACGAAGGCCTGCCCCATCCGCTTCGACAGCGCGTCCGCCAGCTGCCGTCCGACCAGATCGTAGCTGCCGCCGGGACCGATCGGGACGATGATCTTCACCGCACGATCGGGGTAGCCGCCCTGTGCGTGCGCTGCGGCAATACCCAACACGAGGCATGCGAGCATCCACGTCAACGAGCAGCAAATTCGGTTCATTGCATTCCCCCTGTGGCAACGGCCAGCGACTGGCTCTTTGCCGCAACTATGCGGTATGCCGTCCCTGTCGGCAACGCGGATGTAGCCATCGAACGGCCAGTACCGTAGCCTTGTGCCAGCGACATAATGTCTGGATCGATATGGCCCGCAAGACCAAGCGCCTCTTCACCATCGGTTATGAGCAGACGCCGGCGAAGGCGGTACTCGACGAGCTGGAAGCCGCCGGCGTCAAGCTTCTGGTCGATGTACGCGCAGTGGCGGCGTCGCGCCGGCCGGGCTTTTCCAAGAATCAGCTCGCGGCCGGCCTCGACGAGCGCGGCATTTCCTATCTGCACCTGAAGGGGCTGGGCACGCCGAAGTCCGGCCGCGAGGCGGCGCGCAGCGGCAAGTTCGGTCTCTTGCACAGGATCTATTCGGCGCATCTGAAGACGGCTCAGGCGAAGGAGGAGCTCGACGAGTTGTCGGCGCTGGTGAAGAAGTCAGGTCCGATCTGCATTCTCTGCTACGAGCGAGATCATACGCATTGTCACCGGCAATGGATCGCCGAGATCATCGAGGATCGCGACGGCGTGAAGGTGGAGAATCTCGTCGCGCCGCAGGTGTAGCAGCCGTCATTGCGAGAAGCGTAGCGACGAAGCAATCCATTCTCTCTGCATTTGCCGCGCGATGGATTGCTTCGCTTCGCTCGCAACGACGGGGTGACGCCATCGTGCCTCAGCGCTCGCCCGCCAGCCGGAACGTTCCTTCCATCATCTTCACGCTGCTGCCGCCGACGTGAATGGACGCGATGGCGCCGTTCTGCTTGCGGACGCGGGTCAGCAACAGGCTCGGCCGGCCCATGTCGACGCCCTGCCCGATCCGCAATCTCAGCTCGCCATCCCTGATGTCGTCGAGGTCGGCGAGCAGTGCTGCGGCGGCGGCCGTCGCGCTGCCGGTCGCGGGATCTTCTGATAGCCCGCTGGCGCCGGGATGGAACATGCGCGCCTGCAAGTCGCACGGCCTCTCACCGACTGACACATCACGCGTGTAGAAGTAGACCGCATCGCTGCCGTCGCACGGGAAGATGTTTGCAAACGCCGCAGCATCGGGCCGCGCCCGTCGCAACGCCTCGCGCGAGGCTAGCTCAACCGCAACGAACGCCAGCCCCACCGAGATGACCTGCGGCGGATGCCGGTCCGTTCTCACATCGCTCGCCGACAGCGAAAGCAGAGCCGCAGCCTGCTCGGCGCTGACATGCGACATCCGCTTCAACGGCTGCGGCGCGGTGAATTCGGTGCTGACGACCTTGCCGTCCTCGGTCACGATCTCGACCGGCACGAGCCCTGCCCCCTCCTCGAACAACAGCCGCGCCGGCGGTTTTTCCGCCAGCGTCGCCAGCACGAAGGCGGTGCCGACATTGGGATGACCGGCGAAGGGTATCTCCCGATTCACGGTGAAGATGCGGACCTGCGCGTCGTGTGCGCGATCGGCCGGCGGCAGCACGAAGGTCGTCTCCGAATAATTGAATTCTCTGGCGATCGCTTGCATCTGTTCGGTCGACAGCCCGCCGGCATCGAGCACCACGGCGAGCGGATTGCCGCCGAAGGCGCGATCGGTGAAAACGTCCACAGTGATGTAACGCCGCTGCATGTCGATACTCCCCTATCCCAACCGCCACACGGCCATCGGCCGCTCATAGCCTCTGACCTCGACCTCGCCGAGCGAGACGGCATCGCCGCACGCCTCACCCAGCGCGTCGCGGACCGCTTCCGAGATCAGGAATTGCGAGTTGAAATCCTTGTTGAGCGCTTCGAGCCTCGAGGCAAAATTCACGGTGTCGCCGATCACGGTGTATTCCTTGCGCCGCGGCGAGCCGATATTGCCGGCGACCACTTCGCCGAGGTGAATGCCAATGCCGATGCGCAGCGGCCAGCTCGTCTCCTCATTGATCCTTGAATTGGCTTCCAGCATCTCGCGCGCCGCAGCGACTGCCCTGTGCGCGGGGTCCGGCGCATGGAGCGGCGCGCCGAACAACGCCAAAAATCCGTCGCCCAGAAACTTGTTCACGATGCCGCCGTGGCGATCGAGGATCTCCACCAGCACCGCGAACGCACCGTCGAGCCTATCAACCACTTCCTGCGGCGTGCGTGTGCGCGCGCCTGCGGTGAAGCTGCGGAAATCGACGAACATGACGGCAACGCGGCGGATGTCGCTGTCGGTTCGCGTACCTTCCGCCATCAGGCGTTCCACCACCTGCGGCGAGACGTGCTGGCCGAACAGGTTGGTGATGCGGTCGCGTGCCGTGGCGGCCCTGATGCTCTTTTCGAATTGCCGCCGCAACTGATGCCCGACCGCGCCGGCGAGCACGCCGCCGATCAGGAGGATCAGGCTGCGCGCGGCATGATAGAAGACGTTTGGCTCCTGGCCGGGGTCCGGATGATAGAACAGCGCCATCGCAAGCAGCTGCGCCGCCGCGACGAAGCCGGTGAAAGTTGAGAGCCAGAAATCCAGCCGTAGCGTGGAGAGGATGATGAAGATGAAATAGGTCATCGGGACCACGAAACCGAGTGCGGCTACGGATCCCATGCTGTTGATGTGCAGGGCCAGCGCAACCGTCGGCATCGAGGTTTCGATCAGCGCGCCGAGATAGCGCCTGAACAGAGGCAGGTCGCGGCCCTCCCGCATATGCCGGGTGATCGCCCCATGCACCCACAGCTCGAACAGGATGAACGGCACCATCACCGAATAGAGATAGTGCGGCTTGAGATTGCCGTGCCAGACCTGACTCACCTTCTCGGGCGCGAACAAATAGACGGTCCAGAGAATGGCGGACAGCAGGACGGTCGTCGCAATCAGCGTTTTGATCCGGAGCAGCTCGGTCGCCATCACTTCCTGCGTCAATGCGCGCTGGAAGTCGGGCGAGACCGCCAGCTCTTTCCCGTCTTTCTTCTTGCCCCAGAACCCTGCCATCGCCTTACCTGTTGCCGGCCTTCCGTCTATCGCACTCAAGCCGCGTCCGTCTCAGCCGTCATTGCGAGCGAAGCGAAGCAATCCACGCCGCCGCTTGCGGTGAGATGGATTGCTTCGTCGCTTCGCTCCTCGCAATGACGCGGCACACTCTCCACCGACTACTTGCTGCGAGCATTTATACTCTCAGTCCAGTGTGCGACGGAAGCGCGTTACGGCGATCGTCATCGCCACCAGCATCAGTGCAATGAGTGCAATCGTGTCGTACTGCAGGTTGGAAGGCGCCGCGCCCTTCAGCATGATGGCGCGGACGATGCGGATGTAATGGGTCAGCGGCAGCGCCTCGCCAAGATATTGCGCCCAGACCGGCATGCCCGCGAACGGAAACATGAATCCGGACAGGAGAATGCTGGGCAGGAAGAACATCATCGACATCTGCATCGCCTGCAACTGGTTCTGCACGATGGTGGAGAAGGTGTAGCCGATCGACAGGTTGGTGGTGATGAACAGTGTCGTCAGCGCCGCCAACAGCACCACGCTGCCGAGGATCGGCACTCCGAACAGCAGGACCCCAATGCTGACGATCAGCGTGGCCTGGACGAAGCCGACGATCACGTAAGGAATGATCTTGCCGAACATCACCTCCACCGGCTTGATCGGCATCGACAGCAGGCTCTCCATGGTACCGCGCTCGATTTCGCGCGTCACCGACAGCGCAGTGAAGATCAGCATGGTCATGGTGAGGATGGTGCCGACCAGGCCGGGCACGATGTTGAGCCGCGACTCTGCCGCCGGGTTGTAGCGGGCATGCGCCCTGATCTCGAACGGCATCTCAGGCGGATCGCCGATGTGGAGGTCATGCGCCAGCGCGGTCTGCACCAGGGCACCGAGCGAGCCGAGCGCAGAGCCGGCCGCGACCGGATCGGTCGCGTCGGCGGCGACCAGCAGCGCCGGACGGTCGCCGCGACGCACCGCACGCTCGAAGCCGCGCGGGATCTCGACCCCGAACAGCACCTTGCCGGACTGCAGGAGATCGTCGAATTCGGCGACGCTGTGCACTTCGCGGGTGAAGCGGAAGTAGCTGGTATTCTCCATCGCCTTCAGCACCGAGCGCGCCAGATCGCTGTCCTCCTGTACCAGCACCGCCGTCGGCAGATGGCGCGGCGTGGTGTTGATGGCATAGCCGAACAGCAATAGCTGCATCACCGGGATCATCACGATCATCGCGAACGACACCCGGTCGCGGCGGAGCTGGATGAATTCCTTCACAAGCATCGCATAGCTGCGGCGCCAGAAGCCGAAGCCCGGCTCCGGCACGTCGCGATTCTGCCCGGCAACGTCGGTCACACTCATTGGAAATTGTCCTTTGAGCGGTTCATGAGATCGATGAACACGTCTTCCAGCGACGGCTCAGAGTCCTCCCAGCGCCATCCCCTCCTGTCGCGGTAAGGCGCAATCGTCGCTTCGAGCGCGGACTTGTCACGCCCCGAGACGTGCAGGCTGGTGCCGAACGGGGCTACCATGTCGATGCCCGGCTTGCCGGTGAGTTCGGCCGCAAGCCCGTTGAGGTCGTCGCCCGAGACGGTCCAGGTCGACAACGCCGACTTCGCGATCACCTCGTCCACCGTGCCGTGCGCCAGCAGATGGCCGTAGGCGATGTAGGCGATCTCGTGGCAGCGCTCGGCCTCGTCCATGTAATGAGTCGAGACCAGCACCGTCAGCCCTTCGGCGGCGAGCGCGTGGATCTCGTTCCAGAAATCGCGCCGCGCCTTGGGATCGACGCCGGCGGTCGGCTCGTCCAGCAGCAGCAATTGCGGATTGGGCAGCGTGCAGGCGCCGAGCGCCAGCCGCTGCTTCCAGCCGCCGGAAAGCTCGCCGGCGAGCTGCTCCTCGCGGCCGTTCAGGCCGATCCGCTGGATCATGTCGCGAGCGGCGCCGCGCGCGTCGCGCAGGCCGTACAGCCGCGCGACGAATTCGAGATTCTCGCGCACCGACAGATCCTGATACAGGCTGAAGCGCTGCGTCATGTAGCCGACCTGGCGTTTGATCTTGTCGGCGTCGCGGCGGATGTCGTAGCCGAGGCAGGTGCCCTCGCCGGCATCCGGCGTCAGCAAGCCACAGAGCATACGGATGGTGGTGGTCTTGCCGGAGCCGTTCGGGCCGAGGAAGCCGTAGATCGAGCCGCGCTTCACCTGCATCGAGAGATCATGCACGACCTCGCGGCCGCCGAACGATTTTGAAAGACCTTCGACATTGATGGCAATGTCGGGTGCAGATGCGGGCGCTGCATTCATCGCTTGACCGCCACCGGCGTCCTTGGATTGAGGAACACGCTGATCGGCTGGCCGACACGCAAGGCATCAGGCCGGCTCGGTCGCGCCTGGATCAGGTAGACCAGCTTGTTGCGCTCATCGAGGCTGTAGATGACCGGCGGGGTATATTCCGCCGTCGTCGCGATGAAATAGATCTTCGCGGTGAGATCGGCCGCGCAATTGTCGCAGGTCACCTTCACCTCGTCGCCGATCGAAAGTTTTGGCAATTCCGTCTCCGGCACGAAGAAGCGGACCTTCATGTTGCCGGGCGGCATGATCGACAACACCGGCCGCTGCGCCTGCACCATCTCGCCTTCGCGGAAATAGATCTGCTGGATGGTGCCGCCGACCGGCGCAAACCCGCTGCGCCGCGCTAGCCGGGTCTGCGAGGTATTGACGCGGGCTTCCGCGACGCGCAACGCCGAGGTCGCCGAATCGAGGTTCGCCTGCGTGCCGGAGCCGGTCTTGCTCAGCGACGCGGCGCGGTCATAGGTCTGCTGTGCATTGGCAAGCGTCGCCTTGTTCTGATTGAGGTCAGCCTGCTGCAAATCGTCGTCGACGGTATAGAGGGCATCGCCGGGCTTGACCTCGTCCCCCTCCCGCACGTTGAGTTTGGTGACGCGGCCGCTTTCGTCGGGGCTGACGAAGATCATGTCGGCCTCGACCCAGCCCTGAAAGCCCGGATCCCTGCGCTCCTTGCAGCCGGTGAGAACGGCGGCCAGTGCCAGCGCGGCCAGGATCGTTATCGTTCGCGACGAAGTCATGCCGTTCTCCGTTCGCCAAAAATCAGATCGAGATGCACCCGGAACATCGCGATTGCATCCAGTGGCGCGTGTCGGCCGAAAAGACTCTGCCAGATCACGGCGATCAGCGCGGGCGCCACCATGATCTGAGGAAATTGCGCCAGGTTCTTTTGCTTGATCTCGCCGCTGTTGATGCCGAGCTCGATCAGCGCGCGCATGCCGGAGAGACCGCGCGTCACCACCTCGCGGTAATAGAAGTCGGCCACCGCCGGAAACCGCGGCCCTTCGGCCACGATCAGGCGCACGAGATCGCCGCGCCGTGTGCTCGCAACCTCCTTGATGAAACTTTGCGCGAACATCTCCACCATGTCGCGAACCGATGCGCCCGGTGGCGGCGGCGTCGAACTGAGGCGGACAACCAGCGGAACGATGGCGGTGCGGATCAGTTCCTCGAACATCGATTCCTTGTCCTTGAAGTGCAGGTAGATCGTGCCCTTGGCGACGCCGGCGCGCTTGGCGATGTCATCGAGCCGCGTTGCCGCAAATCCACGCGCAATGAACTCGTCCATCGCCGCCTCGATGATGGCGCCGCGCCGTTCGGCGGCGCGTTCGGCGCGGTTCGAGACGGGCCTGGAAGCGGGTTTGGGCTTCGAGGCAGCCGGCGCCCTCGCCTCGGCCCGGCGATTGGCCGGCTTAGGGCGTGATTTCCTAGCGGTTTTGGTGGCTTCATTTGTCATGCCCCATATATGACTGACTAGTCAGTCATAGTCAATCTGGATCCGCAAGCGGCCTTTCACATGGGCGTGACCGAAATCGGCGTGCCCCCGATCGCGCTGCCGTTTAGAGGATTTTGCGGGGCGTCGAGGGAGCGTCATATGCCGCATTTGTGGGGGTATCCGATGATCTGCGGCCCACCCCCGTCATTGCGAGCCAACGGGTCGGCGCGAAGCGCCGCCCGATGACAGGCTCCGCGAAGCAATCCATCTTTCCGCATGCGAGTTGACAATGGATTGCTTCGCCGCGCTCGCAATGACGGTGGATATAGTTTCGCGATCTCGCGACGCACCGCGCCCGAGGTTTGCATCTGACGTCCTCTCCCCTCCAAATGAGAGGGTGCAGGGAATGCCGGGTGCTCGCCGCACCCGCGGTCTCGTGTGCAATGTGTGGATAGAAATGTGCACACGAGCATACAGGTACAGCCGGAGCAGTCCGGCATTCCCTGCGCAATGGTTTGACGGCTTATGCCGTGTTCTCCCCGGAGCCGAATTCCTCTGGCCTCCGTCACTGCCGGCTTGATGACCAACTCGATCCGGTTGGATCAGATTAGTCACCGGCAGCTTGGCACCAGCCACGGGTGTCAGGACCACACGGTTTTGCCGTACGCAACCCGTCTTCGCCAAGAGGCTTCGCCGGGCTTGGTACCCGTCCGACGAGCGTTAGCGAAGGCGGAAGCAAGCGCCGTTCATCTTGTGCACCGCTGGTCGCTCATGAGGTTCACTCACCCTGCGATCACCTGCGCACCGACGCCCTCGCGTCCACCGCATCTCGTCCCGCGTTCGTGACGACCGCGATACGCCCCTCTTGCCGGGACGAGACGCGCGGAAATTGCCGCTGATTTGGGTGCGAGGGAAAGCAGTATATTTTTGCGCCGACGACTGGACGACCCAAATCAGTTTGAATCTGCACAACAAATTAGTTTTCTGGCGCAAACGGGTGACCTCCGCGCACGCGGCCAGGATGGGGCTCGGCGAGAGGTCATGACGCACACACACCATTCCTGACACCTTCATGTCACCGACATCGCCGCAACTTCCGATGGGCCACCGCCTCCGGCACGTCATCGGACTTGAATTGGCCGCGATGACACCCGCATTATCTGCGTTAGGGGTGCCGAGCCAGAGCGCCCTCATTTGGGAGGATTTGAAATGAAAGCATTCACGTTGGGTGCGGCGATCACGCTTGCGTTTTCCGCCGCCGCCTATGCGCAGGCACCGACCTGGACGGTGCCGACCGAAAGCCAGCGCTGTCCGTCGAAATGGGGCGCGGCCGACGAGCGCGGTTCGGCCAATCATCAGAAGCCGGCGGCGGTGCTGAACGCCGCCAAGCTGATCAAATCAGGCGAGGTGATCGAGCTGGCGCACGTGCTCGGTCCCAGCATGGCGTTCTTTGGAACGCGGCGCTTCGACGTGCATACCAAGCGTACCTTCATGAACCAGTTCTCCAACATGCGCGGCTCGAACGAAGAGATCGTCATCACCGAGCTCGGACAGGTCGGCACGCAGTTCGACGGCTTCGCGCACCAGACCCACCTCAATAGCTGGTACAATTGCCAGAAGGTCGACGAGAACGTCGACCGCACCGCGTTCAAGAAGTTCGGCATCCATAATGTCGGCGCGCTGTTCACGCGCGGCGTCCTGATCGACGTCGCCGCCTTCAAGGGCGTCGAGATGCTGGAGGACAATTACGAAATCACCGTGGATGATCTCGAAGGCGCGCTGAAAAAGCAGAACCTGACGCTGCAACCCGGCGACGCCGTGATCATCCACACCGGCTGGGGCAAGCTCTACGGCAAGGACAATCCGCGTTACGTAAAGTCCTGTCCCGGCATCGGCGTGCAGGCCGCGCTTTGGCTCGCCACGAAGGACCCGATGCTGCTCGGCGCCGACAACTGGCCCGTCGAGGTCGCGCCCAATCCCGACAAGCAATTGTCGCTTCCCGTGCACCAGATCGCGCTGGTGGTGAACGGCATTCACCTGTTGGAAAATCTCAAGCTCGATGAGCTCGCGCAGAAAGGCGTCGGCGAATTCGCCTTTGTGATGCAGCCCCTGAAGATTCAGGGCGGCTCGGGCTCCACGGTCTCGCCAATCGCGGTGAGGTAAAAGTAGCAAGTAAGCCCGCATGAGCGAAGCGATATGCGGGGCGGTAGGCTCCGCATATCGCGTTGCTCATGCGGGCTACGCTCTGTCAAACCAGATCGTGCAAATCGACATAGACAGCGTCATCGTGCGTTAACGATGCGGGAAAGGGTCTCCTTAAGGTTGCGCCTGGATAATGGTTTCGCCATTGTCGCAAGAGTTCCGCATGAATCGCACACGCCCCTCCATTATGACTGCGCTGTTCTGGGCTTACTGGGATTTGTGCCATGTGCTGCGAAAGGCCTGGCGGCCGGCCCTGTTCGCCTATCTGATCCTTTCGGTCGGGAGCGTTGCGGCGGCGGTTGGGGAAGCTGCTGACCTATGATCCGCTCGGCCAGGCAGCTATGCGGCTGGCAATCCTCGTCGGACTTTGTTTCCTGCTGACGCCGTTTCTGCTCGCGGTCCACCGGCTTGTGCTCCTCGGCGAGGAGGAAACGCGATATGATTTCAAGCCGTCCAGCCCGCGTTTTCAATTGTACTTCGGCTGGCTCGCAGTGACTGTTGTTCTTATGAGTTTCCCATCCACCCTAGGTACGCTCGCGGAGGCGAAGAATCCTGTCTATTACTTCGATCGACCTCCCCTCGATCTTTATTCGCCGATCGTAGCCGCTGCGCGCATCGTCGCCTGGCTCATGGTCCTGCAGCTCCTCGTGCTGTTTCCGGCAGTGGCCGTCGATGCCCCCGGAGCCGGCTGGCAAAATGCGATCCGCGATACACGCAATCATATCTGGTTTGCCCTTGCAGTAACGATCCTGCCGTTCATTCCAATCGGATTGCTCGGCCTCGCGGTAATCTCCTTGTTGCAGGCCTGGGTTTGGGCGACCCCGCGGACCCTGACCGGAGTGGTCGCAAGCCTGCTGTGGCTCGGCACTATGGCCCTTGTTGCATCGACACTCGCTGCCGTGATCGCGTCACGCCTCTACCAGGTCATCGGCGACAGGCTGAACACGCCGTTGCGATAAAGGGCGCACGCCCACGCCTTCCAGCCTCGCCCTATCCGGAAGTAGGCTGGCCAATATCTTCATCTTTGTTACAGTTGCGCGCGGCTCGCCGTTCATTCTTTGATTGTAACGGCAGGTTGATTGCACGCTACAAGGAGAGACGCAAATGGGCAGGTTCTCTTGGCGGTTTTCTTGGCAGTGGTGGCCACGGAGCAAGAGCAAGAACGAATCCGCTGACGATGCGGAGCTTTCATTTAAACGATTCAAAGGCGGCGATCGGCGCCAGGTGCTGCAGGCACTCTCCGCGATGGTCGGCGGCGGCGCCCTCGCCGCGGTGTCACAATCGGCCGAAGCGAAAGATGCGAGCGAACTGCCGCCGCCGAAGCGGGCGCTGACGGGCCGCAATGAGGCCGGCAAGTCGGTGTTCAAGTCCTTCGAGGTCACGTCCAAGGTGGTGGAGATCGATGCCAACCCGGGACTGACCTTCTACGAACTCTACAGGACGGAGGGCGTGCCTGCCCTCACCGGCCTGGAGCCGGATCCGATGCTGCCAGGGACGAAAGGCTTTCCCGGCCCGGGCGGCACGATATTCCGGCTGATTTCATATCCGCCGAAGCGCCCCGAAGGCTACAAGCCGCCGCCGGATGTCACCTTCGAGAGCGGCTTGCGAGAATTGTCGGAAAAGCTTCCCGGCATGGGCGACCATTTCGAACGCGACACCCCGGGCATGCACACCACCGACACCATCGATTATGGCGTTGTGGTTCGCGGCGAGATGACGCTGGAATTGGACGATGGCGAGAAGGTGCATCTGCGCCAGGGCGATTGCATCGTGCAGAACGGCACGCGGCATCGCTGGCGCAATCCGTTGCCGGAGCCGTGCCTGATGGCCTTCGTCTCGCTTGGCGGCAAGCGCGGCTGAGGCCGTATCCGACCAAGGCCTAATGGTACGGGACGGTCGGCGGTATCATCATAGGTTGCCGCCGCAAGGCCCTCGCCCGATTGATGGGAAAAAGAAGGGGTGACTGCATGACGTCAGACGGAGTTGCCTTAGCCGCCATCGTCATCCTGCTTTTTCCGATGGGTTATTTCTTTCTGGCCTCGCCCGCCTTTCTGCTGGTGAAGCTCGACATCCCGCCCGTCACCCAATTGTTACGCGGCATGTTCAATGCGCATTTCCTGATGACGAGCATTGCAGGCGTGATCGGGACGCTGGTTTTTGCGGCAACCGGCCGGCCGGGTTTCGCCATTGGCATCGGCTTGATCACGGCGTTCGCGGTCTGGTCGCGGCGCTGGTTTCTGCGGCAGTGGGATGTCCAGCTCAACGCCAGGGACGCCGGCGATGCCGATGCGGTGCGCCGGCTGCGGCGGCTGCATTGGGGCGGCATGCTGTCCAATGCGGTGCAGCTCGTCGCCGTCGTCGGCAGCATTCCTTATGTCAGCGCGACGTCGGGCTAGCGCATATTCTCCGACGCGGAAAAAATCCGGTTGCATTCTGCGTTAACTCGCCCGCAGGTCATCAAGAGCGCTCAAAATTTCATCGATGCGCCAATGTGTCCCGACCTGCGCGGGTGGCAGTGACTGAGCGATGCGGTACGCTCCCAAAAAACAGGGAGGAATCATGTCCGCGAAATTCAATCGCCGTCACTTCATCGCCGCCGGTGCGGCCGCCGCCGCAATGCCGTTGCTCGCGCGCGGCGCATCGGCGCAAGCTGGGTGGCCGTCGCGAAATATCCGCATGGTCGTCAGCTATCCGGCGGGCGGACAGACCGACCTGCTGGCGCGCGCTTTCGGCGATTTCATCTCCCGGCAGGTTGGAAAAACCGTCGTCATCGAAAACAAGGCGGGCGCCTCCGGCTCGATTGGTGCTGCGGAAGTCGCGCGCGCGGAAGGAGATGGCCACACCATCCTGTGCTCGATCTCGACTACCTACGTCATGAACCGGGTGATGATCAAGAACCCCGGCTACGACATGGACAAGGATTTGACGCTGGTCAGCATCATCCCCGGCGCCGGGCTATTGCTGGTCGCGAGCCTGGCGTCCGGCGTCAAGACGCTGGACGATTTCGTCGCGTTCGCGCGCAAGAAGGGCCAGGTGAATTTCGGCACCTATAGCGCGGGCTCGGCGCCGCACATGACCATCAACGAACTTAACAAGCAGTATGATCTCAAGATCGAGCCGATCCACTACCGGGGCGAAGCGCCGATGTGGACGGGACTGCTGGACGGCACGCTCGATGTCGCGATGGGCAGCTACACCGCCGCGCAGTCCGTGCTGCAGGGCGACAAGGGCGTCGTATTCGCAGTGCATTCGAAGAAGGTCGACGCGATCCCCAACGTCAAGACGCTGCCCGAACAGGGCGCGACATCGAAGTTCTTCACCATCAGCGGCTTCACCGGCTGGGCGGTGCCGAAGGCGACGCCGCAACCGATCGTCGACCGGCTGTCGGAACTCTTCGTGGCGGCCAATGCCGATCCGAAGGTGAAGGAGGTTCTCTCCACTTTCGTGCTGGATCCCGCGCTCGGCTTCAAGGAAAGCAATGCTCTGTATCAGCGCGAATTGCCGACCTGGATCGAGAGCGCCAAGGCGCTCGGCCTGGAGCCGGCGTAGCGGATCAGCCCTGCGCTTCTCACTTCGCGAACGGGTTCACCCAGCCTCCCCGCCCCGCCGGCGCGCGCGGCGGATAGGCGGCTTCGAGATAGTTCAGCACCTTGTCGCGATCCTTGTCGTCGAGCGGCGGCATGTTGTGGCGGCGGATCATCAGGTTGATGGAATCCTCCCACTGCGCGCGCGTCATGCCCTGCTGCGCCACCAGGCGAAAACCGTGGCAGGCGGTGCAGGCATAAAAGGTCTCATCGCGCCCGGCGCCTGCGGCAAACTCCTCCGGGCTTTCGTCGCGCGGCGTAAAAGTTGTTTGCGCGATGGCCGGCGCTATCCAGAGCACGCCGGCCACCGCGAGGCAGGTGAAACGAACCATCATCCCACCAGCACGGCGATGCGGTGCATGGCGTTGCCGCCATAACCTTGCGGATTCCAGAAGCCGGCCAGATGCGGCTGCATCGCGCCTCTGGAATCGGTGGCGCGCGCCCAGATCTCGAAATAGCCGTCGGTCGGCAGCTTGACGGTCGCGGTCCAGCGTTGCCAGTCATATTTGTTCTTCGGCTTCTCCAGCGTCGCCCGCTGCCAGCTCGCGCCGAAATCGAGCGAGACGTCGACCTGCTTTACCGTGAGATCGCCGGCCCAGGAAGCGCCCCGCAGCTTCAGCTCCTTGGTGCCGGCCGCGAACTTGGCGCCGTTCGCGGGATTGGTGATGATCGAGCGCACCGGCATCGATTCCAGAATGCGGAAATTGGCCGGATCGCCCTTGTCGCCGGGCACCATCGGCTTGATCGGGGTGCGATAGGAAAATTCCGTCATGCCGGGGCCGTCATGCTCGCGGTCGCGGATGGTGATGCGGGTCAGCCATTTCTGCGAGGCCGAGCCCGCCCAACCCGGCACGACCAACCGCACCGGCCCGCCATGGATGTTCGGTAGCGGCTTGCCGTTCATGCCCCACACGATCAGGGTGTTCGGGTCCATCGCTTTTTCGATGCGCACCCCGCGCGAGATGGTCGGCTTGCTGGCGTCGCCCGATAGATGCAGGTCGGCGGCATAATGCGCGGTATATTTCGCGCTCGGCTTCAGGCCGGCCTTCTTGAGGAGATCGGCGAGCGGCACGCCGGTCCATTCCGCGCAGCCCGCGCCGCCATTGCTCCACTGGTTGCCGCGCGCCGGCGGGGAGAACGCCCCGCGGCCGTTGCCGCCGCATTCCAGCACCATGCGCCGCGTCACCGCCTTGTATTTCGATTTCAGTTCGCCGAGCGTGATCTCGATCTTGTTGTTGACCTCGCCATCGATGGTGATCTTCCAGGCGTCGGGATCCTTCGCCTCTTCCGGAATCTGCCCGTTGTTGCGGATGTAGAACTTTTCGATCGGCGTGGTGTCGTCGTCGAGCAGGCTTTCCGGCGTCTCGGCGACCAGCGGCTTTTCACCGAGCACGACGAGCCCTTCGTTCTTGCCGGGATACTTTAGATATTGCGGTCCCTTGGCCGCCGCAGGAGCCGCGGCAGGCCCGGCCTGCGCATGCGCTTGCGGAATGCCGACGCCGTCGCGCGACAGCGGCATCACGGCGCCCAGTGCCGCCAGGCCTGAACCGCCCAGAAATCTGCGCCGGCTGGTTTCGAAATGACTGCCATCAGCCACATTGCCTCCGGTTTCCCGCGCCATGACGTCCTCTCCCTTTATTGCCCGCTCCCGGGCTTTCTTGGCCGGACTTCCCTTCGGGAATCCAACTGGGAAGAGTATTTGCGCTTTGCGGTCGCGCCGCAAGACGTCAGGGAAGCCGAGGCGCCAGCGCGGGAAGCCTCTGCACTCCTCCCTGCCCTACACTAGCGCATGTCGGGCAACGTCTAGCGAAGCTCCATTCTCATGACGTGGGTTTCATAGGCCTGATCGGCGATCACAAAATCCGCAGTACCAACCTTGTGAAAGCCGTGCCGAAGATAGAAGCCGATCGCCCGGCGGTTCTCGGCGGCGACCGTCAGCCAGACGCTGTCACCACCCAGGCTCCGGCAGTGCTCCAGAGCGCGGCGCAGCAGCGCGCCGCCGCGTCCGCCCGACTGGTGACGCGGTTGAACATAGAGGGTCTTGATTTGCAGCGGCGAGCAGCCGGCCAGCGGCGGCGAGGCCGTTGAACAAACCGTCACGAAGCCGTCAATTCCTATCTGGTTTTCCGATACAAAGATCGCCAGCTCGGGATCGCCGATCCCGCTTCGGAATTTTTGCGCCGTGAATTCCGCGAGAACATAGTCCGCAAAGAACGCGCTTACGCCATTGCGGAGATACGTGTTCAACCAGACCTCGATGCTCACCGCAGCCAGACTGGAGGCATCCTGTTCTTCAGCCTTCCTGATCATGCCGGCCCACGCTCTGAAAATTTCGGCGCGCCGATCCCGCTGAACGGCATTCGCCGACATCGCCATGAGCCCGGCGCTCGCGCCGGGCTCCGCCGCATCGAAGGGAAGAGCTCAGCTCTTGCGGGCCTTGCTGAGCAGATAGTTGTCGTAATAGTTTTCCGCGATCTGCGTGTAGAACAGCACTTCCTTCATGTAGGCGTCGTGGCTCTCTTTCGTCTTCTTGAACAGCGGGCTCTTCTCGGCGATCTCGTTCAGATGGTCCTGGGTCGCCTGATAGCAGGCCTCCATGACCGGCTGCGGAAATGCGCGCAGCTCCGCCCCACCCGCGACCAGCCGCTTCAGCGCGGCCGGGTTGACGCTGTCGTATTTCTCGGTCATCCACGCGCCGGCTGCGGCGCCGGCCTGGTTGAGGATCGCCTGGTACTGCTTGGGCAGCGCGTTCCACTTCTCCTCATTCACCACCATGTGCAGCATGGCGCCGCCTTCCCACCAGCCGGGGAAGTAGTAGTATTTTGCGACCTTGTAGAAGCCGAGTTTTCGTCGTCATAGGGGCCGACGAACTCCGCGGCATCGATCGATCCCTTCTCCAGCGCCGAATAGACCTCGCCGCCCGCGATCTGCTGCGGCACGATGCCGAGCTTGGCCAGCACATGGCCACCCATGCCGGCGATGCGGAATTTGAGGCCCTTGAGGTCGTCGACCGTCTTGATCTCCTTGCGGAACCAGCCGCCCATCTGCGTGCCGGAGTTGCCGCACAGGATCGCATGCGCCTTGAACGGCTTCAGCGCTTCGTTGCAGAGCTCGGCGCCGCCGCCGAAGCTCCACCAGGAGCCCTGATGGCGATGGTTCATGCCGAACGGCGCGCCGGTGGCGTAGGCCAGCGCCGGCTCCTTGCCGATGTAGAAATAGAGTGGCGTCTGCGCGACCTCGACGGTCGCGGTGCTCACGGCATCCAGCGCCTGCAGGCCGGGCACGATCTCGCCGGCCGCAAAGGTCTGGATCTGGAATTTGTTGTCGGTGGCGTCAGCCACGTATTTCGCAAAGGTCTGCGCCGTGCCGAAGATGGTATCGAGCGACTTCGGAAAGCTCGAGGTCAGGCGCCATTTGATCTCTGGCGAGCCTTGGGCGATCGCCGGTGCCGCCACCAGCGTCGCCGCGCCGACGACGGCGCCACCTTTGAGGAACGTACGGCGTTTCATGATGTGCTTACTCCTTCGATTGCAGTCCATTGCCAGGGGCAAAGGGCCTTCCGGGACCGCTCGTTCCTCACCATAGCGAACTTCGGCGCGTGCGTGGAAGCGCTACGTTGCCCGTGAGGGGGTGAATGTCGGGACTTGCTCGGCAAAAAGTCCCCTTCCTCGCACCCCCCAGCCAGATCCGTCCGGCATCGGCGGCAATTTGTCCCTCGACACCGCATATGAACCTTGCGAAAATTTTCAAAGATGCGACCACCCCCCAGGGAAGGCGGACATGCTTGTCGGTAGGCATCTTGTCCTCAGACTTGCATTGCCCGCAACTTCGATTGTGGAGTTGTGACTTTGTCTGCCAGGCAGACAGCAGGCCGTAAATCGTCCCTTCGAAGTGCCGGCGATGTACTGGCAGCAATCATCATCACCGGTCGCAGAGACAGGTAGCGTCGTCTATCGGCGCATCGTCCGATAGCTGCCCTGCCGTATCAGAAAAAGCGGAGACCTGCCATGATTAGTATCGAAGAAGGTCCGAGCAAGCTGGTTCTGAAAGCTGGCTCGACCACGCTTACGTTCGACAAGGATTCCGGCAAGGCGACACTGCAGCGAAAAATGTTGCTGTGGAACAAGACACCCGTCGAGTTTGCGCTCTCCGAAATCGACGACATTGCGGTGAAGTCGGACGTAGACGGTCTCTCAGGCGCGGCTATCCATCACAGCGTCATGCACAGACGTAATGGCGAGATCACCGTCCTGACAACCGAGGAAGCCAGGGACGCTGCCGAGACGGTCAGAAAACTCCGTGGATTTGTCGGACTGTAAGTTTCGGGAGCAGGCGGTTGCGGCTCGAACACGGCGTACTAGCTGTGAAACTTGAGGCCGGCGACGATCTTGTCGATCACCTTGCGCTCGGTGCGCATCCCGATCGCGACTTTCGTAGTGACACCTGCAAAGCCAAGGCGTAGTTTTCCGGCGCGCTGATCGGTTGGCAAAAACAGCCTGATCGGAAGAGTCCCTTGAGGACCGCCGACGGCAGATCAGAAGATCACGTGCCATCTGCACGACGGCGAGCTGACCTAGCGCCCAATCGCGAGGTCGCGGGAGGCAGCTACAGGCAAGCGCAAATGGGGGGTCTCTCGAAGAGGAGGAACTTCCATGAAACTTCGCACAACCCTTGTTCTTGCGGTCGCACTTGCCGGCGTCGTCATCATGGTTTCCACGCGCATCGCAGCCGCTGAGCCCACCGGCAAGATCACCATCCTCTACGACGCTTTCGGCACCGATGCGGCGATGAAAAAGGATTGGGGCTTCTCCGCGCTGGTGGAAATATCGGGCAAACGAATCCTGTTCGACACAGGCAACGACCAGGACATCTTCGCAGCGAACATCAAGGCGAAGAACGTTGACCTCACCAGCATCGACTTCGTGGTTCTGTCACACCGCCACTCCGATCACATGGCTGGGCTGAACCATGTGCTGAGCGTAAATCCGACGGTGAAGATCTACGCGCCCAGGGAAGGATTCGGAATTTATGGCTCGTCGCTGCCATCGACCTTCTACCGGAAGGATGAATCCTTACCGGAGGAGATGCGCTATTACGACGGCAAGCCACCGGAAGTCATGAAATTTGGCACCGCCTGGCAGCGGGCCAATATCGAGCCGATCGACAAGACAACGGAAATTGCCCCCGGCATTACGTTGATTGCACTAGTGTCCGACGCCCCCGGCACGAGGGAGCTCAAGGAGTTGTCGCTGGCCGTCAACACCGCGGACGGCGTCGTGCTCGTGGTCGGCTGTGCGCATCCGGGGATCGAAAAGATCGTCGAGGCTGCGACAACCATCAATCCCAGAATTCGCTTGATCGCCGGCGGGTTCCACCTCGTCGTCGCCTCGGACGAGACCATTGCCAAAGCCGTGGCAGCGCTCAAGGACACGTTCAAGGTAGAGAATATCGCTCCGGGCCACTGCACCGGCGAGCCGACATTTGCAGCATTGAAGCGGGCTTACGGTGATCGATACCTTTATGCGGGTGTCGGCACTTCGTTGCCGTTGGGACCAGGCGTGGGCTCTGTTGGGCGACGTGGCGAGGGACCGGCAATCCAGGAGGATGATCTGGCCACCTATCGGAGGCTGGCCCAACGGGAAGACCCGTTCGGTATCCTGCGGGCACGGCAGCAAAGAACGAGGCTTTCGCATCTCTAACCGTGAACAACCCATGCATCAGAGCGACCTCTGCCGATCGCTGTAAATGATCGCTCTACGCGCTAGCTGTGAAACTTCAGCCCGTCGACGATCTTGTCGATCACCTTGCGCTCGGCACGCATCGCGAGCCCGACCAGGTTGAGCTCGGCGCGGATCACCGTGCTGACCACCTCGCGGTTGGCGGCGTCATGCGTGGTCTTGAACATGTCCTCGGTATAGACCGCGGGCGTGACGTTGCGCGCCAGCGGCCGCTCCAGCGCGCGGGACAGTGCCGGGCGGTCCGCGCCGTAGATCAGGATCGGCTGGCCGATCAGCGACAGATATTTGGTGCCCGATGCGTCGCCATAGGGCTCGCCGATACATTCGGGAAAGGCTGCGGCAATGCCGCCGGCCAGGAAGGAAGCGACGTTGAGCTTCTGCCAGGCTTCGAGATCGGTCCGGATCACGACCGCGATCTTGGTGTCGAATTGCATGAACTTCCCCAAAAAGACTCAGGCTCTCATTCGGCCGGCATTCTGTGCCAACCGAAGGCAGCCTCTATCATTACTGCTATTCACTGCTGCCGGCGATACTCGGCCGGCGTGACGTTCATGTGCCGGCGAAAGACCCGGTTGAGATGGCTCTGATCGGCGAAGCCGCTCAGAAGCGCGATCTCCTTGAGCGGCAGACGATCTTTACGCAGATGCTGGCACGCCCGTTCCACCTTGCGTTTCAAGACATAGGCATGCGGCCGGGTTCCGTAATGCGCCTGGAATTTGCGCGCGAACTGAACCGACGTGCAGTTGCAGATGCCAGCCAATTCCTCGAGCGTGATGTTCCGGAAGATGTTTTGTTCGATGTAGTCTTCGATCAGCCGCGCATGGGCTGGCCTGAAACGTCCCTGCGCGCAGGGCAACTTGAACTGCACAGAGGCGTATTTTCGCAAGATGTGCACGTTGGCCTGAAGCGCCAGCGCATCGTAGCAGAGCCGCCCACCCGGCCCTCCCGTGGCCACCTCCTGAACCATTTGATCGCTGATCCAGGCCAGTACCGGATCTTCTGCGCGCACCAGGTCATGCAGTTCAACGCGCTCCGCGTCACGGTCGAAGGCGTCGCTTGCCGTCTTCATCATGAGCGCGGGCGAGATGTAGAAATGAGACACTTCAATATCGTGGCGCCATACCCAGTTCGAAGGCTCCGCGCGCGTCAGCAATGTCGTCACGCCACGGCCGACGTGATCCTGCTTCCATGGCCCACTCACGCGACGGTTCATGGAAGTCGCGCCTTCGCGATAATTGACGATCAGATAATTCTCCGCCCCCGGGACCAGGATCTCGGACGGCGCGTAGCGGAACACCCTCACGCGAAATTCCGGCATGCCTGTCGCCACGCTGTCCAGCTTGAGTTCGCCGCCGGCGTATTGCGGAAGCTCCTCCACCGTGATCAATCGGCCCATCGCGTATCTCCCGCATCTGGAATTTGGGGCGGTTGACCGCTCTATTCCTTGGCCAGACGGCGCCGGCGAGCATACGACCGTTTTGCAATTTGCCAAGAGCCATTGCAGACGGCTTTCCAACCCCCGCCATTTCGTTCAAAGGAATGCGGAATTCATCCAAGCCGCGAACGCAGGACGGCCATTAGCTTCCTCGTCCAACACGGATAAGAGCAGGCAATTCAGAAGAGACGCGCACCTGAAGCGTCCAGCCGCCAGTTCTGCCGTGAACGATAACTAGACGCGCCGTCCGTCTCGCGACGGGCGAACGACGTCGCGTGTCTTTCAGCAACAAATGCCAATGGAGGGAAGCATGACGCAAGCAGCCACAGAGTCACGTGGAGGTAACGGGAAGCAGAAGATGGCGACGTTCGATGCCGTGGTCATCGGAGCCGGTGTCGCCGGCCTTTATCAACTGTACCGTCTGCGCGAGCAGGGATTGAACGTGAGAGTAATCGAATCCGCCTCCGGCGTTGGCGGCACTTGGTATTGGAATCGCTACCCAGGCGCGCGTTTCGATTCGGAAGCTTATATTTATCAATATCTCTTCTCCGAAGAGCTCTACAGGGGATGGAGCTGGAGCGAGAAATTCCCCGGTCAACCCGAAATCGAGCGTTGGCTGAATTACGTCGCCGACCGCCTCGATCTTCGCAAGGACATTCAGTTCGATACCACCGTCGAGCGCGCGCATTTCGACGAGGCAACGCAGCGTTGGACGATTTTGACCAACGCGGGCGATACGATCGACGCCCAATTCCTCATCACCTGCTGCGGCATGCTCTCGGCCCCCCTGACGTCAAGATTTCCGGGACAGGAGACGTTCAAGGGTCAGCTATTCCATACGGCGCGCTGGCCCAAGGAGGGCGTCAGTCTTGCCGGCAAGCGCGTTGGCGTGGTGGGCAACGGGGCGACCGGCATCCAGGTCATCCAGACGATCGCCAGCGACGCGGGTCATCTGAAGGTCTTCATCCGCACGCCGCAATACATCATCCCGATGAAGAATCCCAAATACAGCGCTGCCGACGTCGATGCCTACAAGGCGCGATTCCAGTTTTTCACCAAGCAGCTGCCGAGTACATTCACCGGCTTCGAGTATGATTTCGAGCACGCTTGGGCCGATCTCACGCCCGAGCGTCGCCGCGAGGTCCTTGAAGCATGCTGGAACGATGGTTCCCTGAAGCTGTGGCTCGCCTCCTTCGGCGAGATGTTCTTCGACGATGAGGTCAACCGGCAGATATCCGAATTCGTGCGCGAGAAGATGCGCGCGCGGCTGCAGGATCCGAAGCTGTGCGAACTGCTCATTCCGTCCGCGTCCGACTACGGTTTTGGAACGCATCGCGTGCCGCTGGAGCAGAGCTTCCTGGAGACCTTCCATCGTCCCAATGTCGAGATCGTCAGCGTCAAGACCAATCCGATCGAGCGCGCGACCCCTGATGGCCTTCAGACGGCGGACGGGACCGTCCACGAGCTGGACGTCATCATTCTGGCAACCGGGTTCGACGCCGGAACGGGTGCGTTGACGCGCATCGACATCCGCGGCCGGGGTGGAAGGGCATTGAAAGACGAATGGAGCGCGGATATCCGCACCACCATGGGCCTGCAGATTCACGGCTACCCGAATCTGTTCACGACTGCCGTGCCGCTCGCTCCCTCGGCCGCCCTGTGCAATATGACGACGTGCCTGCAGAAGCAGGTCGAGTGGATCGACGACTGTATCAAGTACCTGCGCAGCCGGAATCTGAAAGTCATCGAGCCGACAAAGGATGCGGAAGACCAATGGGTAGCGCATCACGACGAGACCGCCAATGCGACACTCATTGCGAGGACCAGTTCCTGGTATCTCGGCTCGAACGTCGAAGGCAAACCGCGGCGGGTGCTGTCCTACACCGGCGGTGTAGGTACCTATCACCAGAAATGTAACGAGGTCGCCGCGAACGGCTACCCGGGCTTCACCATGCAATGAGCGCGGCGCCGCCAGGCGTCGTGACGACGGTGCGCGCGACCGCTCGCGGTCGCGTGCGACCGGCCGCGAGCTCCAGGCGGCGCGATATCCATCGACAGCATTCATTCGAAAAGCGGAGGAAGACGATGAGCACTAATTTCAATGTGGCGGCAAACGCCGTCCTCGATGGGGTCGTTGCGTCAAACCCGCGCGTCCCCGGTGTCGTCGCGATGGTCACAGACCGTCATCGCAACATCTACGAGGGCGCGGCCGGCAAGCGCCGTCTCGATCAGGCGGCCGAAATGACGACGGACAGCGTTTTCGCCATCTTCTCGACCACCAAGGCGATCACCGGCACGGCGATCCTGCAGCTCGTTGAACAAGGCGAGCTCGATCTCGATGCGCCTGCCAAGACCTACGCGCCCGACATCGGCAAGCTTCAGGTCATCGATGGCTTCGATGCCAAGGGCGAGCCGAGGTTACGCCCCCCGAAGCGCGATGTGACCACGCGCATGCTGATGGTTCACACCGCCGGCTTCGGTTACGACTTCTTCAGCCAAACCTATAATCGCCTGGCACAGGAGAAAGGGCAATCCAGCGTCATCACCTCGTCCAAGGCGTCGCTGATGACCCCGCTGCTGTTCGATCCGGGCGACAAATGGGAATACGGAACCAATATCGACTGGTGCGGCCAAATCGTCGAGGCCATCACCGGAAAGCGGCTCGGCGACGTGTTCAAGGCGCGCATATTCGAGCCGCTCGGAATGAAGGACACGACCTTCGAGCTCACCGAGGCAATGCGCGGAAAGCTGGCCGGGGTGCATGCGCGCGGCGCCGATGGCTCGCTCACGCCAATGGACTTCGAGCTTCCTGCCAACCCGGAAGTTCACATGGGCGGCCATGGCCTTTACGCCACCGTCGGCGACTACATGCGCTTCATTCGCATGTGGCTTAACGATGGTGCGGGCGAGAATGGCCGCGTGCTGAAGCCCGAGACCGTACGCATGGCGGCGCAGAACCACCTGGGCGACAAGAAGGTGACGGCCCTTCCGGGTGTCATCCCCTCGCTGTCCAATGACGCGGAGTTCTTTCCAGGCCAGTCGAAGTCCTGGGCGCTGACATTCATGATCAACGACCAACAGGCGCCTACCGGACGCCCAGCCGGTGCTCTCGGTTGGGCTGGTCTTGCCAATCTCTTCTACTGGATCGACCGGGCGAATGGCATTGGCGGATTCTGGGCCACACAAATTCTGCCCTTCGGCGATCCGGCTTCGTTCGTCGGTTACATGAACTTCGAAACCGCGTTCTACGAGAGCCTGAAGCTGCGAAAGGCGGGCTAGGCTCCACAGATTGGATGGACGGATCAATGCTGCGTCGCTTAAAGTGAGCGACGCAGCATCTCACGGCTTTATGGGTGCACGCCCTTGGCGCTATCCCTTGGCGTCGCAGGCCCAGGCGCGGATGACGCATTCCTTGCCGCCGAATTCGTAGCATTTCCTCGTGGCGGCGTTGAGCGAGCTTGAAATCTTCGGCTTCACAGCATAGCCGTGGGCGCCGCAGGGATTGGTCATGTCGACGGCAAGGGCTGCGCAGGCGCGCTTCATGGCAATGGCGGTACAGTTGCCCTTGCACTGCTTCAGCGCCGCGGTGCGCGCGTCGGCCTCGGCCGGATAGTCATAGGCCTGCCCATAGGCACCGCATTTGCCGACCGCCAGCGCGCCGGCTGCCCACGCCTTGGTGATGGTGCTCGAGACGGCCAGTATCAGCGTCAATGCAACGACGAACAGCGCGCGGCGCTGTGCCGCGACGGTCGAAACGATCAAAATCCCCTCCCCCGAGGTAACGGGGAGAATCTAGCTGCGTGGAAGTTTCCACTTGGTGAATGGGAGGTTTTGTAAGGTGGGCAAAGCGAAGCGTGCCCACCATCTTTCGAGTTTGCGGATGCATGGTGGGCACGGCGCAAGTGCGCCTTTGCCACCCTACGGATTACCCCCGCCGCGCCGCTTCCAGCGCTTGCGGGGTGTCGATATCAAGAAATGCGCTCTGGCCGTCGACCGGGACTTCGGCCACCGCTTCGGCGTGCTTGGCGATCAGGTGGCGGGCGCCGACGTCGCCGTCGAGCGTCATCAATTCTTTAAAGAAACGCCGTGACCACAGCACGGGATTGCCGCGGCGGCCGTCGCTGACGGGGACGGCGATCAGGTGGCCGCGGTCCGGCGCGAAGGTTTCGATCAACTGGTCGATCAGCTTTGCCGAGATCAGCGGCATGTCGCCGAGGCAGACGATGGCGCCGTCGGCGTTTTCGGGTACCGCAGCGATGCCGGCCTTGACGGATGACGCGAGCCCGCCGGCGAAATCGGGATTGCGGACGAACTTTACATTGAGGCCCGCCAGGGCCTGCTCGACCAGCTCGGCCTGATGGCCGGTGACGACGATCACCTCGGTTGCCTTCGAGGCGAGCACCTGCTCGGCGACGATCCGCACCAG
This sequence comes from Bradyrhizobium sp. WYCCWR15520, assembly GCF_056174665.1. Lineage (NCBI taxonomy): Bacteria > Pseudomonadati > Pseudomonadota > Alphaproteobacteria > Hyphomicrobiales > Nitrobacteraceae > Bradyrhizobium > Bradyrhizobium sp. WYCCWR15520. Next base: position 94,852 of record NZ_JBWBWM010000007.1, read on the forward strand.
TTTTTTGCCGTCGATTTCGGCCAAGAGCTTGTTGGGACCGCCCATCCGCGTCGAGCGGCCGGCGGCGAGCACAATGGCAGCCACGTTGCGGTTGGCTTCGATATCGGCGACGCGCGGCTGCGGCCGGGTGACGATTTCCATCAAGAGGCCACCGACGCCCATGCCGGTTAGCTCAGCCCGCGTGACCTTCAGCCCCGCCAGCAGCCGCATCAGCACCCAGTCAAAGCCGTTCTCAACCGGCGAGCGCGCGCAGCCCGGCGCGCCTAATACCGGCACGCCACCGGCGCTGCCGATCAGAAGCAGATTGCCGGGATCGACCGGCATGCCGAAATGCTCGATCGCACCGCCGATCTCGGTAATCGCGGCCGGGATCACGTCGCGGCGGTCGGCGATCGCGGAGGCGCCGAACACGATCACCAGCTCGGCGCCGAGGCCGAGCAATTCCTTGATCGAGGCAGCCAGATCGGCCTCGTCATGTGGCACGCGGCGTTCGGCGATGATGCTGGCGCCCGCCGGGGCCAGTCGCTCGGCCGTCACGCGCAAGGTCTTGTCGATCACTTTCGGCGCCAGCCCTGGCAGCAGCGTCGAGACCACGCCGACGCGCTTGATGACGTAAGGCGCAATCCGCAGCGTGTTTTTTCCTGCTACCGCCACGGCGGCATCACGCAGCTTCGCCTCGACGCCGAACGGAATGAGTTTGACGGTTGCGATCATCTCGCCTTCGACGACAGGCTTGAAGGCCGAAAGCGTGGCAAAGGTGATGGCCTCGTCGACGCCGTTGATGCGGTCGACCGCTGACCGATCCACCACCAGCACGCCGGCTTGCGCCGCGAACAGATTGGCGCGGCCGGTGAAGGCGCGCTCGACATTGACGCCCTCGCCCGCCACTGCCTGCGCGATGCTGGCGGCGGCCTCGTCCTCGGAGACGTCGCCCTCTTCCAGCCGGACCACGACGATTTCCTTGACGCCCGCCTTGGTGAGCGCCTCGACCTCGGCGGGGCCGATCGTGGTGCCCTTCTTGAGCACCAGCGAACCCTGCCGCAGCGTATGCACGGTGACCCCGCCAATCGCATCGGCCGGACTGGCGGGCCCGAATTTCATGCCGCCTGAACCTTCGCGGTTTCCTTAGGAAGCCGCAGCTCGGCGGTGATCTCGGCCATGATCGCGACCGCGATTTCCGACGGCGATACCGCCCCGATGGAAAGGCCGATCGGTGCATGGATGCGCGCGATGTCCGCGTCGGAGGCGCCCTGCGCCTTCAGCCGCTCGGCGCGCTTGGCATGGGTCTTTCGCGAGCCGAGCGCGCCGATATAGAAGCAGTCGCGCTCGAACGCATGCAGCAGCGCCGGATCGTCGATCTTCGGATCATGCGTGACGGCGACGAAGGCGGTGTAGTGATCGACATTGAGCGGCGGCAGCGCCACGTCAGGCCATTCGGCGATCAGCGGCACGTCGGGGAAGCGCTCGGGGCTGGCGAAGGCGGTGCGCGGATCGACCACCGTCACGTCGTAATCGAGCGAGCGCGCCAACGGCGCCAGCGCCTGGCTGATATGGACCGCGCCGACGATGACGAGCCGCGCGGTCGGCGCGTGGACATTGAGGAACAGCTTCTTGCCGCCGGACTCGATCATGGCGCTCTTGCCCATGCGGAGCTGTTTTGAAAGTTCGGCGCTGAGCGGATCGGTGGCGATGTCCTTCGCCTTCACCAGCCGCTGGTCGCCATTGGCGGTATCGGTGATCACGATGACAGGCCGGCGCGCGGCGCGCTCGGCATTCACTTGAGCCAGGGTTTCCAGTTTCACGACTGACCGACTTTCTCGACGAAGACGCGGATGGTGCCGCCGCAGGACAGCCCGACATTCCAGGCGGTCTCGTCGGCGACGCCGAACTCGAGCATTTTTGGCTTGCCGCTGGCGATCACGTCGAGCGCCTCGGTGACCACGGCGCCCTCGACGCAGCCGCCGGAGACCGAGCCCAGAAACGTGCCGTCATCGTTGATGACGAGGCTGGAGCCGGCCGGGCGCGGGGCCGAGCCCCAGGTCTCGACCACGGTCGCCAGCGCCACGCCGTGGCCGGCCTTCTGCCAGTTCTCGGCGGCCTGCAGAATGTCTTCGTCGCGGTTGAGCATGGGAGAACCTCCTTCAGGCTGCCGATCGGATGCGGCTGATGTGGTGTGGCGGCGGCGGCGCCGAAAGCGCCTCGATCAGCCCTTCCATCGACGTCAAGTTATGCACCGGGCGGAATTCGTCAACGTGGGGCAACATCATTTTGATGCCCTGCGCCTTGGCCTCAAAACCGCTGTAGCGGAGCAATGGATTGAGCCAGATCAGTCGGCGGCAGGACCGGTGCAGCCGGTCCATCTCGAAGGCGAGCTTGGCGTCCGCCTCCCGCTCCAGCCCGTCGGAAATCAGCAGCACGATGGCGCCCTGACCGAGCACGCGGCGGCCCCACAATTTGTTGAAGCTATGCAGCGAGGTGGCGATGCGGGTGCCGCCGGCCCAATCCTCCACCGAGGACGAACAGCTCGCCAGCGCCTCGTCGGGATCCTTCGCTCGCAGCGCCCGTGTCACATTGGTGAGCCGCGTCCCGAACAGGAACACGGAGACGCGCTTGCGGGCGTCGGTGATGGCGTGGAGGAAATGCAGGAACAGGCGGGTATATTCGCTCATCGAACCGGAGATATCGAGCAGCGCCACGATCGGCGCCGGCTTCTCGATCCGGCCGAGCTTTCGGATGTCGATGATCTCGCCGCCGGTGCGCAAGGAACTGCGCAGGGTGCGGCGCATGTCGAGGCGCAGGCCCTTGGCGTCCGGCTGATAGCGGCGGGTGCGCAACTCCGCCTGCGGCAGCTTCATATTGGCGATGGCGCGGGTGACCTCGGCGATCTCGGCCGCGCTCATCTGCGCAAAATCCTTTCTCTGCAAAATCTCCTTGTCGGAGACCGACAGCCGCAGCTCCTGCTGCTCGACCTCGTGCGTCTCGTCGCGCATCGAGGGCTGCGCCAGCGCTTCCTGCACGCGGCGCGAGGCCGGCGGCGGTTTCTTCTTGGCGTGGTCCGGCAGCGGCACCGAATCCAGCATGTGCTTCCAGTCCTCGGCGGCGCGGAAGAACAGGTCGAAGGCCTGCGCAAAGATCAGCGCGTGCTCGTGGCGCTTGACGAAGATCGCTTCCAGCGTGGTGTAGACGTCGCCGCGGTTGCCGATCTCGATCACCTGCAGCGCGCTGAGGGCGTCGATGACGGCGCCGGGGCCGACGGGGATGCCGGCAGCGCGCAGCGCGCGGGCGAAGCCGATGACGTTGTCGGCCATGTGCCCGGTCGGGGGATTGAGGTGATCGATGTTAGTCATGGTCGAGCCGGTTTCCTCTGCCGTCATTCCGGGGCGACGCGTCAGCGTCGAACCCGGAATCTCGAGATTCCGGGTCTGGTCCTTCGGACCATCCCGGAATGACGACGACCTAGTCGCTCGTCGCTTCCTTCAAAACCTTCTGCAGCGTGTCGCCCTGCATGCGCGCGATGTCGTCCTGATATTTCAGCAGCGCACCCAGCGTGTCGCCGACCAGTTGCGGCGTCAGCGAGCGAGCGTCGAGTTCGGTCAGCGCGGTGGCCCAGTCGATGGTCTCGGCGACGCCGGGCGACTTGTAGAAATCCTGATCGCGCAGCGCCTGCACGAAGCTGACGACCTGCTGCGAAAGCTTGACGGAGATGCCCGGCACGCGCGACTTGACGATCGCGAGTTCGCGCTCGGCATCGGGGTAATCCACCCAGTGATAGAGACAGCGGCGCTTCAGCGCGTCGTGGATCTCGCGGGTGCGGTTCGAGGTGATGATGACGATCGGCGGCTGCGGCGCCCTGATGGTGCCGAATTCGGGGATCGTGACCTGGAAGTCGCTGAGTATTTCCAGCAAGTATGCCTCGAACGCCTCGTCGGCGCGGTCGAGTTCGTCGATCAGGAGTACCGGCGCACCGGCAACGTCCGGCTCCAGCGCCTGCAAGAGCGGGCGCTTGATCAGAAAGCGCTCGGCAAAGATGTCCGACGACAATTGCTCGCGATCGGTATCGCCGGCGGCTTCGGCGAGGCGAATCGCGATCATCTGCGCGGCGCTGCTCCACTCGTAGACGGCGGAGGCGACGTCGAGGCCTTCGTAGCATTGTAGCCGGATCAGCTTGCGCCCCAGCGCCGCCGACAGGACTTTTGCGATCTCGGTCTTGCCGACGCCCGCCTCGCCTTCGAGGAACAGCGGCCGGCCCATCCGCAGCGACAGGTAAGTCACCGTCGCCAGCGACCGCTCGGCCAGATAGCCGCGCGAGGTCAGGAGCTCAAGCATCCCATCGACGGATTTGGGCAGCGCCGATGCAGTCATGGGATAGCCAATCTTGGGATCGCCAATCTTGATAAGCCGGAAATCGGCAAGCTTACTTCGCCGTCGCCGCTTCGACGGCGCGGCGCGTCAGCACGCCGATCAGGTGCGCGCGATATTCGGCGCTGCCGTGCAGATCGCTGTTCAGCCCCTCGGCAGATGCCGAAATGCCGTCGAGCACCTTGTGCGAAAAGCGCTTCTTCAAGGCTTCCTCGAACGCGGTAGCGCGGAACACGCCGTCCGAGCCCGCGCCGGTGACGGCGACGCGCACGTCCGACGGACGCTTGGCGACGAACACGCCGACCAACGCGTAACGCGAGGCCTGGTTGCGGAATTTGATATAGGCCGCCTTCTTCGGCAGCGGGAACATCACCTTGGTGATGATCTCGTCATTTTCCAGCGCGGTCGAGAACAGGCCATGGAAGAACTCTTCCGCCTTGAGGCGGCGCTTGTTGGTGACGATGGTGGCACCGAGCGCGAGCACGGCTGCGGGATAATCCGCGGTCGGGTCGTTGTTGGCGAGCGAGCCGCCGATCGTGCCCTTGTGGCGCACAGCGGGATCGCCGATTCCGCCCGCGAGTTCGGCGAGCGCGGGTATGGCCTCGCCGACGATTGGCGATGTCGCGACACTGGCATGGCTGGCAGTGGCGCCGATCACCAGCGAGCGGCCCTTCATCTCGATGGCATCGAGCCCTTCGATGTGGGAGAGGTCGACCAGATGCGGCGGGCTGGCGAGCCGCTGCTTCATGACCGGGACCAGCGTGTGGCCGCCGGCGATCACCTTGGCGTCTTCGTTCTTCACCAGGAGATTGGCAGCCTGCCGCACGGTCGCCGGACGATGATATTTGAATTCGTACATGAGAACTTCCTGATCGCTACTCGCGATGAAAATCGATTAAGCGGATTTGGCCATCGCCTTGGCGCCGGCGGCAATCGAGGTCACGATGTTCTGATAGCCGGTGCAGCGGCACAGATTACCTTCGAGCTCCTCGCGGATGACATGGTCCGACAGGTCGTGGCCCTTGCGGTTGACCAGATCGACCGCGGTCATGATCATGCCGGGCGTGCAGAAGCCGCACTGCAAGCCGTGATGTTCGCGGAAGGCTTCCTGCATCGGATGCAGCGGCGCGCCGTCGGCGGCCAGGCCCTCGATGGTGCGGACTTCATGGCCATCAGCCATGACCGCGAGCGTGGTGCAGGACTTCACCGCCTTGCCGTCGAGATGGACGACGCAGGCGCCGCATTGCGAGGTATCGCAACCGACATGGGTGCCCGTCAGCCGGAGATTTTCCCGCAGAAACTGGACCAGCAGGGTACGGGAATCGACATTGGCGTTTACGGGATTACCGTTCACGATCAGGGAAATCTTGGCCATCAGCACTCTCTTGGGCTGCACCGCCGGATATACCGGCAACGCAGGCGATTTATAGTCATTCCAAAGCCCATAATATGGGCCATCCCGGTAATGAGCAACCTCGGGAGCCCCTCGCCTGGGACATGGCCTGAGTGACTTGACTGGCCTGTTCGGCCAGGGTGGGCGGACGGAATCAGCCTTGACGGAATCAGCCTTGGACGGCCTTGCCGAAATTGGCGAAGAATTCGTCGGCCAGCTTCTTGGCCGCGCCGTTGATCAGGCGCTGTCCGAGCTGGGCCAGCTTGCCGCCGATCTGCGCCTCGACATTATAGCTCAACAGCGTGCCGCCATCCTTCTCGGTGAGCGCCACCGTGGCGCCGCCCTTGGCGAAGCCGGCGACGCCGCCCTCGCCTTCGCCCGAGATCTTGTAGCCGTTGGGTGGATCGAGGTCGCTCAGCATGACCTTGCCCTTGAAGCGGGCGGAGACCGGCCCGACCTTCATTTTGGCGGTGGCGCGGAAGCCGTTATCCTCAGTCTTTTCCAGCTCCTCGCAGCCGGGAATGCAGGCCTTCAGCACTTCCGGATCGTTCAGCTTGGCCCACACGGCCTCGCGCGACGCTGCAAGCTGGACTTCGCCGTTCATCGTCATGGCCATGGGGGTGCCTCCTGGATCGCTTCAACTGTTCTCCCCCAAGTAAAGCACGCCCGGGCCAAAAGGAAGGGCGATGAGCGATGCATCTTCGCACGTGCAACAAGTGCTTGGCGACAAGGGCATTGGCTTTGACAGGCCGGGATGGTTAGGTCGCACAGAGATGAGTACGTCCCTTTCCCCCCTGCTGGCTCCAATGTTGTCGAGCGCCGCGATGCGCGCGGTCTGCGACGATGTGGCAAGCCTGCAGAATATGCTGGATTTCGAGGCCGCGCTGGCCCGAGCCGAAGCCGCGCTTGGGGTGATTCCGTCGGGTGCGGCAGTAGCGATCACGAATGCGTGCAAGGCCGAATCATTCGACCTTGCCGCGCTGGCTGATGCCGCAACGAGATCCGGCAACCTCGCCATCCCGCTCGTCAAGGCGCTGACGTCTGTTGTCGCCAAGGCCGATGCCAACGCCGCGCGGTACGTCCATTGGGGCGCGACCAGCCAGGACGTCATCGATACCGGCACCATGCTCGGCCTTCGCGCCGCGATCGACGCGCTGCTCGCCGACATCGATCGCGCGATAGCTGGCTTTGCCAAGCTGGCGCGTCAGCACCGCAACACGCCCGTGGTCGCCCGCACCTGGCTGCAGCATGCGCCGCCGATGCCGTTCGGACTGAAGCTCGCCGAATATGCCGCTGCATTGCAGCGCTCGAAGCTGCGGCTTAAGCGCCTGCGCAGCGAGACGCTGGCGCTGCAATTCGGCGGCGCCGCCGGCACGCTTGCGGCGCTGGGCGACAAGGGATTGGCGGTCGCGGAAAGATTGGCCGAGGAACTGAAGCTACCTTTGCCCGATGCGCCCTGGCACACCCACCGCGACCGCATCGCGGAAGCGGCCGGCGTAGTCGCGATTCTTGCCGGCACCTGCGGCAAGATCGCGCGCGACGTGTCGCTGATGATGCAGACCGATGTCGGCGAAGCCTTCGAACCGTCGGGCGAAGGCCGCGGCGGCTCTTCCACCATGCCGCACAAGCGCAACCCGGTGGCGGCGGCCAGCGCGCTTGCCGCGGCGACCATGGCGCCCAATCTCGCGGCAACGATTTTTGCTGCGCAGGTGCAGGACCACGAGCGCAGCGCCGGTCCCTGGCACGCCGAATGGCCGACGCTGCCGACCCTGCTGCTGGTCACCTCGGGCGCGCTGGCGGCGATCGTCGATATCGCCGAAGGATTGGAAGTCGACGCCGCGCGCATGCGCACCAATCTCGACGCGACCGACGGGCTGATCATGGCCGAAGCGGTGGCGATGGCATTGGCCGAAAAGATCGGCAAGAGCGACGCGCATCATCTGGTCGAAGCCGCGAGCAAGAAGGCGGTCAAGGACAAGAAGCATCTGCGCGACGTGCTGACGAACGACTCGAAAGTCACGGCACAACTCGGCGCCGAGAAAATTGCAGATCTGTTCGAGCCGATGGCCTATCAGGGCGCCTCGCAGGCACTGATCGACCGGCTGCTCGCTTCGCTGGACCACAAGTAATCAGATGTCATTGCCGGGCTTGACCCGGCAATCCATCTCGTTGAATGGACTCTTCTTGGATGGATGCGCGGGTCAAGCCCGCGCATGACGAGGAAAAAAGCCATGCCGATGATCGACGCCGACGGGTGCCTGCTCAACGTATCCGTCGAAGGCCGCGACGGCGGACCGACGCTGATGCTGTCGAATTCGCTGGGCTCGACCATGCAGATGTGGGAGCCGCAAATGAAGGCGCTGACGCAGGTGTTCCGCGTCATCCGCTACGACCGCCGCGGCCATGGCAAGTCGAGCGTGCCGCCCGGCCCCTACTCTCTGGAGCGCTTCGGCCGCGACGTGCTGGCGATCCTTGACGACCTCAACATCGCGAAGGCGCATTGGTGCGGCCTGTCGATGGGCGGCATGGTCGGACAATGGCTGGGGGCCAACGCGCCTGACAGGTTCGGCAAGATCATCCTGGCCAACACCACCTGCTATTACCCGGACCCGACGCGCTGGAACGACCGCATCAAGGCGGTGAAGGCAGGCGGCATCGCCGCGGTCGCCGATGCCGTGCTGGCGGGCTGGCTGACAGCGGATTTTCGCGAGCGCGAGCCGCAGATCGCGGCCAACATGAAGGCGATGATGCTGACGACGCCGGTCGAGGGCTACATCGCCTGCTGCGAGGCGCTGTCGACGCTCGACCAGCGCGAGCTGCTGCCCAAGATCAAGAGCCCGACGCTGATCATCGCCGGCCGTCACGACATGTCGACGACCGTCGCGGACGGCGAATTCATGCGCAGCCGGATTCCCGGCGCCAGCATGACGCTGCTCGACGCCGCGCATATTTCCAACGTCGAGCAGCCGCACGCTTTCACTGATGCAGTGATCGGTTTTTTGACGCAACGGTAGACGATCGTCGTCATTCCGGGGCGCCTCGAAGAGGCGAACCCAGAATCTCGAGATTCCGGGTTCGATGCTTCGCATCGCCCCGGAATGACGACTCTGGGAGGTACAATGGACGACAACCAACGCCGCGACGACGGTATGGCTCAGCGCCGCAAGGTGCTCGGCAACGAGTGGGTCGACAAGTCGATCAAGAACCGCAACGCGTTCAATACCGATTTCCAGGACCTGATCACCCGCTATGCCTGGGGCGATATCTGGACCCGGCCGCATTTCGACCACCGCACCCGCCGGGTGCTCGTGATCGGCACCATGGTGGCGCTGGGACAATGGGATGAATTCCGCCTGCATGTGCGCGCAGCACTTAGCGAAGGCGGCTTCACGCCCGATGACATCAAGGAAATATTGCTGCAGCAGGCGATCTATTGCGGCGTGCCGGCGGCCAACCACGCCGTGAAGGAAGCCGGCGCGATCATCGCGGAGCTAGGTTTGCTGAAGGCTTAGCTGGCCCGGCGCCGCGTCAGCCTGCGGCTGCGCCGGCCGCTCGACCAGCATGACGATGATGGTACCGAGCATCATCATCAGCTCGGCTGCATGCAGCCGCAGCGCCGCGGTCTCGCCGACCTGCGAGGCCATCACCACGCCGGCAAAACTCATCACGCTGCCGAGCGCGAGCGCAATGCCGAGCGCTTCGTCACAGCCGCCGCTCCTTCGGATCGACGCGCGGCTGATGAAGACCAGAAACGCCGCAAGGAACGCCACCACGGTCATACGCCCCAGCGCCAGCAGCCAGGCGACGCGGACAGTGGAAAGGCCGGAGAGTTGCAGATGATCGCTGACGAACAGCGCCAGCGAAATATTCGGCCGCTGGTAGAGACCATGGATCGGCGAAACCATGATGTTGGAGGCCGTGCTGGTCCAGACCGGAATGAAATAGGCCGCCAGCAGCACGCCGTTAAATGAGCTGATCTTTCCAGCCATGTCGCTTCCCGCTTGCTACGCCGGCCCGGTGGAAGGCGCCGGTTTAGTGGGCGACGTAACGCCCATCGATCGCGAGCGGCAATTTAAACCATTTGTTTACCTTAATGCCCCGGCCCCGCTCGTCACCTCCTCTACTCGTGTCCCGATCACGGCCGAAGCGCGCATAAAAGAAGAAAAGTCCCGCCTCTCGGCGGGACCTTCTTTAGTCTAACCAACCAGTCCGACTAGCGGTCCTGGCCGGGGTTTCCCTGACCAGGGTTCTGTCCCTGACGTCCCGGATCCTGCTGCTGCTGGCCCGGCTTCTGACCGCCACCCTGCTGCTGCTGTCCAGGCTTCTGACCCGGATTCTGGTTCTGCTGACCCGGGTTCTGGTTCATCTTGTTCATCGAGGGATCTCCGTTGTTTAGACGTAGCCCGAATCAACGGAGGGGCGCGGCATTGGTTGCTGCGGAACAGCAGTTCCGGTTGCGATCATCGGAAGGCAAAGCCGTGTCCGGACTGTGACGGGGGAACCGCTGCGCAAAAACTAGCTCTGTACAAGCCAATTAAGCCGCACCCGGCGCTGTTGCCGCCGCCGGTTCCCACCTGTTAGAAAACGACACGACGCGTCGTCATGGGCTGCCGGAGCTCTCGCCGCGTCCTCATACAAAAAACGGCAGCGCATGGATTACTTCGCCCAGCAACTCATCAACGGCCTCGTGCTCGGCTCGATCTACGGTCTGATCGCCATCGGCTACACCATGGTCTACGGCATCGTCGGCATGATCAATTTCGCCCATGGCGATATTTTCATGATCGGCGGCTTCATCGCCCTGATCACCTTCCTGATCCTGGTTTCGTTCGGCCTCACCGCCATCCCGCTGATACTCCTCGTCGTGTTGCTGGTATCGATGGCGATCACCGCGCTCTATGGCTGGACAGTCGAGCGCATCGCCTACCGGCCGCTGCGGCACTCGTTCCGCCTGGCGCCGATGCTCTCCGCCATCGGTATGTCATTCGTACTGACCAATTATTCGCAGGTCGCCCAGGGCGCCCGCGTCAAACCGGTGCCGCCGATCATCACCGGCGGCTATACGCTGCACGAGGGCGCTGAAGGCTTTGTCGTGCAGCTTTCCAACATCCAGATCATCGTCGTCGTCACCACCGTGGTGCTGCTCGCACTGTTCACCTGGCTGGTGTCGAGCACGCGGCTCGGCCGCGACATGCGCGCCTGCGAGCAGGACCAGACCATGGCCTCGCTGCTCGGCGTCGACGTCGACCGCACCATCTCCATGACCTTCGTGATCGGCGCCGCGCTCGCCGCCGTCGCCGGCATGATGTACCTGCTCTATTACGGCCTGGTCGATTTCTTCATGGGCTTCGTCGCCGGCATCAAGGCGTTCACCGCGGCCGTGCTCGGCGGCATCGGCTCGCTGCCCGGCGCGATGCTCGGCGGGCTCCTGATCGGCCTGATCGAGACGCTGTGGTCGGCCTATTTCTCGGTCGAATACAAGGACGTCGCCGCGTTCTCGATCCTGATCGTGGTCCTGATCTTCCTTCCGACCGGCCTGCTCGGCCGGCCCGAAGTCGAAAAAGTCTGACGGGCCGCCGCGTGAGCGCAAACCCCGCCGTCCAAACCTCGCGCGCTCCGGGCGCCGCTTTCATCCTCAAGAAGTCGCTGATCAGCGCGCTGGTGGCGCTGGTGCTGTTTTCCCTGATGATCGGCGTGCGCACCGAAGCGGGGCCGGACGGACAACTGACCTACTGGACGCGCTTTGGCGACCTCGCCGCCATGGTGGCGGCCGTGTTCGGCGGCAGCATCCTCATCGAGCTGCTGCGGCAATGGTGGGGGCCGGTCGACACCATCAGGGTGGTCCCCGCTCCGGTGCGGAGCGCGCTGTCGCTTGCCGGACGCCTGGTCGCCCCGGTGCTGCTGGTGTTCACCTTCCTGGTACCGGTGCTGTTCTACAACGAGCGCTACATTCTCGACCTCGCCATCCTCGTGCTGACCTACGTCATGCTTGGATGGGGGCTCAACGTTGTCGTCGGCCTCGCCGGCCTGCTCGACCTCGGCTATGTCGCGTTCTACGCGGTGGGCGCCTATTCCTATGCGCTGCTTGCCACCAATTTCGGGCTGTCGTTCTGGATCTGCCTGCCGCTCGCCGGCATTCTCGCCGCGTTCTGGGGAGTGCTGCTCGGCTTTCCCGTGCTGCGGCTGCGCGGCGACTATCTCGCGATCGTCACGCTGGCCTTCGGCGAGATCATTCGCCTCGTCCTGATCAACTGGCAGAGCGTAACCGGCGGACCGAACGGCGTCACCGGCATTCCGCGGCCAACCCTGTTCGGCATCCCGCTCACGCCTGCTGACGACGGGCTTGCGGCCCTGCTCGGCATCGAATTCTCGCCGACCCACCGCATCGTATTTCTGTTTTACATTATCCTGGCGCTGGCGCTACTCACCAACTGGGTCACGATCCGGCTGCGCCGCCTTCCCCTCGGCCGCGCCTGGGAGGCGCTGCGCGAGGACGAGGTCGCCTGCCGCGCGCTCGGCATCAATACGACCACGACCAAGCTGACGGCGTTTGCAACGGGGGCGATGTTCGGCGGTTTTGCTGGCGCGTTCTTCGCGACACGGCAGGGCTTCATCAGCCCGGAATCCTTCACCTTCCATGAATCGGCGCTGGTGCTGGCGATCGTGGTGCTGGGCGGCATGGGCTCGCAGCTCGGCGTAGCGCTCGCTGCGCTCGCCATGATCGGCGGCTTCGAGCTGTTCCGCGGGCTCGACCAGTACCGCATGCTGGTGTTCGGCATGGCGATGGTGCTGCTGATGATCTGGCGGCCGCGCGGCCTGATCGGCCATCGCGCGCCGACCGTGTTCCTCACGCGAAAGGAAGCGATCTCGTCCGACCTCGTCAAGGAGGGCCACGGATGAGCGGCGATCACATCCTGTCCGTCGACCGGCTGTCGATGCGCTTCGGCGGCATCGTCGCCGTCAACGAGCTCACGTTTAGCGCCGAGCGCCGCAAGATCACCGCGCTGATCGGGCCGAACGGCGCCGGCAAGACCACCGTATTCAACTGCATCACCGGTTTCTACAAGCCGACATCGGGCGCCATTCGCCTCACCCATGATGACGGCCGCACCATACAGCTCGAACGGCTGAACGATTTCCGGATCGCCAAGCTGGCCCGGGTCGCGCGCACCTTCCAGAACATCCGCCTGTTTCCCGGCATGACGGCGCTGGAGAACCTGATGGTGGCGCAGCACAATGCACTAATGCGTGCCTCCGGCCTGACGTTTCTCGGCCTGATCGGCGCGCCGTCCTGGCGCAACGCCGAACAGGCCGCGATCGACCTGGCGCGGACCTGGCTTGACCGCATCGGGCTGCTGGATCGCGCCGACGATGCCGCCGGCAACCTGCCCTATGGCGACCAGCGGCGCCTGGAAATCGCGCGCGCGATGTGCACCGGGCCCGCGCTGCTGTGCCTCGACGAACCGGCCGCCGGATTGAATGCGCGGGAAAGCGCCGCTTTAAGCGAACTGCTGCTCTCGATCCGCGCCGACCAGGGCACCTCGATCCTCCTGATCGAGCACGACATGAGCGTGGTGATGGAAATCTCCGACCACGTCGTCGTGATGGATCACGGCGTCAAGATCGCAGAGGGCACGCCGAAGCACATCCGCGACGATCCCAAGGTGATCGCCGCCTATCTCGGCACCGACGAGGAGGAAGCGATCGCGGTGATGGAGAGCGGCACGTGAGCGCCCCATCGAAGACACCCCTGCTCGCAATCCGCTCGCTGCGCGCGGCCTACGGCAAGATCGAGGCGCTGAAGGGCGTCGATCTCGATATCAATGCCGGCGAAATCGTCGCTTTGATCGGCGCCAACGGCGCCGGCAAGTCGACGCTGATGATGACGATCTTCGGCCGGCCCCGCGCCCGCTCCGGCCGCATCGAATTCGACGGCCAGGACATCACTGGCGTGCCGACGCATGACATTGCGCGGCTGCGCATCGCGCAATCCCCGGAGGGCCGGCGCATCTTCCCGCGCATGAGCGTGGCGGAAAACCTGCAGATGGGCGCCGACGCGACCGACAGCAGCGAGTCCGACCGGGCGATCAGCCTGGAGCGCGTGTTCGCGCTGTTCCCGCGGCTCAAGGAACGCATGACCCAGCGCGGCGGCACCTTGTCCGGCGGCGAGCAGCAGATGCTGGCGATCGGCCGGGCCCTGATGAGCCGCCCTCGCCTGTTGATGCTGGACGAGCCGTCGCTGGGACTGGCCCCCCTGATCGCGCGGCAGATTTTCGATGCGATAAGGACCCTGAACCGGCAGGACGGCCTGACCGTTCTGATCGTCGAACAGAACGCCAACCACGCGCTGAAACTGGCCCATCGTGGCTATGTCATGGTCAACGGCCTGATTACGCTCTCCGGAACCGGCAGCGAATTGCTGCAGCGCCCGGAAATCCGCGCCGCCTATCTGGAAGGCGGCCGGCGAGAGTAACGTTCCGCCAACCCTGGCGCCCGATGCGGCAAGATGCTGCGATGGGACGGTGGGTTTGCCCGAAAATTGCCGATGACTTCGCGGTAAAATCAGCCGACAATGGACGCGGTTTTCGCACCCGGCCCGCCGGGTGTATCCCGGAAATCGAGCAACCCGCGAGGATACCTCATGAAATCATTGAAACTCATCGGCCTGGCATTGGGCGCATCATTGGCGCTGTCGACCACCGCGCTGGCGCAGGACATCTCCATCGCAGTGGCGGGCCCGATGACGGGCGGCGAATCCGCGTTCGGTCGGCAGATGAAGAACGGCGCCGAACAGGCGGTGGCCGACATCAACGCCGCCGGCGGCGTGCTCGGCAAGAAGCTGGCGCTACAGGTCGGCGACGACGCCTGCGATCCCAAGCAGGCGCGCTCGGTGGCGGAAAAGTTCGCCAGCGCGAAGATCCCGTTCGTTGCCGGTCACTTCTGCTCGTCCTCGTCGATCCCGGCGTCGGAAGCTTACGCTGACGGCAACGTTCTGCAGATCACGCCGGCCTCGACCAACCCGCTGTTCACCGAGCGCAAGCTCTGGAACGTGGCGCGCGTCTGCGGCCGCGACGACCAGCAGGGCCTGGTTGCCGCCGACTACATCGTCAAGAACTACAAGGGCAAGAATGTCGCCATCCTCAACGACAAGACCACCTACGGCAAAGGCCTCGCCGACGAAACCAAGAAGGCGCTCAACAAGGCCGGCGTCACCGAGAAGATGTTCGAATCCTACAACAAGGGCGACAAGGATTTTAACTCGATCGTGTCCCGCCTGAAGCGCGACAACGTCGATCTGGTCTTCGTCGGCGGCTATCATCAGGAAGCAGGCTTGATCCTGCGCCAGATGCGCGATCAGGGCCTCAAGACGGTGCTGATGGCGGGCGACGCCCTGAACGACAAGGAATTCGCCTCGATCACGGGTCCGGCCGCCGAAGGCACGCTGTTCACCTTCGGTCCCGATCCGCGCAACAAGACGACCGCGAAGGCGATCGTCGAGAAGTTCAAGGCCAAGAACATCGATCCCGAAGGTTACACCCTCTACACCTACGCCACGATGCAGGTCTGGTCACAGGCAGTGGCGAAGGCGAAGACCACCGATCCGAAGAAGGTGATGGAGACCATCAAGGCCGGCGAATGGGACACCGTGCTCGGCAAGCTGGGCTTCGACGCCAAGGGCGACATCAAGGTGATCGACTACGTCGTCTACAAGTGGGACGCCAAGGGCAACTACACCGAGATCAATCCGAAGGGCTCCTGATCCCTCGGAGATCGGATGAAAAAGATCAACGCCTCGGCCATGCCGAGGCGTTTTCGCTTCGGGTTCCAAATAATTTGGGGACCAATGGAACTATCGGGTTCCCGGCGCATTGGGAACATGGGGCTGAGTTCCATGTCATTGATTTCACGACCTTAACCGTTATTCCGACTTGATCTGCCGATGGGGCAGCGGTTCTATCCGTGAAATCGCATCTCAGCCATGGGATTCGAGCGAACTGGCCGAGGAAACACCATGAGCGACCTTTCCCCTGGAGCATCACCCTCCGCTCGCCGGGTCGCCAAATCCAATCCACCTGCCGCCAACGGCGCGTCCGATCCGCTACAGGATCTCTTGCACGCTTTGCAGGCGATGCGCGCTGGCGATTTCTCGGTGCGAATGACCGGCGACCACCTCGGGATCGAGGGCAAGATCGCCGACACCTTCAACGAGATCGTCGCTGCCAACCAGCGCATGGCGCAGCAGCTGGAGCGCGTCGGCCAGGTGGTGGGGCGCGAAGGCAAGACGCGCCAGCGCGTCAAGTTCGACCTCGCGAGCGGCTCGTGGGCGGACATGGAAGGCTCCGTCAACACCCTGATCGACGACCTGCTGTGGCCGACCCGCGAAGTCACGCGCGCGGTTGCCGCCGTGGCCCAAGGCGATCTGTTGCAAACCGTGCAGCTCGATGTCGACGGCCGCCCACTTGGCGGCGAATTCCTGCAGTCGGCCACCATCGTCAACACGATGATCAAGCAGCTCGGCGTATTCACCTCGGAAGTGACGCGCGTGGCGCGCGAAGTCGGCACCGAGGGCAAGCTCGGCGGCCAGGCCCAGGTGCCGGAAGTGACCGGCGTCTGGAAGGACCTGACCGAGAGCGTCAACTCGATGGCCAACAACCTCACCGGCCAGGTCCGCAACATCGCCGAGGTCACCATCGCGGTGGCCAATGGCGACCTGTCGAAAAAGATCACGGTCGACGTCCGCGGCGAAATCCTGCAGCTCAAGGAAGCCATCAACACGATGGTGGACCAGCTTCGCTCCTTCGCCTCCGAAGTGACCCGCGTCGCCCGCGAAGTCGGCACCGACGGCAAGCTCGGCGGCCAGGCCATCGTGCCCGGCGTCGCCGGCACCTGGAAGGATCTGACCGACTCCGTCAACGCCATGTGCGGCAACCTCACCGCCCAGGTCCGCAACATTGCCAACGTCACCACCGCGGTGGCCCGTGGCGACCTCTCGCGCAAGATCACGGTCGACGTCCGCGGCGAAATCCTGGAGCTGAAGGACACCATCAACACGATGGTCGACCAGCTCAACTCGTTCGCGTCGGAAGTGACCCGCGTCGCCCGCGAGGTCGGCACCGAAGGCAAGCTCGGCGGTCAGGCCCAGGTGCCTGGTGTTGCCGGCACCTGGAAGGACCTCACCGACAACGTCAACTTCATGGCTTCCAACCTGACGGCGCAGGTCCGCAACATCGCCGACGTCGCGACCGCCATTGCCGGCGGCGACCTCTCCAAGAAGATCACCGTCAACGTGTCGGGCGAAATCCTTCAGTTGAAGGAAACGCTGAACACGATGGTCGACCAGCTCAATGCTTTCGCCGGCGAGGTCACGCGCGTCGCGCGCGAAGTCGGCACCGAGGGACGGCTCGGCGGCCAGGCCAACGTGCTCGGCGTCGCCGGTACCTGGAAGGATCTCACCGAGAGCGTCAACTCGATGGCGTCCAACCTGACGGCGCAGGTCCGCAACATCGCCGAGGTGACGACCGCGGTCGCCAATGGCGACCTGTCGAAGAAGATCACGGTGGACGTGCGCGGCGAAATTCTGGAGCTGAAGGACACCATCAACACGATGGTCGACCAGCTCAACGCCTTCGCCGGCGAAGTCACGCGCGTCGCTCGCGAAGTCGGCACCGAAGGCAAGCTCGGCGGCCAGGCCAACGTGCGCGGCGTCGCCGGCACCTGGAAAGACCTCACCGACAACGTCAATTCGATGGCCGGCAACCTCACCGCCCAAGTCCGCAACATCGCGGAAGTCGCGACCGCCGTGGCGAAAGGCGACCTGTCGAAGAAGATCACGGTGAACGTATCAGGGGAAATCCTTCAGCTGAAGGAAACGCTGAACACGATGGTCGACCAGCTCAACGCCTTTGCCGGCGAAGTGACGCGCGTCGCGCGCGAGGTCGGCACCGACGGCAAGCTCGGCGGCCAGGCCGAAGTGCCCGGCGTCGCCGGCACCTGGAAGGACTTGACGGACTCGGTGAACTCGATGGCGGGCAACCTCACCGCCCAGGTCCGTAACATCGCGGAAGTGGCGACCGCGATCGCGGGCGGCGACCTCTCGCGAAAAATCACGGTCGACGTGCGCGGCGAGATCCTGCAGCTCAAGGAAACGCTGAACACGATGGTCGACCAGCTCAACCGCTTCGCCGGTGAGGTGACGCGCGTGGCGCGCGAGGTCGGCACCGAGGGTCGATTGGGCGGTCAGGCCAACGTGCCCGGCGTCGCCGGCACCTGGAAAGACCTTACCGACAACGTCAACTCGATGGCCGGCAATCTGACCGGCCAGGTCCGCAACATCGCCGAAGTAACGACCGCGGTGGCAAAGGGCGACCTGTCGAAGAAGATCACCGTCGACGTCAAGGGCGAAATTCTCGAGCTGAAGAACACCGTCAACACGATGGTCGACCAGCTCAACGCCTTCGCCTCGGAAGTGACGCGCGTGGCCCGCGAGGTCGGCACCGAAGGCAAGCTCGGCGGCCAGGCCCAGGTGCCTGAAGTTGCCGGCACCTGGAAGGACCTCACCGACAACGTCAACTTCATGGCCTCGAACCTGACCGCGCAGGTCCGCAACATCGCCGAGGTCGCAACCGCCATCGCCGGCGGCGACCTGTCCAAGAAGATCACGGTCGACGTGCGCGGCGAAATCCTGCTGCTCAAGGACACCCTCAACACGATGGTCGAGCAGCTACGTTCGTTCGCCGCCGAAGTGACGCGCGTCGCGCGCGAGGTCGGCACCGAGGGACGGCTCGGCGGCCAGGCCGTGGTGCCCGGCGTCGGCGGCACCTGGAAGGACCTCACCGACAACGTCAACCTGCTGGCGGCCAACCTGACCACACAGGTCCGCAACATCGCCGAAGTCACGACCGCGGTGGCGCGCGGCGACCTGTCGCGCAAGATCACGGTGGACGTGAAGGGAGAAATTCTCGAACTGAAGAACACCATCAACACGATGGTCGACCAGCTCAACGCCTTCGCCGGCGAAGTGACGCGCGTGGCGCGCGAAGTCGGCACCGAGGGCAAGCTCGGCGGTCAGGCGCAGGTCCCCGGCGTCGCCGGCACCTGGAAGGACCTCACCGACACCGTTAACTTCATGGCGGCCAATCTGACCGAACAGGTGCGCGGCATCGTCAAGGTCGTGACCGCGGTCGCCAACGGCGATCTGAAGCAGAATCTGACCGTGAAATCGAAGGGCGAAGTCGCAGCGCTTGCCGACACCATCAACAACATGACCGAGACGCTGGCGATCTTCGCCGATCAGGTGACCAGCGTGGCGCGCGAAGTCGGCGTCGAGGGGCGCCTCGGCGGCCAGGCCAACGTGCCCGGCGCGGCCGGCACCTGGAAGGACCTCACCGGCAACGTCAACCTGCTCGCCGCCAACCTGACCTCGCAGGTGCGCTCGATCGCGGAAGTGGCGACCGCCGTGACCAAGGGCGACCTCACCCGCTCGATCCAGGTCGATGCCCGCGGCGAAGTCGCCGAACTCAAGGACAACATCAACACGATGATCGGCAACCTGCGCCTCACGACGCAGGTCAACACCGAGCAGGACTGGCTCAAGACCAACCTCGCCCGCTTCACCAACATGCTGCAGGGGCAGCGCGAGCTCTCCACCGTGGGACGGCTGCTGCTGACCGAACTGGCGCCGCTGGTCAACGCGCATATGGGCGTGATCTATCAGGTCGAGACCGCCGATTACCCGCAATTGCACCTGCTCTCGTCCTACGCCGGCGACGGCGCCATTCCGCATCCGCTGATCGTGCAGTTCGGCGAAGGCCTGATCGGCCAGTGCGCCATGGACAAGCGCCAGCGGCTGATAGCGGATATTCCCGCCGACACGGCGCCGGTCAATTCGGCGCTGCTGCGCGTGATCCCCCGGAACATCGTCGTGCTTCCGGTATTGTTCGAGAACCAGGTGAAGGCCGTGATCGAGCTTTCCTCGATCTCCTCGTTCACGACGTCGCAGATGACTTTCCTGGAGCAACTGACCGACAGCATCGGCATCGTGCTCAACTCCATCGAGGCCACGATGCAGACCGAGGGCCTGTTGAAGCAATCCCAGCAGCTCGCCGGCGAATTGCAGACGCAGCAGAAGGAATTGCAGCAGACCAACGAACAGCTCGAGCAGAAGGCGCAGCAGCTCGCCGAACGCAACGTCGAGGTGGAGAGAAAGAATCAGGAAATCGAACAGGCGCGGCGCGCGCTCGAGGAAAAGGCGACGGAACTTGCGCTGACGTCGAAATACAAGTCCGAATTCCTCGCCAACATGTCCCACGAGCTGCGCACGCCGCTCAACAGCATCCTGATCCTCGGCCAGCAGCTCACCGAAAATCCCGACGGCAATCTGTCGGCGAAGCAGGTCGAGTTCGCCCGCACCATCCACGGCGCCGGCACCGACCTTCTCAACCTGATCAGCGACATCCTCGACCTGTCGAAGATCGAATCCGGCACGGTGACGGTCGATGCCGAGGAGATCCTGACCTCGAATCTGCTCGAGACCGTCGGACGGCCGTTCAAGCACGAGGCTGAGAATCGCCGCCTGTCGTTCAAGATCTCGGTCGACGAGAATTTGGGCCGCAGCATGGTGACCGACTCCAAGCGCCTGCAGCAGGTTCTGAAAAATCTGCTGTCGAACGCGTTCAAGTTTACCGCCGAGGGCGGCGTGGAGCTGAAGGTATCGGCCGCAGTCGGCGGCTGGAGCGCCGAGCATCCGATCCTCAATCACGCGCCCGCCGTCGTCGCCTTCGAGGTGACCGACACCGGCATCGGCATTCCCCTGGAGAAGCAGAAACTGATCTTCGAGGCGTTCCAGCAGGCGGACGCCGGCACCAGCCGCAAATACGGCGGCACCGGCCTCGGCCTTGCGATCAGCCGTGAGCTCGCAAGCCTGCTCGGCGGCGAAATCCATCTGCGCAGCGCGCCCGGCAAGGGCAGCACCTTCGTGCTGTATCTGCCGCTGAAATATTCCGGCCCCACGATCGCGCCGCGCACCCCTGCCCCCTCGCCATTCACGCCGGCGCCGGCGCTGCAGGTCGCTTCGACGCAGGAGCGGGCCATCGAGCAATTACCCGACGACCGCCTCAACCTCGAGCCGGGAGACACCATTCTCCTGATCGTCGAGGACGATCCGCATTATGCGCGGGTGCTGATTGACCTCGCCCGCGACAAGAACTTCAAGGTGCTGGTCGCCAGCCGCGGCGCTGAGGCGCTCGAACTCGCCAAGCAGTTCCAGCCGGCCGCGGTTTCGCTCGACGTCTTCCTGCCGGATATGCTGGGCTGGACCGTGCTGAGCCAGCTCAAGCACAATCCACTGACGCGGCACATTCCGGTGCAGATCATCACGCTCGACGAAGACCGCCAGCATGCGCTGGCGCGCGGCGCGTTCTCCTTCGTCAACAAGCCGACGACGACGGAAGGCGTCAGCGCGGCGCTGTCGCAGATCAAGGAGTACGCCAAACCCCGCCGCAAGCGCCTTCTAATCGTGGAGGACAACGCGGCCGAGCAGATGAGCATCACCGAACTGCTCGGGCACGACGACATCGAGATCCTGACCGCCGATACCGGCGCCGAAGCGTTGTCGACGTTGCGGAACCAGCCGTGCGACTGCGTCGTTCTGGATCTGCGACTGCCCGACATGAGCGGCTTCGAGGTGCTCGACCGTCTCCGCAACGACGAAACGCTCTCGAACGTGCCGGTCGTGGTGTTCACCGGACGGGAACTTTCGGCCGAGGAAGATGCGGAACTTCACACCATGGCACGAAGCATCGTGGTGAAAGGCGTCGAGTCGCCGGAACGGTTGCTCGACGAAACGTCGCTGTTTTTGCACCGTGTGATCACGGAATTGCCGGTCGAGAAGCAGAGGATGCTGGAGAAGCTCAACAGTTCCGATGAGGATCTGGTTGGCAAGACCGCGCTGCTGGTCGACGACGACGCCCGCAACATCTTTGCCCTTTCCAGCGTGCTGGAACGTCGCGGTATGAAGGTATTAACCGCAACCACCGGCCATGAGGCGATTGCGCTGGTCGAATCGAACCCCAACATCGCCATCGTGTTGATGGATATCATGATGCCGCAAATGGACGGATATCAGACCATTGGCGTCATCAGGCAAAACCCGTCCTTCGGCCGCCTGCCGATCATCGCGTTGACCGCCAAGGCAATGAAAGGCGACCGCGAGAAATGCCTCGAAGCCGGCGCTTCGGACTATCTCGCCAAACCCGTCAATACCGAGCAGTTGCTGCTCGCCATCCGAATGTGGCTACACCGCTGACCAGCGTAAGCAGATGATGGATCAGGAAAAGGTAAACATTCTTCTGGTTGACGATCAGCCGGCGAAGCTGCTCGCCTATGAAGTCATCCTGAAGGAACTGGGCGAGAACCTGGTCAAGGCTTCGTCCGGGCGCGAAGCGCTGGAGTTCCTGCTCAAGAACGACGTCGCCATCATCCTGGTCGACGTCTGCATGCCGGAGCTCGACGGGTTCGAGCTCGCCGCCATGATCCGCGAACATCCCCGCTTCCAGAAGACGGCAATGATCTTCATCTCTGCGATCCAGGTCAGCGATATCGACCGGCTGCGCGGCTATGAGATGGGCGCGGTCGATTATGTTCCGGTGCCGGTGGTGCCGGAGGTGTTACGCGCCAAGATCAAGGTGTTCGCGGAGCTCTATCGCAAGACGCGCCAGCTCGAGCGCCTCAACGTCGAGCTCGAAGATCGCGTGCGCGCCCGGACCGCCGAACTGGAGGAATCGCACGCTCGCCTTCTGGAAAGCGAGCAGCGTCGCAGTCTCGCGATCGCCGCCGGCAAGATGGGCTCATGGGATTGGGATTGGGTCAACGGCGACTTCATGTGGGACGAAGGCCAGTACCAGATCCTCGGCGTCGATCCCGACAAGTTCGAACTGACGCCCGCCAATATCCAGGCGCTGTTTCATCCCGACGACGTTCAGGAATTGCACGATGCGTGGGCGAGCTTCGCCCGCGGCGCGAAATCATACGAAGCGGAATTCCGCATCATCCGGCCGAATGGCGAGATGCGCTGGTGCGCAGGCACGGCCGCGGCGAGCACCGACAAGGGCGGCCGCGTCATCCGCGTCAGCGGCGTCACCGTCGATATCACGGAGCGCAAGCAGGCCGAGGAGCGGCAGAACCTGTTGGCGCGGGAAGTCGATCACCGCGCCAAGAACGCATTGGCGCTGGCGCAATCCATCGTCCGGCTGACGCGCGGCGACAATGTGAAGACCTACGTCCGTTCGGTGGAGGGGCGGATCAATGCGCTCGCGCGGGTGCACACCGTGCTCTCATTGTCGAGCTGGCAAGGCGCCGAAATAAGGAAGCTGATCGCCGAGGAGCTGGCGCCCTATTCCACCGGTGAGCAGATCGACTTGTCCGGTCCCGAAGTGCAACTCGAGCCGGCAACGGCGCAGACCGTCGCGCTGGCGCTACACGAACTCGTCACCAATTCCGCCAAGTATGGCGCCCTGTCCGCGTTGTCGGGCCGGCTGTCGGTGATCTGGGAGGTGGACCAGGCAGGCGTTCTCAGGATCAAATGGTCGGAGACCGGCGGACCGCCGGTCGAAAAGCCGGTGTCACGAGGGTTCGGAACCAGAAGCGTGATCGCCAGCATCGAGTCGCAGCTCGGCGGCCAGGCCGAATTCGATTGGCGCCACGAAGGCCTGCTGTGCCACCTCTCGGTGCCCTTGTCGCAACGGCAGTTTGCCACCCGTCCGGTTTCGCTCGCCGAGGCTGTCACCGACGGCAACGGTCTGCGGCGCGCCGAGCGGTAGGCGGCGGGCCAGCAGCCATGCAGAAGCTGTTGTCATACGCCGGTCGGCTAGAGCGCGGCCCCTGCAACGGCACCGCCCCGTTGGCCAACCGATCCCATCGACGCTTCGATCGCGCGCATCAAATCCGGCGGACGAAACGGCTTCTGCAGACAGACGACATCGGAAAATTCCGGCGTTCCGGACAGAAAGTCCAGCGCGGTCATTCCCGAAATCGCAATCACGGGCTGGCCCGGCACGTGGGCGCGCAGCGCTGCAATCAAGTCCGAGCCGTTGGCGCCCTGCAGAAAGATATCGACGATCGCAAGGTCGAAGCCTGTTTCGTCGAACAGCTTCAGCGCGGATGCGACGCTGTCTGCCTCCACGATTTCGAACTGATGGATGCGCAGCACGATGGAAATCATCGTACGAACGGCGGCCTGATCGTCAACAACAAGCACGCGGGGCATCGAAGCCTCCCGGATCGGTCGTGCGAACAGCTTACGATGAAATTCGCGGGACGCGGCGGTTCCGCAGGCATTATTCAGCCGGTCGGTAAAGAGGTGGTTACCCTCATCGGGCTCCCTGCTGTCTCCTCAGATAGGGATTCCTGCAGAGGCGCCGCTAGCGTAATCTCGAACGGGCGATTCCCGCGGATGGTATCGGCTCGATGTTCGGCCGCATCGGATGGATTGTTTATGCGTATTTGAAACCTTTGTGATGGTGCGTTCGCTGCCACTTTTTCCGGAGCTGACATTTGGGTGACGAGCGCAACATCTTTCTTTCCACCTTACCGGCGACCCGTGGCGATCGCATGTCCGCGCTCGCCGTGGTCGGCGTCTCGGCAGTGCTGTTCGCCGTCGCCGTGCCGTTTGCCGGTGTGCCGCTTTCCCCCGTCCCGGCCTTCGTTGCGAGCTATCAGTCCGCACTGGCCATCAACGACCTGATCACCGCCGTCCTCTTGTTCTCACAGTTCGCGATTACCCGTTCGCGTGCGCTGCTGCTGCTCGCGAGCGGATATTTTTTCACGGCCATGGCGGCCATCGTCCACGCCCTCACCTTTCCCGGCCTGTTCGCACCAAGCGGGCTGCTCGGTGCGGGAACACAGACCACCGTTTGGCTCTACATGGTATGGCACGGCGTATTCCCGCTACTGGTGCTCGGTTATGCGCTGCTGAAGGCGACGGACAACGACAAGATGCAAGGCTCGGCCGGCACGGCCGTCATTGCGAGCATCGTTGCGGTCGGCGCCGTGATGGCCGCGTTCACCTGGATCGTCACCGCCCAGCACGACCGTCTGCCGATCCTTCTGAGCGGCGGTCATTACACGCCGGTCATGCTTGGGGTGGTCTCCACCGTATGGTGCCTGAGCCTCGCGGCATTGGCGGTGCTGTGGCTGCGCAGGCCGCATTTCGTTCTCGACATCTGGCTGATGGTCGTGATGAGCGCCTGGTTGTTCGATATCGCCCTGTCGGCGATCCTGAACGTGGCGCGCTTCGATGTCGGCTTCTATCTCGGCCGCATCTACGGCCTGTGCGCCGCAAGCTTCGTGCTCACCGTATTGCTGATCGATAATGTCGGCCTGCAAGGCAAGCTGGCGCGCCTGCTTGGAACATCGCGCCGGGAAATCGTCTCGGAAAGGAATCTTCGGGCCGAACGCGAGCGCCTGTTCAGCGCCGTCGTCGAATCGTCCAACGATGCCATCATCACCAAGCTGCTAGATGGAACGATTTCGGGCTGGAACGGCGCCGCGGAGCGCCTGTTCGGCTTCACGGCGGCGGAAGCGGTCGGCAAGAGCATCGATCTCATTGTGCCGCCGGACAGGCGCGTGGAGATCGGAGATATCCTGGAGCGAGTCGGCAGCGGCGAGCGGATCGAGCACTATGAAACCTCGCGCGTCTGCAAGGACGGACGCACCGTCGAGGTTTCGCTCAGCATCGCTCCGATCAGGTCGGCTTCCGGCCAGATCATCGGCGCTTCCAAGATTGCGCGCGACATTACGGAAAGCAGGCGAACCGAGCAGGCGCTTAGCCAGGAGATGGAAGAACGGCGGCGCATATTTGAATCTTCGAACGATCTCATCCTGGTGAGCGACTCCATGGGGAATTTGATCCAGGTCAGCCCGAGCGTCACCGACATCCTCGGATATCAACCGTCTGAAATGGTCGGACACAACGCGATCAATTTCATCCACCCCGACGATCTCGAACACACCCGCAAGGAGATGCGGGCGGGACGCCGGGGAAAACGCAAGCGCAATTTCGAGACTCGCTACATCAGCAAGGACGGCAAGTCCGTCACGCTGAATTGGACCGGGACGTGGTCGGAACCAGTCCGCCGCCATTTCTTCATCGGCCGCGACCTGACCGAAAAGCAGGCGGCGGAAGCCCAATTGCGGCATGTGCAGAAGATGGACGCGGTCGGCCAGCTCACGGGCGGCGTCGCGCATGACTTCAACAACATCCTGACCGTGATCACCGGCACCATCGGCATTCTCGAGGAAGCCGTCGCCGATCAGCCGCAGCTCGCAGCCGTTGCCAAGCTGATCGACGAAGCTGCCGACCGCGGGGCCAATCTGACCAAGCACCTGCTCGCCTTCGCCCGCAAGCAGCCGCTGCAGCCGCTCGAGATCGACGTCAATGCGCTGGTGCTGGAAGCGGCGAAGCTGCTGCGACCCACGCTCGGCGAACACATCGAAATCACACCATTGCTGGCCGAGGATGCATGGACCGCGCTGGCCGATCCGAACCAGCTCACCACGGCCGTCCTCAACCTGGCCATCAACGCGCGCGACGCCATGCCCAATGGCGGCAAGCTCGCGTTCGAGACCAGCAACGTCTTCCTCGACGAAAACTACGCGGGCATGCACGACGAGGTCGCGCCGGGCCATTACGTGATGATCGCCGTCAGCGACACCGGCTCGGGCATCCCGCCCGCCCTGCTCGAACGGGTATTCGAACCCTTCTTCACGACCAAGGAAGTCGGCAGGGGCACCGGCCTTGGACTCAGCATGGTGTTCGGCTTCGTCAAGCAGTCGGGCGGCCACGTCAAGATCTACAGCGAGGAAGAGCACGGCACCTCCGTCAAGATCTACCTGCCACGGGCAACGGGATTGCAGCAGACCGCGGCGGAAGCGCTGGTCGCGGCCAATATCGAAGGCGGCAACGAAACGGTCCTGGTGGTCGAGGACGACGCGCTGGTGCGGCGCTATGTAATGACCCAGATCGAGAACCTGGGCTACACCACGCTAGAGGCGGCCAATGCGTCCGATGCGCTGCGCATCATCGACGACGTGCCTGCCATCGACCTGCTCTTCACCGACGTGATCATGCCCGGTACCATGAACGGCCGGCAGCTCGTCGACGAGGCGCTGAAGCGGCGGCCGGGCCTCAAGACGCTGTACACGTCGGGCTATACCGAGAACGCCATCGTTCATCATGGCCGGCTGGATTCCGGCGTGCTGCTGCTGGCAAAGCCATATCGCAAATCCGAGCTCGCCCGGATGATCCGGCTGGCGCTTGCCAGTTGAGCAAGCCCTGCGGCTGATATATCCGTGGATGGCACACCCCACGCGGGTGCAGCTCCAGGGACCGGCGCTTTGAAAAATCTCATCACCGATGTTTCCGGCGTTCGCGTCGGCCACGCCCAGGATGAAGCCCTCGCATCCGGCGTCACCGCCATCCTGTTCGACACTCCCGCCGTCGCGTCGATCGATGTGCGCGGCGGCGGCCCCGGCACCCGTGAGGACGCCCTGCTCAGGCCCGAAAGCACCCTTGAGGCGATCGACGGCATCGCCCTTTCCGGCGGCTCGGCGCTCGGGCTGGATGCCGCGGGCGGCGTACAGGCGTGGCTTGCAGAACAGGGACGCGGCTTTCGGGTGCGCGACGCGCTGATCCCGATCGTGCCGGGCGCGATCTGCTTCGATTTGCTCAACGGCGGCAACAAGGCATGGGGACGCTTCCCGCCCTATCGCGATCTCGGCTACGCCGCAGCGTGCGCGGCGGGCGGCGATTTCGCGCTGGGCAGCGTCGGCGCCGGCCTCGGCGCGACGACGGCCAATTTAAAGGGCGGCCTTGGCTCCGCTTCCGCACAGACCGAAAGCGGCGTCACCGTCGGTGCGCTTGCGGTAGTCAATGCGGTGGGCAGCGTGACCGTCGGTGACGGCCCGTGGTTCTGGGCGGCGCCGTTCGAGAAGGATAACGAGTTTGGCGGGCGCGGACTGCCGCCCGCGTTCACGCCGGATATGCTGCGGGCGCGTCTGAAGGGCGGACCGGCGGTAACGCCTGCGGAGAACACCACGCTGGTGGTCGTGGTCACAGACGCCGTGCTGACAAAACCGCAGGCCAAACGGCTGGCGATGATCGCACACACTGGCATGGCGCGCGCCATCTATCCCGTCCATGCAACGACGGATGGCGACGTGGTATTTGCCGCAGCGACCGGCAAGAAACCGATCGATCCGCTGTTCGGCCTCACCGAACTCGGCATGGTGGCCGCCAACACGGTCGCGCGCGCGATTGCGCGCAGCGTCCATGCTGCGACCGCGCTACCCTTTCTGGGTGCGCTACCGGCGTGGGGCGATCGCTTCGGCTAGAGCATGATCCGGAAAAGTGGGTACCCCTTTTCCGGAGAGATCATACTCAAGATAAAAAGGTCGCAATCAAGGGATCTCGCCGGATCTCGTGTTTAGGCGCTCATTGAGAGCGATGCGGTGGCGCCCGACGAAATTGCCTGGGCCTGGCGCTGGATCATCTGTTAGATGAAATTGTAGGACGACGTCGCGGCGCTGGATGAACTGCTGGACGCGGCCGACGTCATCGTCACCTTCGAACCATCAGCATAGGTCAGTGACGTCGTCACCGAACCGTCGCTGTTGGTGACGGTCGTGGTGGTGGCGCCCTGCAAGGCCTGCGAGAACGGATCGGAGCCCGATCCGCCGCTACCGCTGGCGTCGTCAGATTTGCGGTGTCCCTTGTTGGGCCGCAGCGCCGAGGCCAGTTCCTTCAAACTGACCGAGCCGTCGCCGTCCTTGTCGAGCTTGCCGAACACGCTGTAGGCATTCGCGACATTGGTGCCGCCGGCGCCGAGCGCCTCCTCGAATTCCGCCTTGGTGATCTTGCCGTCACCGTCGCCGTCGATCTGTCCGAACAGGTCCTTCAGCGCGTTGTGGCGGCTCTTGGATGCCGTGGTCGATCCCGTCGAGGAACGGCTTTGCGCGTCGAGCAGCGCGCTCATGGTTTCCGGCGATATCGACGAACTGCCGGTACCGCCCGAGCCGGCTCCCGGACCGATCGAAGCCGACGCGTTCGAGGTCATCGAAGCGAACGAGTTTGCGGAGTTCTCGCTAACGCCGGTGGATGGCGTTGATGATTTCGACGACGCTAGCGCCTTGAGGGCATCGATGGCCGACGACGCGGCGCCCAGAGCAAAGAACATGGCGGAACTCCAACATGCCGCACAGACAGCGGCTGACCGTGTTCCCCTTCCCTCAGCAAGCGCCGTGCCACCGGGAAAAACCCAATAAAACCGAGCTTTCCCGAATCCCTGCGATCCCACACGGTCGGCAATAACTGCCAAGCTGCGGCAGATTTTTCCGCCCACAGGAGACGTTTTCGGCCGCATTGCCCCCGGGCGCTCTGCATGATACGCGGGGCCGTTCCGCCCTCTCGCAAGCGTTTCGGGAAAGCGCACATGTCTCAGCAATTTGCGTCACGTCCCCTCGTCATCGCGCCGTCGATCCTGGCGGCGGATTTTGCCAAGCTTGCCGAGGAAGTCCGCGCTGTGGACGCGGCGGGCGCCGACTGGATCCATCTCGACGTGATGGACGGACATTTCGTGCCGAACATTTCCTATGGCCCTGATGTCATCAAGGCGATGCGCCCGCACACCAAGAAGATCTTTGATGCGCATCTGATGATCTCGCCCTGCGATCCCTATCTCGAGGCGTTCGCAAAGGCCGGCTGCGATCACATCACCGTCCATGCCGAGGCCGGCCCGCATCTGCACCGCTCGCTGCAGGCGATCCGCGCGCTCGGCAAGAAGGCCGGCGTCTCGCTCAACCCGGGCACTCCGGCGAGCGCGATCGAATATGTCATCGACCTGATCGACCTGGTGCTGGTCATGTCGGTCAATCCCGGCTTCGGCGGCCAGGCCTTCATCAAGTCCGCGCTCGGCAAGGTCAGCGATATCAGGGCGATGACGGCGGGACGTCCGATCGACATTGAAGTCGATGGCGGCGTCGCGCCCGACGTTGCCGGCCAGCTCGCCGCCGCCGGAGCGAACGCGCTCGTCGCGGGCTCGGCGGTATTCAAGGGCGGCACCGTGGATAGCTACAAGGCCAACATTTCCGCGATCCGCCACGCGGCGGCGCTGGCGCGCGGCGAAGCGATCTGAGGCGGATTGCCGGTCCCTCGCGCGCCGAACCATTCCTTATCCCGTCGCGACCAACCGGGCATGGACGAACGCCGCAACACGATATTTTCCTCGATATTTTCTCGCGCCTTACAGCGGCTATTGACCGAAGCACTTCAACCCGGCGAGCGCGTGCTCTGGCGGGGCCAGCCCGACGGCGTCGCCCGCATGATGATGTGGCGGTTTCTGTGGTGGATCGGAATTCCCTGGCTGCTTGTTACTGGTATCGCGATCTCCAGGGGTTGGGTCGGTCAATCGACGGTGCCGCTGTTGATGGTCGGCATCATGATGATCGCCGCCCCCTTCGTGATGTGGCTGCACGACCTGCAGACGCTGTTCGCGGTCACCAATCGCCGGGCGCTGATCGTGCGCACGGCCTGGGGCAAACAGACGGTGTCGGCAACGCGCTTTGAAGACATGGATAAGACATTCGAGCTAGCCGACATCGGCCGCGGCGCCGGCCATCTGAACTTCGCGTCGGGAAGATCGACCCGCTCTCCGGATACCGATTACAGCGGCCGCTACGGGTTCCGCTGCGTTCGAAATCCTTCAGGTGTCGGCGACATTCTGGAGCGCGCACGGCGTCGGCCCCCGTAAGCGGGGCGGCAGGAAAGCCACAACGGCGTGCCGCACGCCATGGAACCCTAAAGTCCATGCTGCGGCCACAAAGCATCACGCATCTCGCCATAAAGGAAGATCAGCATCTCGCCTTTCACGGATGGGACAAGAATATGATCAAGGCCTTCACCGCAGCCGCAATGCTCCTGGTCCTCGCGCCTTCCGCCGCGCTCGCGCAGCGCGCAGGTGACGCCGCGCTGGGCGCGGTCGCCGGCGCCGTCGTGCTGGGTCCGGTCGGGGCTGTGGCCGGCGCCTTTGTCGGCTATACGGCCGGGCCTTCGATCTCGCGCTCGTGGGGACTGGAGGGCTCGCGCTCGTCACGGCATCGGCGGCAGTCGTCACGGGACAGCGTGCGCGGCGCGCGGGCGGAAGCCGTCGGCCCCGCATCCGCCGGTCCAGCCGAGCGAAGCGGCCGCGCCACCAGCTATCCCGTGCCGAACCCGCCGCGCTCAAAAGCGCCGCCGGTCCAGACACTCGAATGAACGCACGCCGCGATCCGGCGCTACCCCTCGCCGTCCACGACCACAGCCGACCGCGGCGGACGCACCACCGTCACCGAGCAGGCGGCTTCGGCGGCGACTTTACCGGCAACGCTGCCAAGCAACGAGCGCAGCATTGAATTCTGTCGCGCGCCCATCACGATGTGATCGACGTGATTGACCCTGGTGAATTCCAGGATCGCCGACGCGGGATCAATTGCCTCCAGCACGTGCACCGTAAGCCGGCTTTCGTCGAGCTCCAGCGGCTGCGCCCAATGCCGGAGCGCGACCATGCGATCGATATGCTTGTTGTTGCCCTGCTCGTCGAGCGTCCGGTCGATGGTGATGCGCCCGAGCTTGAGCACGTTCAGGCAGGCGAGCCGCGCCGATGGCAATGTCGCCAATAGCTGGGCAGTGGTCCGGCGCAGGCATTCGTTGAGGGTTGGCGAGCCCTCCTCGGTGTCGAGCGCAACGACCACGATCGGCCCCGAAGCCAGTTGCGCCGCGACATCGGATTTCGGTTTCGGCAAAGTCACGCCCTGGTTGAAGCGGCGGCGCCAGACCGTGCTGAGCGGATCGCGCTTTAGCCGCTCCGATCGTGCCGTCAGCTTGACCTGATCGGGATGGACCAGCTCGAACGCCAGTTGGGAAGCCGTCGGATGGCGCCACACCGGCTCGATCTCCAGGCAGCGCAGCACGATTTCCTGTAGCCATGGCGGATAGTCCGGCCGCAATTTGCGTGGTGGATAGGGATCGCGCCACAGCCGCCGGCGCATGCCGCGCAACGTTTCGCTCTCGCCGAACGGCCGCTCGCCGGTCGTGAAGAAATACAGGAGCACGCCGAGCGAAAACAGATCGCTGCGCGGATCGTCGCGAACGCCGAGCAGGCGCTCGGGAGCCATATAGGGCGCGGTGCCGTAAGGAAGACGAAACTCTTCCTGCAGCAGATCCGGCAACTGGTTGTGATGCGACAGGCCGAAATCGATCAGAACGCATTCGCCTGATGGCCGAAACATGATGCTGCTTGGCTTGATGTCGTGGTGGATGACGTTCTGCCGGTGCAGGTCCGCCAGCGCGGTCGCGATCTGTCCCCCGATCACCCTCGCCTCTTCATAGGGGATCGGCAGATTATCGATCCGGCTCAGAAGCGTCTTGCCGGGGATGCGCTCCATGACGACATAGGCCTGGCGGTCGAAATCGCCGCTGCCGAAGCAGCCCGGCACGTGCGGCCCGGCCAGCCGCGGCAGGATCATCTGCTCCATCTCGAATGAGACGATGGCGGCTGGATCCTCGCCCTCGGAAACCCGCGGCACTTTCATCAATATCGGCACGGTGATGCCGGGATGGGTCACGGTCCACAGCGTCGCCATGCCGCCCTGGTGGATGCGCTCGCCGATCATGAAGCCGTCAAGTTCAGCGCCCGGCGCGATTGCAGGCTTCGCCATCCCTTACTTTCCCATAAGCAAACGATCGGCCAGCCAATGCGGCAGGCCGTTGGCGCGGATCCGATCCGCGGCCGCTTCCACGTCATAAGGCACGCGGCAATAGCTGATCTCGCGCGAGGCCGTGTCGAGCATTGCGAACGACGCCGCCGGGTCGCCGTCGCGCGGCTGCCCGACGGAGCCGAGAACGGCGAGCCAGCGCCGGCCGCCGAGCAACTGCACCGGCACGTCCGTGGTCGGGACGAAGCTCGTCATCTTCGCCGCCGACGACATCGAATACAGCGCCGGCCGGTGGATGTGTCCGCAGAACGTGACATGGGCGTCGGTGGCCTCGATGCTGCGCGCGGCATCGGGCGTATCGCGCACATAGTGCCAGCGCGCCGGGTTAGATGCGTCGGAGTGCACGTAGAGGCGATCGTCTTCGCGCACGCTCAGCGGCAATTTCGCCAGAAAGCGCCGTTGCGCGACGCTCAGCCGGCCGCGCGTCCACTCGATCGCGGCAGTGGCTGCGGCATTCATGTTCTCGGACGGGGTGCTGACGGCGTGATCGTGATTGCCAATGACGGCAAGCGCGCCCTCGTCGACAAGGCCCATCACGGTATCGACCGCCCATTCGGGATCGGCGCCATAGCCGACGACATCGCCGAGGCAGACGATCCGTTCCGCGCCGCGGGCGCGCGCGGCATTGAGGCACGCGCTGAACGCCTGCCGGTTGGCATGGATATCGGCAAAGATAGCCAGCCGCACGTTTTCCTCCGCATCCATCATCGCGCACGCACCTGCGCCTGTCTTGATGGATATCAAACAACAGGCGGCTTGCGGGTTGCAATCAGACGGAAGGCGCGAGGGTCACGCGGCTCCGCTCGCAACGGCGATCAATAATGCGGGAAAGGGTCAGCGCTTGCGCGGTGCTTCCAAGCCCTTGAGCAGCAGCCCAAGGAGCGCATCGATCCGCGCCGGGGCACCGGGCTCGTTCCATTCCTCGGCATGGGCGGGATGGTGGAAGCGGCTGGTGGCGTCGAAAATGGCGCGCGCCGTCGCCTTGACGTCGGCGACCTCAAACGCGCCCTGCTTCACGCCGTCGGACAGGATCAGCGCGATCTGATCGACCAGGCAGTCCTTGTGGCAGCTCACGGCCTTGCAGGCCTCGCGCGCCAGCGTCAGGTAGGTCGCAAACATTTCGGGATCGTCGCCAAGCCGCTCGTGCTTGATCGCAAACATCGTGCGCAGCCACTTGTCGAGCCGCGCCGGCGCCGGGCCGGACGCTTCCGCGACCTTCAGGAGCGGTGCGCTGAGACGGTCGAGCCAGCGCTTGGCCACCGCCTCGCGCAACGAGGCCTTGCTGGGGAAATGGCGGTAGACGCTGCCGTGGCTGACGTCGAGGGCACGGGCGACATCGACCACCGTTGCCTTGGCGAGCCCATAGCGGCGCAGAACGTCCTCAGTGACCTCCAGGATTCGTTCGGGGGTCAGAACCACGACTTCGTTCATGCGCGCACCTGCGAAACGACGGGATGGGTGGTCATTCTAGTCCCCCTGTAGCGCCCCGGACGAGGTTAATGTTTCACCGGTTCCAGCCGCTCGGCCTGCGCCGCCAGATGGCGGGCAACGCTCTGGTTAAGCCAGTGTTGGATTTTTTGAATGATTTGGGCAGTCATGGCAGTAGTCCTTTGCAAGTACCCGGACTCAGAGCCAACGAGCCGGATGACGCCCCAATACCGGCGTCGGCAATGGATATAGCATGTCTCGCTGACAGATTTCAATATCTGTCAGTCAATAATCCGTGATTGACCGGCCTTCGAGCGCCCGCTCCCCATCCCCAGCGGAAGCCTTACTGCTGGTCCTTGGGCGGCATCCGCGGCGGAAGCAGCGGTGTAAACGACACTCCGTCGCCGTCGCGGGGCGCTGCGGCCAATGCCCCGCCCGTGGAGGGGTCGCCGCCCGAAGTATCGATGATCGCTGTCGGCATGATGTACTCCCGGGCGGCCTGGAGAAGGTTACCCCCGCCATCGCCAAAATCGGCGGCGCGACCGCGCTGCGGCCGCCCGGCGGCGATCTCGCCCACCGCCTTGTCGGTCTTTTGCGCGAGCTTGTCGCTATAGGGAAGCCGATGAGCCCGCGGGATGCCACTCGGCCGATTGCCGTCGTCGAGCGCCTCGACCCAGAGGTAGATCGAGCCCGGATCGCCCTCCAGCGAGTGCGGCTCCACGATCCGGGCCTGCAGCAGCTTGAAGCTTGCGGGCAGAGCGTCGACGCTGGCCCAGCCCAACAGTCCGCGAACGCCGATGAAGCTCACAATGTAGAACGCACTGGTCACGACCACCGCGACCGCCTTGGCCGACCAGGGCAGCCGTGCATAGACCAGGACGATCAGCAGCAGCGCGCCGATTAGCGCGTAGCTGATGGAGAGCGTGAGGACGACCGATTGCAGGTTATTCACGGCGCATCCTGACACCGGTTTTCGGATCGAGGTCGGCACCGTTGGCGCGAACATTGCGGAACGTCTCCATCAGCGACTTGTGCCGCTGCTGGACGTCGACCACCTTGCCCTCGGCATCGAGCCAGAAGCGCAGCGCGGTCTTTTCGTCGCCGGTGTGGTCCACCGTCAGGCGGTCGTCGAAGATCACCTGCGCGGTCGGATTGAGTTTCTGGACCTTCACCTTCACAGCGACGGGCTGCGCCGTCGTAGCCTGGAAGTGCGAGATGTTGACCGTATACTCGCCGGGGACGACGCCGCGCACGGTGACGATCTCCTCCCGGATCGGCGAGTGAATCTTCTTGCCGTTGACGACGATGAAATCGTTGGCGCCGCCGCGATCGTCGCGGTCGAGCGTGAGAAAGCCGGCCTCGCGGCGACGGTACCAGGCGACGTTGCCGGCGGGGTCCTGCACGAACAGGTCGAGGTCGTCAGGATGATTGTCGGGCCAGTCCATGGTGATGATGAACTCGGCCTTGGAATCGATCTTGCCGTCCTTCGAATCCGGCGAGACCGCCAGCAGCGCCAGGAAGAACAGGAACGCGATCACCTGAAGCGCCTTGAACAGCATCACGCCGAGCGGATCGAACGGCTCCTCGCGCGGATAGAGACCGAACTCATCGATCATGACTTTCGTTCCAGCGCGGGCGTAACGTGCGTCTCGGTCAGCATGACGGCGTCGGAAAACACCCGCTGGGTTGCG
The DNA here is from genome assembly GCF_056174665.1 of Bradyrhizobium sp. WYCCWR15520. NCBI lineage: Bacteria > Pseudomonadati > Pseudomonadota > Alphaproteobacteria > Hyphomicrobiales > Nitrobacteraceae > Bradyrhizobium > Bradyrhizobium sp. WYCCWR15520. The sequence continues at coordinate 130,525 of NZ_JBWBWM010000007.1, forward strand.
GCGTCCAGCATGTAGTATTGAATCTTCACGAGTATGGAGCCGATCAGGCCGGCCAGCGTCGTGTACATGGCCACCGCCATGCCGTCGCTCATCAGGCCCATGGATGATTTCATCGCGGCTTTGTCCGCCGCGTCGAGGGTTGCGATCGGCGCCAGCATGATGATGAAGCCGATGATGGTGCCGAGCAGTCCGAGCTTCATCAGCGTGTCGGACACGAAGGCGCCAAACCCGTTGGAGCCGCGCAGGCGATCGGCGAGCGAGCGCAGCAGCAGGGTCTGGTCGATCCGCCCGGCAGGCTGCGCCTGCGCCTTCATCACCAGGTTGCGGATGTGATCCGGCACCAGGCCGCCCGGAAGTGCACGCACGTCATCAAGTCCCCTTAGCTCCCCGGGCGCCGACAGGATGGCGCGGCAGCGTCGCGTGATCTCGCCCTCGCGCGCGATCGCGCGGCTGCGCCAGAAGCAATGGAAGCAGGTGAGGATGTAGAGGACGCCGATGACGCTCGAAATATAGGTGCGGTCGGAGACGACCATGAGATGGAGCAACCCGTAGCGCCAGAGCACGACGACGGCGAAGACCGACAATCCGGTGAAGATCATCCACAACAGCAGGACGCTGCGTTCCGACGTCTCCGCGGACGATAAGATGTCGGCGCTTGCCGTGGTACTCATGCTGCGCAGCTCCTTGGGCAGGCCGCAGGCTTCCACCCGACGCGGGGCAGCGAACGGGCCTCTGGCCTTTGTTAGATCAGCCGTCCCGGTTTCGTCCAAAGACATACGCCCAGGATTGGTTGGGAAAATTTCCCGAGTTGCACCGCGCCGCCCGGCTTGCAATTGGCACCAATCGGGGGTGCTGTTAGGCTTACCGACACGCCGCGGAGTGATCGCATGCGCCTCGTGCTTCAACTCGTCGCCCGCCTGCTTATCGTCGTCACCCTGTGCCTTGGAGCAGCCACCATCTGGGCGACGATCGACGCCTATCGCAGCGTCGATCGCGCCACGGCCGCCTCGGCCGAACGCGTCTCGGTCGCGCTGGAAGCGCTGTATTGGCGCGAATTGATGTTGCGCAGCAGCAGAATGCGCGAGCAGCTGGTGCCGGTGCCGGAATGGCGCACCATTCAAACGATGAGCCTGATTTCGCCGGGCATCTGCGTTCAGATCGAGCCCGCCGGCGCATTCGAGGGGCCGCTCTGCGGCCAGAGCAAGGGGATCGGCCAAACTCCGCCGCGCTGGTTCGCAGCCGCCGTGCACACCCTGCTCGGCAGTCACGGTCCGGTCGTCCGGCCGATCAGCACGCGCGCCGCCAATGCAGGCAGTGTCTCGGCCACGCCCGATCCGAATGCCGCCATCGCGCTGGCCTGGCAACACGTCCTCGACAATATCAACCTCGCTTTGCTGATGGCGGTGGCAATCGCGCTTCTCGCATCGCTGGCGATCGCGCATACGCTGGCGCCCGCACAACAGATCGTCACCGCCCTGCAGCGCATGGCCCGCGGCCAATACCGGCCGTCACTGCCCCGCTTCCAGTCGATGGAACTTGCCATGATCGGACAGGCCGTCGGCGATCTCGGCGACCGCCTGCGCAGTCCATGGAGGAACGCGCCGCGCTGACCCGGCGTCTGCTCGAAATCCGCAGCGACGAACGTCGTGCGCTCGCCCGCGAATTGCACGACGAGTTCGGGCAGAACCTGACCGCGATCCTGGCTTTCGCCAGCACGATCGAAGCGACAAGCACGCGGGAAAACGACAGGAGCGAAGTCGCGCAGGATGCGCGGATGATCTCGCAAGCCACCGATCGCATCATGGCCAGCCTGCGGGATGCACTGAACCGCCTGCGCCATCCGCCCGCCGAGGAACTCGGGCTGGAGGCCTGCCTTGTCGACCTCGTCGATAGCTGGCGGTCACGGACTTCAGCGCAGCCGATGATCCAGCTCGACCTCAAGGGCGATCTCGCCGACGTCCGCGGTGCCGTCGCCGCGACTGCCTATCGGGTCGCTCAGGAGTGCCTGACCAACTCCCTGCGCCACAGTTCGGCGCGCGAGATCGTGCTCCGGATCGAGCGGCGCACGGGGACGGAAAACGCGCTGCTGGTCCATGTCGAGGACGATGGCGGCGGCGATGCGGCCAGGGTGGCAGCGTCCACCGGCTTCGGGCTGACGGGCATTCGCGAGAGGATCACCGCGCCGGGCGGCTCGCTGTCGATCGCGGATGCCCATCGCGGGGTGAGCGTGGCCGCCACGATCCCGCTTGCAGCCTGATGACCGCGCCGCAGACGCAAGGCATTTCGATCCTGCTCGTCGACGACCATCCCGTGGTCCGGCAAGGCTATCGGCGCGTCCTCGAACACCAGGACGATTTCCATGTGGTGGCCGAGGCCGACAATGCGGCCGACGCCTACCGTGCATTCAAGGCGCACGCTCCCGCGGTCGTGGTGATGGACATATTGATGCCGGGCGCCAGCGGCCTCGAAGCTGTCAGGAACATCCGCTCGCGCAGCTCCAGCACCCGCATTCTCGTCTTCAGCATGCATAGCGAGGCAGCGCAGGTGAAGGCGGCCTTCAATGCCGGGGCGAACGGCTATGTGACCAAAGGCTCCGCCCCTGCCGAGCTGATCCGGGCGATCCGCTCGATTATCCGCGGCGAGCAGGCGATCAGTGATGACATCGCCCGTGTTCTGGCGATGGACAGCCTCTCCCCTTCGGGATCGATGCTCGATCAGCTCGGCGAGCGGGAAATCGAGATTTTGAGACAACTGGCAGCCGGCGCGACCACGGAGCAGATCGCGGCAAACCTCAACCTCAGCATCAAGACCGTGCAGAACTACCACTACCTGATCAAGACCAAGACCGGCATGCGCACGGATGCCCAGCTTGTCCGCCTCGCCGTGGAGTGCGGGCTGGCGACCCTGTAGCTGCGGGGCTCCACGCCTTTTTTTGGCCCGGCCGGGGCAGTTTTCCCGCTCTCGCAGCCCCGTACGGGTGGCCTCCTCCGGCACGATTTGCTAAAGCGCAGCGTAAAAAACATTTGGCCGGGACCGCCCTGTAAGCGCCCCGCCCCACCTGCCCGGAGTCGTCGATGATCCCCCGCTACACCCGCCCGGAAATGGCCTCGATCTGGGAGCCCCAGACCCGCTTCAAGATCTGGTTCGAGATCGAGGCGCATGCGGCGGACGCGCAGGCGGAACTTGGCGTCATCCCGAAGGAAGCTGCGAAGACCGTCTGGGCCAAGGCGCGCAACGTCACCTTCGACGTCGCCCGGATCGACGAGATCGAGCGCGAGACCAAGCACGACGTCATCGCCTTCCTGACCCACCTCGCCGAAATCGTCGGCCCCGAGGCGCGCTTCGTCCACCAGGGCATGACCTCCTCCGACGTGCTCGACACCTGCCTCAACGTGCAGCTCACCCGCGCCGCCGATATCCTGATATCCGATATCGACAAGGTCCTGGCCGCGCTGAAGAAGCGCGCCTTCGAGCACAAGATGACGCCGACCATCGGGCGCTCCCATGGCATCCATGCCGAGCCGGTGACGTTCGGTCTCAAGCTCGCCTATGCCTATGCGGAGTTCTCCCGTGCCCGCGCGCGGCTCGTCGCCGCCCGCAAGGAAGTCGCGACCTGCGCGATTTCGGGTGCCGTCGGCACCTTTGCCCAGATCGACCCGCGCGTCGAAGAGCACGTCGCCAAGGCGATGGGGCTGGAGCCCGAGCCGATCTCGACGCAGGTAATCCCGCGCGACCGCCACGCGATGTATTTTGCAACGCTCGGCGTGATCGCCTCTTCCGTGGAACGGCTGTCGATCGAAATCCGCCATCTGCAGCGCACCGAGGTGCTTGAAGCCGAAGAATTCTTCTCCGAGGGCCAGAAGGGCTCGTCGGCAATGCCGCACAAGCGCAATCCGGTGCTGTCGGAAAACCTGACCGGCCTCTCGCGCATGGTGCGCGCCTATGTGACGCCGGCGATGGAGAATGTCGCCCTCTGGCACGAGCGCGACATCTCGCACTCCTCGGCTGAGCGCATGATGGGGCCGGACGCGACCGTGACGCTCGACTTCGCGCTGATGCGCCTTGCCGGGCTGATCGAGAAACTGTTGATCTATCCCGCCAACATGCAGAAGAACCTCGACCGCCTCGGCGGTCTCGTGCATTCGCAGCGGCTCCTGATCGCGCTGACGCAGAAGGGCGCCAGCCGCGAGGACGCCTACAAATACGTCCAGCGCAACGCCATGCCGGTGTGGCGCGGCGAAGGCGACTTCCAGACGCTGCTGAAGAAAGACCCGGACGTGAAGAAGCACCTGAGCGATGCCGAAATCGAGGAGCAGTTCGACCTCGGCTATCACTTCAAGCACGTCGACACGATCTTCAAGCGCGTGTTCGGCGAGAGCTGACGGGAAGCGTCGGCGAGGCCGTAATCGTCGTCGTCGATGAACGTTAAGCCGCATTCTCAATTGGGGGAAGTTCCAACCGATGCAACCGCTTGGCAGGGCTTCTCTCGCACACTGGTCGAACCTTGCCGGTGTACGCCGGCTGGCCCGCCCCCGGCAGTTTTCCGGCCTTGCCAAGCCGATTTAAATGGCTCCAAATCGTCGTATTCGCCGTCGACAATCTGCATGCCCCGTCGGCCCCCTCAAAGCAACCTAACGGTAACCGCAAATCGGCTAAGGTCGCAGCGTGTCATCACCGCCCAAAATCCTCGTCTTCGACTCCGGCCTTGGCGGCCTCACGGTGCTGCGCGAGATCGTGCGGGTCCGGTCTGAGGCGCACTACGTCTATGTCGCCGACGACGCGTTCTTTCCCTATGGCCATCACAGCGAGGAAGAGATCATCGCCCGCGTGGTGCCGCTGGTCGGCGAACTGATCGCGCGCCACGCCCCCGTTCTGGTGGTGATCGCCTGCAACACCGCGTCCACGCTGGTCATGTCGCATCTGCGCAGCGCCTATAGCGTGCCGTTTGTCGGCACCGTGCCTGCGATCAAGCCGGCCTGCGCCAGCTCGAGGACCAAGCGCGTGTCGGTGCTCGGCACCAAGGGCACGGTCAAGCGCGAATATACCAGGCGCCTGATCGACGATTTCGCGCAAGGCTGCGAAGTGACGCTGGTGGGATCGGCAGAGCTCGCCTCGCTCGCCGAATCCGCGCTCAGCGGCAACGACGTCCGCGACGAGGATATCGCCGCCGAGCTTGCCCCCTGCTTTGTCGGAGATGGCGCTGTCCGCACCGACACCGTCGTGCTGGCCTGCACCCACTATCCGCTGCTGCTCGACCGCCTGACACGGCTCGCGCCGTGGCCGGTCGACTGGATCGATCCGGCCCCCGCCATCGCCCGGCGCGCATCCGAACTGCTGGGATCACCGGGCCGGCAACGCGATGACGCCGGGGCCGAGATGATCTTCACCTCCCAGCGGCCACACAGGCTGAGCCAGGCACTGATGCCGTTTTTCGGCGGGCGCGTCCTGGCATAAAGGCGCCTGTGGGCATGTATCAAAAAGGAAGAGTCGAGAAGGCACCGCTGAAGTAGAGAACGCACCGGCGATGGTCTCGATTACTCTCGCGGCATCGAGAATTTCCTCCACACGAAACTGTAAGACTTTCTGGTAGGAGGCACCGAGCCACCTTTCCGGATGCCCCCCGGACCGTGCCACTTAGTCAATCTATGCCGGATGCCATATTCAGGCTGGCTGCGACTCTTGGCAGAATTTCGCGCATGCTACTCGAGCAGACGATCACCCTTGGGCAAATGCGGCAGTCCGGCTCTCGCCGACTGCATGTGTTCTGCGGCGACAACAAGTGCTCGCATTCGGTTGTGATGGACGCTGACTGCTGGCCCGAGAGCCTGCGGCTGTCTGATCTGGAGGCCCTATTCGTCTGCTCGGTTTGCGGCCATCGCGGCGCCAACGTGCGGCGGGATTATCAGGCAGCAGAGCCACAGCTCGCCAGCGTCCACCGGTAAGAACATCTGCCGAGACCTGGGGCCTTCGTAGAACTACGCGGACAATTTAGGAACAAACTGTCACGCCGGCGTACTACGGCCACCTCCGTGTCCGTCTTCCCAAACACCCCCATCCCGGAGGCAGGTCTGCCCGCCCCGGCGTTGGAGCACCACCAAGAGGCCGCGGCTTGGCTGGGCCTTACTGCTCCTCTAATCGACGAAGCTGCGCCAGTAACTCTGCCTCTAATTCCCGAAGGTGAGTTGCCGTTGGTTCACTAACGTATTGTTTGGCAAGCTGTCTACAGCGCGCCAACTTTTCATGGACTGCCAATTCTTCCCGCTCGCGATCCATAAACGCAAGATACGGACAAGGCGGGAAATGTTCAACACCAGTGCAGGGTGATTAGCTTGCCAGATGCAACTGCGACATGCACAATCGGCTATTTCGCGTCTAGTCGATCAAGCTAGAATCGGGCTTGCGGTGGGATACAAAAAAGGTTCATCCTGAACGCATATTTGAGAGTTCTAAGTGGATTGGACGAATCTCGCAGCGCAAAGACGCAAACTGATGGCAGCTTTTTCGCCTTCCCTTTGCGCAATGAATTATCCGGTTCGGAGATTGCGGCGGGTAGCCCGGGCTGCCGGCGCCAGACAATTTAGACTTGGCGCTGGGATAGCAAGAGGATTAAGGCACCCCGCTGGGCATGCGAGGCCAAGTCTATGTTAGATGTGTCCCTGGACCAAGGAACATTCACGCGCTGCATCCGGCTGGTGATCGCAGATCGACAACCAATCGTTCTGCAGGGGTTGAGGTCGGTATTCGCAGCTCAGGACGACTTTGAGATTGTTGCGTCGTGTAGTTCCGGATCAAACTGCCTCGATGCGATTCGGAATTTCACACCCGACGTTGCGCTCGTAGCCAACACGTTGCCTGACCTGAAGGTATCCGAGATCCTCGCCATTGCGAAAGCAGAGAATCTTCCCACTCGGCTGGCGTTCTTTGCCGAACCCGAAGGAGACGACGATCTCACTGCGGCAATCGCGGCCGGCGCTTGCAGTGCAATTTCGAGCTACGCAAACCCCGACACCATTCTGCGTTCCCTGAGGCTGATGACGGAGCGCACCACTGCGCGCCAAGACCTCTCGCCAAACGGGAAGGAAGCATACGGCGCCAAAATCGAAAAAATGCTGAGGGTGCTCACGCACCGCGAGCGCGAAATCATACGACTAGTGGCCGAAGGTTTGTCGAACAAGGAGATTGCGCGCCAGCTGAACCTTTCCCCAGGCACAGTCAAAGTACACCTCTACAACATATTTCATAAGCTTGAAATCAGTAATAGGACCGTGCTCGCCACGATCGCGTTGTTGCAACGATCCACCGGCTTCGGCACGCTCTCGCTTGCCGCCCTGGCCTTCGCAATTTCGAGCGACCTCAAGGCGTCGGACGCGAACAACACCTTCCTGGATGAGGACAGCACCGCCTACAAGGATCTTGAGCACTCCGTATTTGAGCTCTGGAAGAAAGCGATCCTCCGGCACGTCATCGTTGCAGATTCCGGCGAGACGGTCGCGCTCACCCAGAGAGACTCCCCAATTAAGGCGAACCAAGTCACGCACTCGGCGGCGAGAATGGAAGAGTTGCACGCGGCTGAGCAGGCCGTCCTCTCCAACTTCGGGAGAAGTTACGGCCCGATCGGATCCGGCACGCCCCATCCTTTCATTTCGCCGCTGCTGCAAGCGACTAATCAGACCGGCAGCCCCACGGCGCAGCAGCAGTTCCCGCCGCTGGAGTTTGCCTCGAATTCGATAAAGAGTCGTGGAGGCTATGGCGCCTTCAGCATGACGGCCGCCGGCGTGGGGATCTACACGCTCAACAACTCCCATGCCGCAGTGCAGGTGCTCGACCCGGGCGTGATCGACGCATCCGCGATCGCCACCATGGATGGCACCACACAAGTGGCGACGATCACCATTCATGGCGCCGGCCATGCAGATCCCAACGATGTCGACAACCCGGCTTCGGGGCCAGTTGTCCACGACTCCAGTCTGCCGCTCGCGTTTGGACAGGACAGCGTCACAGGAGAAGGTGACGCGGGCCAAATAATCCATGGCGTCGCCGGTGACGACACCCTCAATCGCACCGGCTTAGTGGATGTTATCTACGGAGGGTCGGAAAACGATACGATTGCGGGTACCGGTGGAGACGACACGATCTACGGAGGATCCGGCAGCGACACCATCAACGGCAACAACGGCAACGATACCATCATCGGCGGATATGACGGTGACCGGCTGACGGGCAGCAAGGATGATGACATCTTTGTCTATCTTTCAGCGATCGATTCCAACTCTACCCGGTTCGACACTATCATCGACTTCACATCGGGAGAGGACAAGATCAACCTGGCGGCTTTCGGCGCTCTGGCGTTCCTGCACCTGACGTCAGCAAGCAAGTCCGTGCCGCCGCATACCCTCGCCTGGATCTACAACCCCGCGAGCAATGAAACGATCGTCTATGTGAATCCGACGGATCGCAGCCTTGATATCGGCGATCCGGCCCTGCTGGAAATCCATTTGCAGGGAGTTGTGTCCGTTGCCGAGTTGGATTTCGTCTACGAGCAGGAAGCGGCGGCTGGCGCGGCGGTCTTGGAAGGAATCGATCCTGCGTTGCTGGCGGCGGCTGCTAGCGATGGGACCGTTCTCACGGCTGGCACCGCCATTGAAACGGATGCGAGCGAGAGCGCGGTCGAAACGGATGGTATCTGGACCATGCCTGCCGACGACGGATTGAGGTTCCATTTCGAGCGAGACCGGGTCGGTTCCAACGTTTCGAGTAGGCTCATCAATTTCGGCGACGATCCAACTTATGCAACCGAGGAGAGCGACGACGATGGTGCGGTTGCTGAGCCGGTGCACGTATCATCAATCGAGCTTGCTCATAGCCAAGCGACGGTCCTGACCGAGGACAATCTCACTTTCAAGAAGGAGCCGGTCCACGCAAGCACTGGGGCTAAGGAAGCCGGGAATGGCAAGGCGCCTGCAACCGCCGGGTTTGAAATTCTCGAGTTGGCGATGCAAAGCGCCGCCCCGGTCGCAGTCGCAGAGTCCGTCGAACCTGACGTCGCACCGGGTAATAGTGGCAGCCATGGCAACTCATCGCACCCTTCACACTCGGTCTCTGCAAAGGCATCGGCGGCCGACGAACTAACCGAACCGGGCGTCACATCGGGCAACGGCGTCGGCCACAACAACTCGCACTCTTCACATCAGGCATCCGCAAGCACTGTGGAAGCGGCCGAGCCGGTCGAACGTGACGTCGCACCGGGCAATAGTGGCGGCCATGGCAACTCGCCACACCCTTCGCACTCTGCCTCTGCAAAGGCATCGGCGGCCGGCGAATTAACCGAACCGGGCGTCACATCGGGCAACGGCGTCCACAAAAACTCGCACTCTTCACATCAGGCATCCGCAAGTACCGTGGAAGCGGCCGAGCCGGTCGAACGTGACGTCGCACCGGGCAATAGTGGCGGCCATGGCAACTCGCCACACCCTTCGCACTCTGCCTCTGCAAAGGCATCGGCGGCCGGCGAATTAACCGAACCGGGCGTCACATCGGGCAACGGCGTCGGCCACAACAACTCGCACTCTTCACATCAGGCATCAGCAAGTACTGTGGAAGCGGCCGAGCCGGTCGAACGTGGCGTCGCACCGGGTAATAGTGACGGCCATGGCAACAAGCCGCACCCCTCACACTCGGCATCGGCAAGCATTGTGGAAGCGGCCGAGCCCGTCGAATCTGGCGTCGCACCGGGGAATGGTGGCGGCCATGGCAACTCGCCGCACCCTTCACACTCGGCCTCTGCAAAGGCATCGGCGGCCGGCGAACTAACCGAACCGGGCGTCACATCGGGCAACGGCGTCCACAAAAACTCGCACTCTTCACATCAGGCATCCGCAAGCACTGTGGAAGCGGCCGAGCCGGTCGAACCTGACGTCGCACCGGGCAATAGTGGCGGCCATGGCAACTCGCCACACCCTTCGCACTCTGCCTCTGCAAAGGCATCGGCGGCTGGCGAATTAACCGAACCGGGCGTCACATCGGGCAACGGCGTCGGCCACAACAACTCGCACTCTTCACATCAGGCATCAGCAAGTACTGTGGAAGCGGCCGAGCCCGTCGAATCTGGCGTCGCACCGGGGAATGGTGGCGGCCATGGCAACTCGCCGCACCCTTCACACTCGGCCTCTGCAAAGGCATCGGCGGCCGGCGAATTAACCGAACCGGGCGTCACATCGGGCAACGGCGTCCACAAAAACTCGCACTCTTCACATCAGGCATCAGCAAGTACTGTGGAAGCGGCCGAGCCGGTCGAACGTGGCGTCGCACCGGGTAATAGTGACGGCCATGGCAACTCGCCGCACCCTTCACACTCGGCCTCTGCAATGGCATCGGCCGCCGGCGAATTAACCGAACCGGGCGTCACATCGGGCAACGGCAACAACTCGCACTCTTCACATCAGGCATCCGCGAGCACTGTGGAAGCGGTCGAGCCGGTCGAACCTGACGTCGCACCGGGTAATAGTGGCGGCCATGGCAACTCGCCGCACCCGTCACACTCGGCCTCTGCAAAGGCATCAACGGCCGCCCCCCAGCCGGCCGAACCCGCGTTCGGGACCAGCGGCGCTGGGCACGAACAGGCATTCCACTTCAAAGATCAGGCACCCCCTTCCACCCCCACCGCGACCGTTGAGCTAGAAGCGCTTAACGATACGCCCGTTCTTCACGGCGCCGAGCTGGCGGCAATCCTTGAGATGGGCTCAACTGCTATGGAAGAACACGCGACCAGTCACGACAATAACGGTCGGCACCATTCCGTGGCACATTCGCCCCACGAACTGCTTACGTGAAAAGTGTTGGCAGCGGAGCCCCCTACGATCGCAGCGAGCTGCCCATCGTGATGCGCGGACGAAGGCGCGGCACGGTTACAGCAGAACCGTGCCGACGCCTGTGCGCAGGATGCAACTTTTTTATGTAGTCCCGAGGCCGGCCTTGGCGCATTGCTCATCCTGGTCGCCGGTGACGCCGCTCACTCCCACGCCGCCAGTGACTTTGCCGTCGACCATGATCGGCAATCCGCCAGGCGAGGCGAAGATACCGGGAAGTGTGGCCGTGGCCGGCCCGCCCTTGTTGATCGTCTCCATGAAGACGCGCGTCGGGCGCCGATAGGTCGCCGCAGCCTTCGCCTTGCCGACGGCGACGTCCATGCTGGCCGTCTGCGTATTGTCCATGCGTTCGAAGTACACGAGGAAACCGTGATTATCGACGACAGCGACTGCCACGTTCCATCCGTTTTTCTGACATTCGGCGACGACGCCGGCTGCGATCTTCTTTGCGCCCGCGGCGTTGACCGCTGCGCCGTAGTCGGGGCGCTTGTCTTGAGCAGATGCGCCGACGGTAAGGGCGGCAAGTGCGGCAGCGACCAGTATTGTCCTCATCTTTGTCTCCTCCCCTGGGTTTATTGTGCAAGGGATTATACCGGGACGAAACGTCGATGTCCGGTCTATGATGCCGCAAAGCTCCTGGTTAGGGCCAGCCAAGCGCTCGACATGCGTGTACGCTCAGCCCAATTGCCGGCCAGCCGTCCGTCCGATTTCCGAAGACTGCTTCGAACTGCCTGATTTATCCATATGAAACCGAACGCCGAATTTTTGAACGAATCATTTGATGAGGGAGTTTTCTGCCTTGACCTCCGCAAAACCTGCGCCGCTCAACCGTCTGCGCCAACTATGGCGGGAGGGACGCCCGACCTTCGGCGCGATCGCGACCATCCCCTCGATCCAGACCGTGCAGATCATGGCTCGTTCGGGCATCGACTTCATCATCGTCGATCTCGAACACGGGCCTATCGACCTCGGCTCGGCGCATGCGATGATCACGGCCACCGCGGGCACGCCCTGCGTGCCGATGGTGCGGATTGCCGCCAACGAGCCGTGGTTGGCGAAAGCGCCGATGGACCTCGGCGCGCTCGGCATCAACTTCCCGATGATCTGCAGCAGCGAAGACGCCGAAAAGGCCGTGCGCAGCGTGCGCTATCCACCGAAGGGCGAGCGGCTATGGGGCCCGTTCCACGCACCACTCCGCTGGGGCGTGTCGATGCCGGAATACATGGCGACCGCGGACGATGACATAATCTGCATGATCACCATCGAGCATGTCGAGGCGGTCGAGCGCATCGACGAGATCATGGCAACATCGGGCATCGACCTCGCGGTGATCGGTCCCGGCGACCTTGCGACCTCCATCAACAAGCGCGGCCTGCCTGACGATCCAGAAGTCGTGGAACTGATGAAGCGGGCCGAGGAAGGCATCCTCAGGAGCGGCGTGCCGATCGGCGGCGTGGCGCGTACCGCCGAGCAGGCCAACAGGATGATCGACCGCGGCTATGTCGCGCTGGCGCTCGGCTTTGACTGGTCGCTGTTCCAGCGCGGCATTGCTGCGAGCTTTGACGGGATCAGGCGATAGGTGCTGAGATGGCGGCAAGCCCTTCAAAGTCCTTGGAGTTTACGTCGCCCTGCGAGCTGCCCCGCCGGCTGACCGCTCGGCGCGAGAACCTACTGGCGTCAAAACGCCTTGTTCGTGCTAGATGAGGGCCGGCAGGCTATAAGCGGCCCTTCGGTCATTTGATTTCTCTATTGCGGAAACCCGAGCGGAACGATGCGCGGAACGATTCGAAAAATCACACTACCGCGCCGCCTGGTCGCCGACCTCATGCACGCCTCAATCCGCGTTCCCTTTGTTTCGCTGACGCGTCCGCTTCATATCCGCACCCTGCACGAAGCCCGCGCGCAGGCCGCCCAGCGGGCGGGCTGGGCCGCGATCTTCGTCAAGGCGTTCGCGCTGGTGGCCAAGGAAGAGCCGATCCTGCGCACCCTCTACGTCAAGTGGCCGAGACCTGCGTTCTATGAGCTGCCGCGCAGCGTCGCGATGGTGGCAATCGCCCGGGTCGAGGACGGCCAGGATTGCGTGCTGCCGCAAAAGGTCGCTGCGCCCGACGAAATGCCGCTTGCCGAGGTCGAGGCACTGATCCGACACGCCAAGAAGGCCCCGATCAACGAGGTGCCGGCGTTCCGGAAGATCCTGCGAACCACCCGGTTGCCGCTGCCCCTCCGCCGCCTGTTCTGGGCGATCGGGCTGAATTTCGGCCGCCAGCGGGCCAACTATTTCGGCAGTTTTGGCGTGACCTCCGTGGCCGCCTATGGGGCGGGCCAGCTCCAAGCCATCAGCCCCGGGCCCTTCGTCCTGAGCTATGGGGTGGAAAAGCCCGACCAGACCATCGATGTCGTCCTGCGCTGGGATCACCGGGTTACCGACGCGGCCCCGATGGCCAAGGCCCTGAACCGGCTGGAACAGGTGCTGAACGGCGAAATATCGGCTGAATTGCGGGCCAGTCGGCAGCAAATCGAGCCCAAACCGGTCCGGGCGGTCGCGACCTGACCGCCTCTTGGCGGTCATTCCGGGATGGTCCGCAGGACCAGGCCCCGGAATCTCGAGATTCCGGGTTCGATGCTTCGCATCGCCCCGGAATGACAGCCGTTTTCGTTGACAGAACGGCGGTTTCTCCCTAATACCCCGCTTGCTCGCGGGCCGGTTTCGGCCCGCGATGCGTTTCGCGACCCGTGGTCCTCCCCGAGCTTTCGAGGCGGACCTGTCGGCGCCGGCCATGCCGGTGCACAGGAGGGCGCGTTTCCTCAACACTCAAACTCTTAAGCAGAGGACGCGATGACAAAGCGCAGTGAGGCGAAATACAAGATCGATCGCCGTATGGGCCAGAACATCTGGGGCCGCCCGAAGAGCCCCGTGAACCGCCGTGAATACGGCCCCGGCCAGCACGGCCAGCGCCGCAAGGGCAAGCTGTCCGACTTCGGCGTCCAGCTCCGCGCCAAGCAGAAGTTGAAGGGCTATTACGCCAACATTTCCGAGCGCCAGTTCCACGGCATCTATGTCGAGGCCGGCCGGATGAAGGGCGACACCGGTGAAAACCTGATCGGCCTGCTCGAGCGCCGTCTCGACACCGTGGTCTATCGCGCCAAATTCGTGGCGACCATGTTCGCCGCGCGTCAGTTCATCAACCACGGCCACATCAAGGTGAACGGCCGCCGCGTCAATATTTCGAGCTACAAGCTCAAGCCCGGCGACGTGGTCGAGATCAAGGAATCCTCCAAGCAGCTCACCCCCGTCCTGGAAGCAAGCCAGCTCGGCGAGCGCGACGTGCCCGACTTCATCGAAGCCGATCACTCCAAGATGACCGCGAAGTTCACCCGCATCCCGGCGCTGTCGGACGTGCCGTTCGCAGTCCAGATGGAGCCGCACCTGATCGTCGAATTCTATTCGCGCTGATCGGTTTTTGAGTTCCGAGATATCAAAGGCCCCGGTTTTGCCGGGGCCTTTTTGTTTGGCGCAGATGCTTGTTCCGTCATGCCCGGGCTTGTCCCGGGCATGAACGCCTTTATTGTCACCGCGGCAAAAGAAGACGTGGATGGCCGGGACAAGCCCGGCCATGCAAAAATTGTGAGCAATCCATGCACTACACCCCTGCCCCGCGCGATCCCAACGCCGATCCCATCCGCATCAACCTGCTGTCGGACACGCAGACGCGCCCCACACAAGCGATGCGCGAGGCGATGGCGCGGGCCGAGGTCGGTGACGAGCAGATCGGTGACGACCCGACGGTGAACTTGCTGTGCGAGCGCGTGGCTGACCTGCTCGGCAAGGAAGCCGCTGTGTTCATGCCCTCGGGTACCATGTGCAACGTTGCGGCGACGCTGGCCCATTGCCGGCCCGGCGACGAAATTCTCGCGCATGCCAGCGCGCATATCATTGCCCGCGAAGGTGGCGCGCATGCCGCACTTGGCGGATTCCAGATCACGCCGCTGCCGGGCGACGATGGACAGTTCGCGCCGGAAACATTCCGCGCGGCGCTGCACCCGCGCTCGCGCTACCAGCCGCCGCAGACTGTCGTCAGTGTCGAGCAGACCGCCAATATCGGCGGCGGCACCATCTGGAAGAAGGCGGCGCTCGATGAAGTGGTCGAGATCGCCAAGACGAACGGGCTTATCACCCACATGGACGGCGCGCGGCTGCTGAACGCCTGCGTCGCCACCAAAATATCGGCGCGCGACATGGCCGCAGGCTGGGATTCTGCCTGGATCGATTTCTCGAAAGGCCTCGGCGCGCCGATCGGTGGTGTGATCGCGGGCTCGCGCGCCTTCATCGATGACGTCTGGCGCTGGAAGCAGCGCCTCGGCGGCTCGATGCGGCAGGCCGGCGTTTGCGCAGCTGCCTGCGTCTATGCGCTCGACCATCACGTCGACCGCCTCGCCGACGATCACGCCAATGCGCGGGCGCTGGCGCGGGGCCTGTCGCAGATCAACGGCATCAAAGTGCAGGAGCCCGAGACCAATCTGGTGTTCTTCAAGCCTGACGGCGCCGGCATCGCCGGCGACAAGTTGGTCGAAGCCTTGCGCAAGCGCGGCGTGCTGCTCGCGATGATGGACGGCCGCATCCGCGCCTGCACGCATCTCGACGTCAGCGCAGCGATGATCGAGGAGACGGTCGGTATCGTGCGCGAGATCGTACGCGGGGGTGAGTAGCGTCAGCCCCAGGCCGTGAACCGATCCGAGCTCAGGCTGTGGCAGGCGTGCGCGCGCGCCACAGCGCGCTGGCGAGCAGGACATAGACCGCGCCGGTCCACATCGCCTGCCAGTTCTCGAACCCTTCGTTGAAGACGACATAGACCGCCGCCAGCGCAAACAGTCCGGCGAATACGGCTTCCGAGAGCGGCCGCTCGCCGGATTTCGCTCCGTTGAGAAACGCCAATGTCCAGAACGGCACTACGGCCATGGTCAGGGCAGCAAATGGGAAATCGCGCCAGCGCGCATCGAAGATCAGGCTGAGCGCGGTCTGCGCGGCCAAAATCGTCGTCACGATCAGCGTGACGCCCAGCATGTTGCTCATGAAGAATGGAGTGAGGCCCTTGGGCGGCCCCAGCACTTCAAGAAATGACGGAAGCGCCCGCCCCGACATCAGTACGTAGGTGGACAATAGTGGCGCGATCACGGCCACCATCAGCATGAAGCCTTGAACCAGCCAGCCGCCGAGCCCGTAGCTTTCGTGCAGCATCTTGTCGGCGCCGATTCCCAGCAGGATTCCGCCGGCGGTCGCGGACATGGCAACCGCCACCCACGACGCCAATGGCGGTGACGTTGGCCGGCGCTTCAGCGTGATCAAGGCAACCGCGAATATGCCTATGCAGAGAAAGAGCCCGCATGCCATCTGCAGCTTCCAGAACGGATAGTTGCTGATGGCTACGCCTGCCGGATATTTCAGCTTGCGTTCGGTCCCGTCGAACAGCCCCCAATAGCCGCCCACAGTTCCTTCCCAGCGGCGTTTCCACGGCTCGTCATAGGCTTCGAAAAAATTGACGCGAAAATTGTCCTGTCTCGCCCGCTCGAGAATCTCGGAAATGAAACGTGCCTGGTTGACGCGCGAAGCCAGCGCGCCGTCGCGCATCCGCCCAAAGCTTGGCCAACCGGTTTCGCCGATCAGGATCTCCTTGCCGGGAAAGGCTGCCACCACCTGCTTGCGCATGTCGTCCACATGCGCGGCCGCCTCTTCGGCACGCGGCGGAACGTCCTCCCAATAGGGCAGGAAATGGGCGGTGACGAAATCGACATCGGCACCGACTTCGCGGTAACGCAGCCAGAATTCCCAGACATCGGCATACGTCACCGGCACATTTACGCGTGGCTTGACCGACTGGATCGTTTGACGAAGGTCGCCCACCGTCATGTCGCCGCGCAGCAGCACTTCGCTGCCGACAATGAGCGCCGCGACCGTACCGGGATGATCCTTCGCCAGCGAGATCGCAATGTCGCAGAGTTGAGCGTTCTTGGCGCGATCGCGTCCGAGCCAGACTCCGAGCAGAACCTTCAATCCGACCTTTGCTGCAAGCTCGGGCACCTTGTCGAGCCCGTTGTCGATCGAATAGGTGCGGATGCATTTGGAGACCTTGGCGAGTTCGGCCAAGTCTTCCGCGATCTGCTCCGGCTTCACGATGAGCGTCGGATTGTGCGGCGTCTGCTCGTTGCGGAACGGCGCGTAGGAAACGCATTCCAGCTTCGCCGAGTCATCGATCGGCGCGCGCGTCAGCGCCACCGGCGTGGCCAGCCACCACCACACCGCAGCAACGATGCCCAGCGATAGAAATAAAAGCGCCAGCGGCGTACGAAAGCCGATTGGTCCTGCTCCCCTGACAGACGAATAGATGGGCCTGTTTAACCGTGCGCGGCAGGCATGTCGACCCGCTGATCCTGCCGGGTGTACAATTGCGCGAGAGTACGGAAACGGTGATATTCAGCTCCTTCAAAAGTGAGCCTTGTTTGCTCAAAATTGATCCCGCTTTGATGAGTGAAATGATGCCGTTCACGCGATTTTCCCGGCGCCAATTTGGCCGAATTGCAGCCTGGTCGGCGCTTGGAATGCCGATGCTGTCGGCGAGGTCCAGTCTGGCTCAATCGGATCAAGCGACCGGAACACAGAATCAAAGGCCCTCCTCCGGCTTTCCGAACGGTTTTCTCTGGGGTACGGCGACCTCGGCCTATCAGGTCGAGGGCGCCGTGAACGAGGACGGCCGCGGCCCCTCGATCTGGGACCGTTTTTCCCACACGCCCGGCACCATTGCTGATCGCGGCAATGGCGACACCGCGACCGATCACTATCGCCGCTACAAGGAAGATATCCAGCTCATGAAGGCGCTGGGCGCGAAGGCCTACCGATTCTCGATCGCATGGCCGCGCGTGTTCCCGGAAGGCGTCGGCACACCGAACCCAAAGGGCCTCGATTTCTACAACCGCCTAGTCGACGAGTTGCTGGCGAACGGCATCGAGCCGTTTGCAACCCTCTATCACTGGGACCTGCCGCAGCCGCTGCAGGACCGCTTCGGCGGCTGGACCTCGCGCGACACCTCCAAGGCCTTTGCGGATTACGCAGCCCATGTCACGGGTCGCCTAAGCGACCGCGTGAAGCACTTCTTCACCATCAACGAATGCTCCCGCCTCGTCCATCTCGGCCATGAGTTTGGCGCTGATGCGCCAGGACTCAAACTATCCCCATCTGATGTGAAGCAGGTCCGGCACAACGTTGCGCTGGGGCACGGTCTCGCGGTTCAGGCGATCCGGGCTCATGGACAGGCCGGAATCAGGGTCGGTCCGGCGGAGAATGCCGTGAGCTGCATTCCGGCCATCGAAACGCCTGCGAACATCCGCGCCGCCGAAATGGCGACGCGCGAGCTCAATGCCGGCTATCTGACCGTGATGCTCGAGGGAAAATACACCGATGCATATCTCGCGCAGGCTGGCAAAGATGCTCCGAAATACACCGCCGAGGATCTGCGCATCATCGCCTCCCCGATCGATTTTGTCGGGCTCAATGTCTATATGCCCGATCATTACGTCGTTGCCGCCGACAACGAACGCGGCTTCACGCTGGCGCCATTTCCCAAATCGTTCCCGCACATGAAGGCGACGTGGCTCAGGCCTGGCCCCGAGACGATGTACTGGGTGCCACGTCATGTGGCCAAGCTATGGAACGTGAAGTCGATCTATATCACCGAGAACGGAACGTCGGGAAGCGACGAGCCTGCTGCGGACGGAACCATCTATGACGTCGATCGCATCATGTACCTGCGCAACTATTTGACGCAGTTGCAGCGCGCGACATCAGAAGGCGTGCCCGTGCACGGATATTTCCTGTGGAGCCTGATGGACAATTTCGAATGGTCGGATGGATATGAACAGCGCTTCGGCCTCTATCATGTCGACTTCGGTACGCAGCGTCGTACGCCCAAGCTGAGCGCGTCGTTCTATCGCGAGACGATCGCGCGAAACGCCGTGGCGTAATCAAGCGAAGAGTCAATCCTTGCGCTGACCCTTGCCGAGCGCTTCAAACATCATCGTCTTCAGCGCCAGTTGAATTCGTCCGCCTTGTGTCGGGGCCTGCACCATGAAGACCACGAGCAGGTCGTCCTTCGGATCGACGAAATAGAAGCTGCCGCCCGCTCCGTCCCAGCGGTATTCGCCGAGCGGCCATGTCGTACCCGGCGGCGGCGAGGTTCGCACCGCGAAGCCGAGGCCAAAGCCAGAGGTCGGGCCCGGGAAATAGAAGGGATCGTGAAGGATCCCGGTCTCCGGCCCGATCTGATCCGACGTCATCAGTGCAACCGTCTCGGGCTTGAGATACCGCTTGCCGTCCAGTTCGCCGCCGTTCAGCAGCATCTGCAGGAAGCGGGCGTAGTCCCCGGCCGTCGAGACCAGGCCCGCGCCGCCGGATTCCCAACGCCGCGGCAATGCCGGATCCCTGATTCCGGCCACCCGAAAACGATCGACGGGATAGGCCTGGGCGATGCGTGCCCACTTCGATTCATCTGGGACATAGTATGCTGTCTCGGACATGCCGAGCGGATCGAACAGCCGCTGCTTCTCGAATTGAAAAAGCGTCTGGCCCGACGCCACTTCGACGACACGTCCGAGCACGTCGGTTGAATGGCTGTAGTTCCAACGCGTTGCCGGTTGATCGGCGAGCGGCAGCATCGCGATCCGGTCGGCAAATTCAGCGTTGTCGAAATCCCCAGCGTAAAGTTTGGGATCGGCATAGAGTTTCTGCACCGCGGTTTCGCCGAAGAAGCCGTAAGTGATACCCGACGTGTGCCGCAGCAGATCCCTGATCGTGATCGGGCGCTTCAGAGGCTCGAGCTTAAGCGGATATTTTCCTGCTTCATCGGAAAGATCGACGCCGACTTTTGCATCCGCAAAGGAGCGAATGTACTTCGACACGGGATCGTCGAGGGCCAGCTTGCCGTCGTCGACTAGCATCATCGCGGCAACCGAGGTGACGGCCTTCGACATCGAATAGATCTGGAAAATGGTATCCGGCGTCATCGGCGCGCCGGTCGCCGGGTCCCGCACGCCGAAACATTCGAGATCAACCAACTTGCCATGCTGCTGGATCAGCATGACGGCGCCGGGAATTTTGCCGGCCGTGACCTCGCTGCGAACGTAGTCGCCAAACTGGTCAAGCGCTTCGCGCGAGAAAGTTGGCGCGTCAGGCGCCTTCGGTTCGGCCCGCAACGCATGCGGCGAGCCGCCGAGAGAAAGCACCGCGAGCGCCGCCGCGACAAGGCAGCGCCCGGCGGCGGCGTCAGTTCTCCATCGCTTCATAGACCAACTGCTTCAGCGTCCGCTGGACGCGCTGGCGCTCCGTCGGCGTCTGCTCCAGCACCACGAAGAACATATCCTGCTTGCGGTCGACCACCATATAGCAGCCACTGGCGCCGTCCCATTTCAGTTCGCCCAGCGATCCCGGCGGCGGCGGCTTGGCGTTACCGGGATCGGTGCGCACGGCAAGTCCAAGCCCCATGCCGAAGCCGTCACCAGGAAAATAGTAATGATCCCGCGCGACGCCAGAATCCTTGCCGGCGTGGTCCGACGTCATCAGTTCGAACGTCTTCGGCGAAAGATAAGTCTTGCCCTCGAACGTGCCGCCATTGGTCAACATCTGCGCAAATTTCGAAAAATCCGACATGGTCGAAACCATGCCGCCGCTGGCAGATTCCCATTTTTGGCGAACCTCGGTCCTGTATAGACGGCCGACGCGGAAATCACTGTCGTTCGGCAGCGGCTGGGCGAGCCGTTGCAGCCTCTCCGGTTCGGTGACGAAGAAGCCGGTATCGACCATGCCGAGCGGATCGAGCAGCTTTTCCTTCTCGAGCTCTAGCAATGATTTTCCAGACACGATCTCCATGATCCGCGCCAGGATGTCGGTGGAATGTCCGTATTGCCAGAGCGCTCCCGGCTGGTTGTGCAGCGGCAGCTTGGCGATCCGCTCGGCGAATTCGGCTAGGTCGAATTCGCCCGCGTAGAGGTTGGCCTCCTTGTAGGCCTTGCGGACCAGGCTGTCGCCGTAGAAGCCGTAGGTGATGCCAGAGGTATGACGAAAAAGGTCGAGGACAGTGATCGGCCGCGCCAGCGGCACCAGTTCGAGCGTCTTGGTGCCGTCCTCGGCCTTTTTCTCCACGCCAACTTTCATATTCGCGAAGGAGGGAATGTATTTCGAGACGGGATCGTCGAGCTTGATCTTGCCGTCCTGGACCAACTGCATCGCCACGACAGAGGTGATCGCCTTGGTCAGCGAAGACAGGCGGAAGATCGTCTTGTCCGTGATCGGCGCCTTGGACACCACGTCCTGCACGCCGAAGGTCTCGTGATAGACCGGCTTGCCGTGCTGCTGGATCAGGACGTTGGCGCCGGCGATCTTGCCGGTCGCCACCTCGTTCTTGAAGAACTCAGTGATCTTCGCGAGCTTGTCCTGGTTGAAGCGCGCGCCGGCTGGAATGTCGAAAGTGCCTTCGGCGCGAACCGGCGATGCCGCTAGCATCAGCGCGCCAGCGGCTAGCGCGCGCAGGATTTGGCGTGAATTCATTGGACCCCTCTCCCCGGAACTCACGGGGGAGTGTAGCGGAGGCACGATCAGGGACAAGGGCTGCCGAAGGCGGTCATTGCCTCTTCGTGAAGCCTGCCGCTGTCAGGGGAAAAGCAGCAGAAGACGACTTTTGTGACAAGCGGCGCCGCCGTCAGCGCGTCAACCACGGTGGAGAGCGCAATACCGGCGGCGCGGTCGGCAGGAAACCGATAGATGCCGGTAGAAATCGCGGGAAAGGCGACTGATGCGAGCCCGTGCTTTTGGCACAGCTCCATCGAGCGGCGATAACAGGAAGCAAGCAGGTCGTCCTCGCCGAGTGTGCCGCCGTTCCACACCGGCCCAACCGTGTGGATCACGTGCTTGGCCTTGAGCCGATAGCCCTTGGTGATCTTGGCATCGCCGGTCTTGCAGCCGTGGAGCGTTCGGCATTCGGCGACGAGTTCCGGCCCCGCGGCGCGATGAATAGCGCCATCGACACCACCCCCGCCAAGCAGCGACGAGTTCGCCGCGTTGACGATGGCGTCAACGCGCAAGCTGGTAATGTCGGCAACGATGACTTCGAGCCGCGCCTGGCCGACCTGGCGCGCTGACGCGCTCAGGCGGAGGCCGCTGCGTTGACGGTGACGCCCTTGTCGGCAAAGAGCTGCTGCAATTCACCGGCCTGGAACATCTCGCGGATGATATCGCAGCCGCCGATGAACTCGCCCTTGACGTAGAGCTGCGGAATGGTCGGCCAGTTGGAATATTCCTTGATGCCGTTGCGAAGCTCGGCGGATTCCAGGACGTTCAGGCCCTTGTAGCCGACGCCGACGTGGTCGAGGATCTGGACCACCTGGCCGGAGAAGCCGCACTGCGGAAACTGCGGCGTGCCCTTCATGAACAGCACGACGTCGTTCGACTTCACCTCGTTGTCGATAAATTGCTCGATGCTCATATTCGCTTCCTTTTAGGGCACAGCCCCCTGCGGCTTCACCCGTTGGGCCGACCATGTAACCCGGTTACCGGTCCTATATGTAGCCCAAACCGTTGTTCATCCAAAGTAAAATGCCGAAGAGCTGGCATGCGCGGGGCCGGATCGGAGCGGTTCAAGGCAGCCGCCGCCCATGTGCGACAACATTAACATCGTAGGGGGTGGAAGGCTTTTTTCCCGGAGGGGAACTCCTATGTAGGACGGACTGCCCAAGGGGAACCAGTTTGCCAGACTAACGTTCTCCCCGCTCACCGGAGACACCTGTGACGAAACCAGTATCCGCAGCGTCGTTTGCCAGCCCTACCTCGTCACTTTTCTACGATTCAGGCACCCTCGCCCAGAATTTGGTGGAAGCCTATCTGGCCGTCCGCGGCGAAACCGAGCGCCGCGCCGCGCCCCTGAGCCCCGAGGACCAGCTCATCCAGTCCATGCCGGACGCCAGTCCGGCCAAGTGGCATCGCGCCCATACTACCTGGTTCTTCGAGCAATTCCTGCTGGGCGAGCACTGCGAGGGCTACCAGCCCTTTCATCCCGACTACGCATTTCTGTTCAATTCCTACTATGTCAGCGCCGGCCCGCGGCACGCCCGTCACCAGCGCGGCCATCTGACCCGCCCGAGCGCGGACGAGGTCACCGCCTATCGCCGCCATGTCGACGCCGCCGTGATCAAATTCTTCCAGATGGCCGGCGAGGAGCGCCTCGCCAGGCTCGTCCCGCTGGTCGAGGTCGGCCTCAACCACGAGCAGCAGCATCAGGAATTGATGCTGACCGACATCCTGCACGCCTTTGCCCAGAACCCGATCCCGCCGGCCTATGACCCGGCATGGCGCTTCCCGGCATCGCGCCGCTCGGCGGAGGAATGGGTCACCCTCAACGAGGGCATCCACACCGTCGGGCACAGCGACGACAGCTTCCATTTCGACAATGAAAAGCCCGCGCACCGCGCTCTCGTCGGTCCGGTCCGGCTCGCCCGCAACCTCGTGACCAATGCCGAGTGGCTGGCCTTCATGCAGGACGGCGGCTACGCCACGGCCACGCTGTGGCTGATGGACGGCTTTGCCGCCGCGACCAACGAGGGCTGGCAGGCGCCCGGCCACTGGCGCCAGACTGGCGGCGAATGGCGGATCATGACGCTTGGCGGCTTGCAGCCGATCGACCCCACCGCCCCGGTCAGCCATGTCAGCTATTACGAGGCGGATGCGTTCGCTCGCTGGGCCGGCCGGCATCTGCCGACCGAGATGGAATGGGAAGTCGCCGCCCGCGCCGGTCAGCTCAACGATGCCTTCGGCATCGTCTGGCAGTGGACCCGCAGCGCTTACGCCCCCTACCCCGGTTACCGCGCCATCGAGGGTGCGCTCGGCGAATACAACGGCAAGTTCATGGTCAATCAGCTGGTGCTGCGCGGCTCCTCGCTTGCAACTCCGCCCGGCCACAGCCGTATCACCTACCGCAACTTCTTCTACCCACATCACCGCTGGCAATTCACGGGGTTACGCCTCGCCGACTACGCCTGATGTTTTCGATCATCAATGCGCGCCGGAAAGCGCGTTCAGGAGAGTATCATGAATGTGCGCGCCGCCGCTTTGGCCCAGACGTATCAGTTCGATGAGCAGACCTCCGCCTTTGCCGGCGACGTGATCGGCGACCTCTCGCAGTTTCCAAAACGCCTGTCGCCGAAATATTTCTACGACGCCGCAGGCTCCGAGTTGTTCGAGCAGATCACCGTGCTGCCGGAATATTACCCGACCCGGACCGAACTCGGCATCCTGCGCGGCCACGGCGACGAGATCGCCGCCATCATTCCGAAGGGCGCAGCCCTGGTAGAGTTCGGCGCCGGCGCCACCACCAAGGTCCGGCTGCTGCTGGAGCGCTGCGATTTTTCCGCCTATGTCCCGGTCGATATCTCCGGCGACTTCCTGACCGCGCAGGCCGGCGGCTTGCGCAGGGATTTTCCCGATCTCGCCGTGCATCCGGTGGCCGCCGATTTCACTGCGCCGTTTGCCCTGCCGCCCGAGATTGAAGGCATGCCCAAGGTCGGTTTCTTTCCGGGATCGACGCTCGGCAATTTCGAGCCGCACGAGGCGCGTGCCTTCCTGCGCAGCGCGCGCGACATTCTGGGCAAAGGCGCGCAGATGATCATCGGCGTCGACCTCGAGAAGAACGAGCGTGTGCTCTACGACGCCTATAACGATGCCGCCGGCGTCACCGCGAAATTCAATCTCAACGTCCTGGTCCGCATCAACCGCGAGCTCGGCGGCAATTTCGACGTATCCGCGTTCATGCACCGCTCGGTCTATAACCGCGAGCGCCATCGCATCGAGATGCATTTGATTTCCAAGAAAGCGCAGAGCGTGCGCATCCTGGGACGGAATTTTTCATTCCGTCCGGGCGAGAGCATCCACACCGAGTCGAGCTATAAATACAGCCTCGACCGCTTCACCGCCTTGGCGCGCGAATCAGGCTGGTCGGTGCGGGAATCCTGGACCGACCGGGACGAGATGTTTTCGGTTCACGCGCTGGTGGCCTCAGACTGAGGCTGGCTGCGGATTTTGCAGTTCACGTCTTGCAGACCGATCGCTTGCGCTCCGGCCGGAACCTGCGTGTCGGCGCAATCCGGGGCGCGACGGATATCCAATCATCGGACAATCGGTCCGCTCCCAAGAGCCATGCATGAATGATCCGCCACTTGTCCTGTCCGCGTGATTGGAAATCCAATAGCGGTGATCCTGCGTCCTGCAGTTCGTGAAAGAACTTCAATGAGTCTTTTCCAGTCGGTCCGTCCGGCTCGATCGCCTGCGTCAATATCCAGCGGTCCCACTCTTGAATGATCCGTACTCTTGCTTCGCTCTGTTTCATAGGCGCGTATTCCCACCACGGTACCCCGTGGGCACTGAGTGATCGCGCTGGTCAAGGTTAGATGGAAAGGTGCATACGCCGCCGCGCGTCCCCACACCTTTGCCGAACCTCACTATAACCAAACTTCTTAACAAGTATTCATCTTTATCGCCCCGCCCGCAAAAGGGTCCATCTACGCTCTCGTTTCCCCTTCGAAAGGTCCAATTTTTGACGCGGACTCAGCCGTATCTTTCCCAGTAGCATGGCTCGGGGTGAGTTCGTGTCAGGGGATTTCAGTCATGGCCAATGCATATCCAGCGTCCAGCAGCCACAGTGCCGGATCGGCTCACAATGATACGGACTGGGACGACGAAGCCGACACGGAGCGGGTGGCGCTTATCGAGGAAAATGCACGGCTTCGGGCGCTCGTCGTCCAGCTCTCAACGCTCGTGCTCAAGAACGTCGTCGATCAGCATAACTCGCCGCAACTGATCCCGGTCAAGCGGCCAAGGTTTGATTGAATTCAAGGCTGGATTGAAGGCGCTATTCGGCCTGTCCCGATCGCAGCGACATCGTTTCCCACATCGCAACGACGATCAGGACTGCGGTGGTCAGGATGGATAGCATCAGCGGCGAAAGCTCGCCGGCAAACCACGCAATCGCGCAGAGTGCGATGATGCCGGCGCCGTGCGAGAGCTGAAGAAAGCCGCGAAAACTGTACTTGAACAGGACGGTCCCAAACAGAAACAGCAAGGGACCGCCGATCGCGCTCGTCACCGTCTTCAGATCGGAATGACCACCCGGGTGCTTCAGCACCAGCTCATCGGCCACCGCCGCGACGATGATGCCGGCCACGATCGGCATGTGCAGATAGGTATAGGCGAGCCGCGCCAGCCTGCCCGGCTCGCTCGATTTTGAAAGCTCTTCGGAGGCGGCCTCGGCGCCGATGTGGAAATAGATCCACCACATCGCGATGCTGCCGAGCAAGGCCGAGACGAACGCCAGAACGTTTTCGCTCGTCCAAGTGAGTTCTGCGAAAGTCGCGCCGATGACGACGACGGATTCGCCGAGCGCGATGATGATGAAGAGCGCGCAACGCTCGGCCATGTGGCCGCCTTCGATCATCCAGTCCGCGACCGATGACGCGCCATAGCGCGGAATCCAGAACCGCACCGCCGGCGAAATATATTCGATGGCGAGCGCAACGGCCCATAGCGCCATGCGCGACTGACCTTCGGCAATCCCGCCGGCGATCCAGAAGATGGCTGACGTCGAGAGCCAGGCGGCGATCCGGATGGCATTCATCCTGATGCGCGGGCGCGACACCGGCGTCGACAGCCACAGAAATATCGTCTTGCCGACCTGCATCGTCGCATAGGCGATGGCGAACCACAGGCCGCGCTCGTCAAACGCCTTCGGGATCGATGTCGACAGCACCAGCCCGCCCAGCATCATTGCAAACAGCAGGAGCCGGACCGGAGTCTTCTCGGGATTGAGCCAGTTGGTAATCCAGGATGTAAAAACCCAGACCCACCACACTGCCAGAAAAAGCAGCGTGACCTGCAGCGCGCCGAGAAGGGTGAAATGCGCGAGCAGCGTGTGCGAGATCTGGGTAACGGCAAAGACGAAAACGAGGTCGAAGAACAGCTCCGCATAGGTGACGCGGTTGTGCTGGTGCGGCACGATCACGCGAAACATCGCGCCGTGCGGATCGTTCGTCATTGGTGCCCCTGCGTGGCTGGTCGCGGACTAGCGCTCCGGCACTCCGGGTCCGGCAGGTACCCCGGTCTGCAGCGCCAGCGCGTGCAGCACGCCGCCCATCTGGCCCTTGAGCGACTGATACACGATCTGATGCTGCTGCACGCGCGACTTGCCGCGGAAGGATTCCGAGATCACGGTCGCGGCGTAGTGGTCGCCATCGCCTGCGAGATCGCGGATCGTCACCTCGGCATCGGGGATAGCTGCCTTGATCATCGATTCGATATCGTGGGCGTCCATCGGCATCCAGCATGTCTCCGTCAGGTGTTTCGAATCACGGCCGGCTCGCGCGACCGTGACGGCCAAACCTAGCGCGTACGCTCTTCTAGGTCACGCCTGCCGCCACTATATTCCCGGCCGAACGGTTTGACACCGCGAGATCCGGTCGCGCCCGCTCACATCGGGCTGACCTAAAAAGAGGCTAAAAACCATGAAATTGCCCGGTCCCGACCATCCGATCACGATAACGGCAAATCCCAGGCGCGTCCGGGTCTCGGCGGGCGGCGTGGTCATCGCCGATACCACCCATGCGCTGACCCTCAAGGAAGCCAGCTATCCGGCAGTGCAATATGTGCCGCGCGAGGACGCCAATATGGCGCTGCTCGCCCGCACCGAGCGGACCACGCACTGCCCCTACAAGGGGGATGCGAACTATTTCAGCATCAATGCCAACGGCAACCGCATCGAAAATTCGATCTGGACCTATGAGACGCCCTTCCCGGCCATGGCCGAAATCGCGGGCCATCTGGCGTTCTACCCCGACAAGGTGACGATCGAGGAAGTGGGGTAAGGCAGAGACGGCGTCATCCGGGACGATGCATCGAAACCGGAATGTCCGGCGTGCGTAGCTACGCTCTGAATATCGTAAGCCCGAGGATCAGGAGCACCAGGAAGATTGCGACGAAGACATAGAACAGGAAGCGGGCGATGTCGGCGGAAGCCGCCGAAATGCCGGTGAAGCCGAGAAGGCCGGCGACGATCGACACCAGAAAGAAGATCAGCGCCCATTTGAGAATTGTCATTGCTTGCTCCGGGACCTCTGGGCCACGCCAATGGTGCCCCCTTAACTCAAATTCACCGGTTTTAACGGCGGGTTGCGCTGCCGGTTCCGAAGCAACCTCGTGTGGAAGAGCGGTTCGTCAGCGCCCGATTGGGCCTTGCTGAATCGGGTTCCCCGCTGCAACATTTGACTATCTAGCCTGGCCGGGAGGCCTGCATGACATCGATTTCCACCGTGGGGCATGCCGACGTCAGCGCCGTGCCCAAAGCCAAATCGCGAAACCTTTCGCTGGATCGCGCCCGCACCTTCCTGACGCTGGTGGTGCTGCTCCACCACGCCGTCATCCCCTATACCTATTTCGGTCATACCGATCCGACGCACTTCTTCGGCTTCGACATGATCGTGCTCGCCACTGACAGCTTCTTCATGGCGATGTTCTTCTTCCTGTCGGGACTGTTCGCCTGGTCTGGTATCGCCCGCAAAGGACCGGCGAGCTATTTGGCAGATCGCCTGATTCGACTTGGCTTACCCTTCGTGATCTGCGCCTTCACGGTCATTCCGCTGGCCTATTACGCCATCTCACTGCGGCACCATCCCGAGATCGGCTTTTCGGAATACTGGTGGAATATGATCACGAAAGGCCCGTGGCCGAGCGGGCCGATCTGGTTCCTTTGGGTCCTGCTCAGTTTCGACGTGGTGGCCTGCATCCTGTATCGGCTGTCACCCAACTTGCTCGATCCGATCAACCGGCTCTCGCTGCATGGCCGTCGCCGACCCGCAGTGTTCTTCGCGGTCATGCTTGCTGTCACCGCTGCATTCTATATTCCCGGGCTGGTTCACTACGGACATAGCAGTTGGTTTGAGTTCGGGCCGTTCTCGGTCCAGCACGGGCGCGTGATGCTCTATGCGAGCTACTTCTTTTTCGGCGCCGGCATCGGCGTTGCGCAAATGGATCGCGGGCTGCTCTCTGCAGACGGCCGGATGGCGAAGGTCAGCTGGGACTGGATGGTGCTGGCGATCGTTCCGTATTGCTTGCTGTGGGTGCTGATCTTCATCAAGCGCGAAATACTGGGCAATCCGTCGCCGTTGCCGGATTGGTATGAAGCGCTCTATGCCATCTGCTTCACTGTCTTTAGCGTGGCCATCATGTTTCTGATCCTGGCCTTTTTCCAAAGGTTCAGGCAATCAGGCTCGGCCAAGCTGCTCGATCCGATGCAGTCGGACGCCTACGGCATGTTCCTGGTGCATTATCCGATCGCGCTTTGGCTGCAATACTGGCTGTTCGACTACGACCTGCCGGCGATCGTGAAGGCGACGGTCGGATTCGTGCTGACGGTCGCGTTCAGCTGGGCGCTGACGCGCGCGTTGCGGCAGATCCCCGGGGCGAGCAAGGTGTTATAGCGAAGCGACACTGGCCTCGCAGCGTCATTGCGAGCGCAGCGAAGCAATCCACACCTCAACACGGGGAAAGATGGATTGCTTCGCTTCGCTCGCAATGACGGTGCGAACCTACGCCGCCTTGCCGCTCATATAGGCGGGCAGCCAGTGCTCGAACGCCGACTTCAGCGCACTCACCGCCACCTGCCCCTCGCCCGCAACCGCGATCGCATCGCCGCCCGTGGTGCCGATCCGCGCGCATGGCACGCCCGCGCCCTTCATCTTCGCCAGTACGAGGCCGGCGTCTGCCGCCGGCACGGTGACGATGTAGCGCGCCTGATCCTCGCCGAACCAGTAGGCGTGCGGCACGGTCGAGGCTGGCGCGGCCAATAGCTGCGCGCCGATACCGCTGGCAATGGCCATCTCGGCCAGCGCAATCAACAGCCCGCCGTCGGAGACGTCATGCACGGCCGTGGCCGTGCCGGCATGGATCATGCCGCGCACCACGTCGCCATTGCGCTTTTCGGCAGCGAGATCGACCGGCGGAGGCGCGCCCTCCTCGCGGCCGCAGACGTCGCGCAGGTACACGGACTGACCGAGCCAGCCTTGCGTGTCGCCGATCAACAGGATCGCGTCGCCATCGGCCTTGAACGCCAGCGAGGCGGACTTGGTGAAGTCGTCGAGCAGGCCGACGCCGCCGATCGACGGCGTCGGCAGGATGCCGCGGCCATTGGTCTCGTTGTAGAGCGAGACGTTGCCGGAGACGACCGGAAAGTCGAGCGCGCTGCAGGCTTCCGAAATACCTTTCAGGCAGCCGACGAACTGGCCCATGATCTCGGGCCGTTCCGGATTGCCAAAATTGAGATTGTCGGTGATCGCGAGCGGCCGGCCGCCGACCGCGGTGATGTTGCGCCAGGCTTCCGCCACCGCCTGCTTGCCGCCCTCGAACGGGTCGGCCTCGCAATAGCGCGGCGTCACATCGACGGTGAGCGCGAGCCCCTTCGGCCCGTCCTCGACCCGCACCACGGCGGCGTCGCCGCCAGGGCGCTGCACGGTATTGCCCAAAATGACGTGGTCGTACTGCTCCCACACCCAGCGCTTCGAGCACAGCTCGGGCGTTGCGACCAGCTTCTCCAGCGCCGGCATAATTCCGATCGGCGCCTTGACCTCGCGCGCCTGCACGACCGGCAGTGCCACGGACGGGACATGTGGCCTGTCATAGACCGGCGCCTCGTCGCCGAGTTCCTTGATCGGCAGGTCGGCCATGACATCGCCGCCATGTTTGACCACGAAGCGCTTGGTCGGCGTGGTGTAGCCGACGACGGCAAAGTCCAATCCCCACTTCGTGAAGATCGCCTCGGCCTCTTTTTCCTTCTCGGGCTTGAGCACCATAAGCATGCGCTCCTGGCTCTCCGAGAGCATCATCTCGTAGGCGCTCATGCCGGTTTCGCGCGTCGGCACTGCGTTGAGATCGAGCTCGACGCCGAGGTCGCCCTTGGCGCCCATCTCGACCGCCGAGCATGTCAGCCCCGCCGCGCCCATGTCCTGGATTGCGATGACGCAACCCTTTTCCATGATCTCGAGGCAAGCCTCTAACAGCAACTTTTCGGCGAAGGGATCGCCGACCTGCACGGTCGGGCGCTTCTCCTCGGAATTGTCGTCGAACTCGGCTGAGGCCATCGAGGCGCCGTGAATGCCGTCGCGGCCGGTCTTGGAGCCCAGATAGACGATCGGCATGTTCACGCCGGAGGCCGCCGCATAGAAGATCTTGCTGGATTCGGCCAGCCCAACCGCCATCGCGTTGACCAGGATGTTGCCGTCATAGCGGGTGTGAAAACGCACCTGCCCGCCGACCGTCGGCACGCCGAAGGAGTTGCCGTAGCCGCCGACGCCGGCGACCACGCCCGACACCAGGTGCCGCGTCTTCGGGTGTTCCGGCGCGCCGAACGAGAGCGCATTGAGGCAGGCGATCGGCCGCGCGCCCATGGTGAAGACGTCGCGCAAAATGCCGCCGACGCCCGTGGTCGCGCCCTGATAGGGCTCGATGTAGCTCGGGTGGTTGTGGCTCTCCATCTTGAAGACGACCGCCTGCCCGTCGCCGATGTCGATCACGCCGGCGTTCTCGCCCGGGCCCTGGATCACCCACGGCGCCTTGGTCGGCAGCCCCCGTAGATGGATGCGGGAGGATTTGTACGAGCAGTGCTCGTTCCACATGGCCGAGAAAATCCCGAGCTCGGTGAAGGTCGGCACCCGCCCGATCAGCTTGAGGATGCGCTCATACTCGTCGGGCTTCAAACCATGGCTGGCGACGAGGTCGGGGGTGATCTGGGGCTCGTTCTTGGGCGCGTTCATGGGTCCCTTAATAGGTAGATCGAACGGGGGCGAAAAGGCCTTTTAGGGGGCATTTTCGGCCTGTCCAGAGCTTTGCGGCGGCTGGCCGCAGGGATGCGGATTTGCACTGCGGGGATGGATCGGATTTAAGGACCCAAACCGACAATTGAAGGCCAGATTTCGTGAACCAGCTCGCCAAGACCGCATTCGACCTCCGCCCCGATCTCCACGTCGAAACCGAGGGCGAATTCAAGGGCTGGCGGACCTGGAAACGCGACCATTTCGAGACCCATGCCGGCCCGTTCTACCACCGGATGGACGAGAACGGCCGCATCACCTGCGCGTTCCGGGTCGCGAAAAAACACCTCAACGGCGGCGGCAATGTCCATGGCGGCTGCTTCATGACCTTTGCCGATTACTGCCTGTTCGCGCTGGCCGGCTCGGTGCTGCAGAGCCCGGGGGTGACTGTGTCGTTTTCGTCCGAGTTCCTCGATGCCGCCCGCGAGGGCGAGCTGATCGAATGCACGGGCGAGGTCACCCGCGCCGGCGGCTCGCTGATCTTCGTGCGGGGCATCTTGAAATCCGGCGAACGGTCGCTGTTCACCTTCTCCGGCACCATCAAGCGGGTGAAATGGAAGAAGCCGACGGACGCCGTTGCCACCTGATGCGCCACAGCCCCGTCGCGGCTGGCGCGACTATGCGTTGCTGCTCGCGCTGGCGTGCTGCTGGAGCTCGACCTATCCGCTGACCAAGATCGGCCTCGGCTCGATTCCGCCGATCACCTTCATCTCGGCGCGCTCCTTGATTGCGGCAGCCTTTCTGTTCGCGGTCCTGCGCGTGCGCAGCGTGCGGATGCCCGTGGACGCCAAGGCCTGGAAGCTGTTCGCGCAGCAACAGACCATCAATTCGACACTGCCGTTTCTGTTGATCACCTGGGCGCAGCAATATGTGCCGGCATCGAATACGGTGGTGCTGGCCTCGACGACGCCGATCTTCGCGTTTCTCATCACCTGGGGCATCACGCGGCATGAGCCGGCCACGCTGCTGAAGCTGATCGGCGCCGTTCTGGGGCTGGCCGGCACGGCCGTGATCATCGGCCTCGACGCGCTCGCCGCGCTCGATGCCAACATCCTGGCCGAGATCGTCATCCTGATCGCCACCATCTCGTTCGCATGCGCCACGATCTTCGGGTTGCGGCTGACGGACTACGACCCCATGGTGGTGGCCGCGGGCTCGCTCCTGTTCGGCGGCACGGTGCTATTGCCATTCGCGCTGCTCGTCGATCATCCCTGGACCTTGCGGCCGACGACTGAAGCGCTGGTCGCCACCGCCGCGATGGGGATCGTGTCCAGCGCCTTCGGGCTGATGCTGTTCTACATGTGCCTGACGCGGCTCGGTACGCTGACCACCAACGCGCAGGGCTATTTGCGCATCCCGATCGGCGTCGGCCTCTCGGTGCTGCTGCTCGGCGAAGCCGTACCGGCGAACCTTGCGCTCGGCCTCGTGCTCGTCATGACGGGCGTCGCCGCGATGACCATCCCGCGCGGCCATTATCGCAAGTGGATCGATCGCCTCCGTGGGAACAAGGACGAATGAACCCCGCCGGCGTGCTCACGCCGACAATTGCTTTTCGGCGATCGCAAGCCACTCCGCCTGGGCATCGCGCAGATATTTTGGCGCGCGCCGCATCGAGAGCAGCAATTCGTTGAACACGATCCTGGCTTCGGCGGTGCGTCCCGCCATGCTCAGCAGCATGCCGTAACGCACCTTGGCCTCGGCGTCCGGAAAATAGGCGACGAGCGCATGGTATTCGTCGAGCGCCTCGTCGATGCGGCCGACCTCGGCCAAGGCGCGGGCATAGAGCAGATGCCCGTCGGCCGATTCGAAATCGGGCCAGTGCTGTTTCAGATCATCCAGTGTCGCGAGCACATCCGCCGCACGGGTGAGACCGAATTGCGCCTGCGCCTTGCCCAGCGCGTAGGCCGGCTCGCGCCCCATCGGCAGCGTGAGGACGTGATCGTAGTGCCGCTCGGCTTCATCGAAGCGCCCGACCTTCAGGCATTCGGCCGCAAGCGCGTCGCGGTTCGCAATGGTGTCGCTGCCGGTGAGCCGGTCGCACAGCTCACGATAGCGCTTTTCCGGATCGAGTCTATCAGCCATCCGCTTGCGCGCCTGTTGCGCGCCCGGGCTGCCGAACCATTCCGGGATCAGCTCGACGACGATGTAGGCGAGCGCGCCGACAAAGGGGATCATCAGGATGATGAAAGCCCAGGGCTGCAGGCGCCCGGTCTTCGATGCGTGCCAGATCAGGGTGATGTCGAGCAGCAAAACAACGATAGCAACAGGCATGTGGGCAATTCCAGTCAAACCGGGCAGACGGTCCTTAGTGGCCTTGTTAGCGCGGCAAGTTCAATCAGACAATCTTCAGTTGTGAATGGACACGAATAGATCGCTGTGATTCCACACCTGTGGCGCGCGAGCCACGTCGACGGAACAGCAACGAACTGTGATTGGCAGGCAGGAACGCTGTGCTGGCGGACCTCGTTTGCTCCCGATGCAACAAAAAGGAGCAATCATGAAACTCGCAACACTCGGATTGGCGACGGCGCTTGTCTTCACGAGCAGTTTCGCATTCGCGCAGTCGAGCGGCGGCTCCGCAGGCGGAGGTTCGGGCACGGGCGGTACGGCGACCGGCGGCGCGACGGCGGGATCTTCCACCGGCGGAACGACCACCGGCAGCGCGACGGGTACGAACCCGAGCACCGGCATGAGCAACGACGCCGGCAGTGCGGCTGCTGGGCGGAACAGCGCGGTGAACCCGTCGGGAAACACGCACATCAACCCCTCGCCCAGCGGTTCGACGCTCGCGCCGGCAGGACCCGGCTCGCCGACCGGCAGATGATAGGCAGAAAACAAAAAGCCCCGCTTCAAGCGGGGCTTTTTTATTAACATGGTCGTCGCGGCTATTTCTTCTCTTCCAGCAACTTCCTGTATTTCTCGACGTCGCGCGTCACCAACTGCCCGAGCACCTCGCTGGCGTGCTCATGGGCGTCGGGGGCGACGGTGGAGAGATCGTGAAAGCGCTTCTTCACCGCCTCGCTCTCGACGGCGGCTTTCGCCGCGGCGTTCAGTTTCGCGATGACCGCAGCCGGCGTCCCCTTCGGCGCGAACAGGCCGTTCCAGCCCTGTGCTTCAAAATCGGGAAGTCCCGCTTCTGCCGACGTCGGCAGGTCGGGCAAGGTCGCAAGCCGCACCGTTGAGCCGACGACGATGCCTTTCACCAGTTTGTCGTCGATTGCCTGCGACACCGAGGCGGCGGAATCGCAGACGCCGTCGATCTGGCCGCCGATCGCGTCCGTCAGCGCCGGCGCCGCGCCGCGATAGCCGACGAGTTGGACCTCGATGCCGGCGGCCTGCACAAAGCTCTTGCAGATCAGGAAATTCGAGGAGCCGACGCCGGCATGGCCGAGATTGACCTTGCCGGGATTCTTCTTCGCATAGGCGATGAAATCCTGCAGGTTCTTCGCCGGGAAATCCTTGCGCAGCGCGATGATGCCGAAGGTCTTCGCAACGACCGCGATCGGCACGAAGGATTCCGGCGTAAACGGCAGTTTCGGATAGATCGTGTAGGTCGCGGCACTGGTGCCGGCATTGCCGATCGCGATGGTGTAGCCGTCGGCGTCCGCGCGCGCGGCGCGCGACAGCGCGGTCGAGCCGCCGGCGCCAGCGACATTCTCGATCACGATCGGCTGCCCGAGCGACTTGCTCATCTCCTCGGCCACCACGCGCGCAATCACGTCGGAGGTGCCGCCGGCCGCGAACGGCACGATCATGCTGACGGGACGCTTCGGATAGTCCTGCGCATGGGCCGGCACGGCTAGCAGCAGCGTCGCAACGACGGCTGACACGCGCATCGCGAACAACTTCACGCGGCTTTTTCCAGATGCGCGGCAAGGCCTGCGAACAGGCCGCGGCCGTCGGTGCAGCCCATGATGTCTTCGACGTGGTTCTCGGGGTGCGGCATCATGCCGAGCACATTGCCGCGCTCGTTGACGATGCCGGCGATCGATTCCGCCGCGCCGTTGATGTTGGACTCCTCGTCGACGACGCCGTCGACGGAGCAGTAGCGATAGAGCACCCGCCCCTCGCTCTCGAGCCGCTTCACCGTCTCTTCATCGGCCTCGTAATTGCCCTCGCCATGGGCGACCGGCACACGGATAACCTGCCCGGCATTGTAGCCCCGCGTGAACGGCGAGTCGGAGCGTTCGACCCGCAGATGGACGTCCTTGCAGATGAATTTCAGCCGCGCATTACGCATGAGCACACCGGGCAACAGCCCCGCCTCGCAGAGGATCTGGAAGCCGTTGCAGACGCCGAGCACCAGGCCCCCATCGGCCGCATGTTTACGCACCGCGTCCATGACAGGCGCGCGCGCGGCAATCGCGCCGCAGCGCAGATAGTCGCCGTACGAGAACCCGCCTGGCACGACGACCAGATCGGTGCCCTTCGGCAGTTCGGTCTCCGCGTGCCAGACCATCGCGGCTTCATTACCCGAGGCAAGCTTGAGCGCGCGCGCCATGTCGCGCTCGCGGTTGATTCCGGGAAAGACGAGAACGGCTGATTTCATGGAAAGTGCCTAGAGAAGTTCGACCCGGTAATTCTCGATAACGGTGTTCGCCAGCAGCTTGTCGGCGGCGTCTTTCAGCGCCGCCTCGGCCTTGGCCCTGTCGGCGCCTGACAGTTCGATGTCGAACACCTTGCCCTGGCGGACGCTGGCGATGCCGTCGACGCCGAGCGACTTCAGCGCGCCTTCGATGGCCTTGCCCTGCGGATCGAGAATGCCCGACTTCAACGTAACGGTAACGCGTGCCTTCACGAGACTTGCCCCAGTTCTTCTCAGCTCTTCACCAGCACCGGGCCGGTGCCGGCCGGGCGCTCGTTCTCCATCAGAATGCCCAGACGCTTCGCCACTTCGGTATAGGCTTCGAGCAAGCCACCGAGGTCGCGGCGGAAACGGTCCTTGTCGAGCTTCTCGTTCGACTTGATGTCCCACAGCCGGCAAGAGTCGGGCGAAATTTCGTCGGCGACGATGATCCGCATCATCTCGTTCTCGAACAGGCGGCCGCATTCCATCTTGAAATCGACCAGACGGATGCCGATGCCGAGAAACAGCCCAGTGAGGAAGTCGTTGACGCGGATGGCGAGCGCCATGATGTCGTCGATTTCCTGCGGTGTGGCCCAGCCGAACGCGGTGATGTGCTCTTCCGACACCATGGGATCGTTGAGCTGGTCGTTCTTGTAATAGAATTCGATGATCGAGCGCGGAAGCTGCGTGCCCTCCTCGATGCCGAGGCGCTGCGACAGCGAGCCCGCCGCGACGTTCCGCACCACCACCTCCAGCGGCACGATCTCGACCTCGCGAATCAGCTGCTCGCGCATGTTGAGGCGGCGGATGAAATGGGTCGGCACCCCGATGTCGTTGAGGTGCTGAAACAGGTACTCCGAAATCCGGTTATTGAGGACGCCCTTGCCCTCGATCACCTGGTGTTTCTTGGCATTGAACGCGGTCGCATCATCCTTGAAGTGCTGGATCAGGGTTCCCGGCTCCGGGCCTTCATACAGGACCTTGGCCTTACCCTCATAAATACGGCGTCGACGGCTCATTGGGATGTACCGTGTTTTGTTGAAATCCATGAAATTGGTGTGCTCCGGATGACAAGGGTTTGTGACCACGACGGAGCTGCCGTGAAGGCAAGATCCCGAACTCAAGCGACCGGAAACAGAACGAGAACCACGCCTACCGGCAACCTATCCGATTGGCCCATCCAGCACAATCGACCCGGCCCGATTGAGGCCAACTTATCCCGGTTACCTGCGGCCTAACGGCCCGTTGTTTTACCGATTCGCTCCCTCTATCTAGGTAGGCGATCGGGCCACGACAACGCGGCCTTGCTTACCATTTCCGGGATTGGAACCGAAGAATGAGCACTTTTGACAAGCGCGAAGAAGGTTTTGAGAAGAAATTTGCCCTCGACGAGGAGCAGAAGTTCAAGGCTGAGGCGCGCCGCAACAAGCTGCTCGGTCTTTGGGCAGCCGAAAAGCTCGGTCTGACCGGCGACGCCGCCACCGCCTATTCCAAAGAGGTGGTCGCGGCCGATTTCGAGGAAGCCGGCGACAGGGACGTCCAGGACAAGGTGGTGAAGGATTTTGCCGCCAAGGGCGTCGCCATTTCGGCGCCGGAAGTGCGCGCCAAGATGGATGAGCTGATGGCGGCCGCCGCCGCCCAGGTGAAGGCGGGAACCTAACGCTGAGCGTCATTCCGGACGACGCGAAGCGGCGATCTCAGATGCGCAATTGCGCATCGGGGAATCCCGAGATTCCGGGTCTGGTCCTTCGGACCATCCCGGAATGACGGCGCTAACGTTTAAGCGCCTTCGTCTCCCGATACTCCTTCCGAACGACCTCCAGCAACCGGCGCGCCGCCGCGCTCAAGAAGCCGCCGCGGCGCGTTACTGCCACCACATCGTGGCTCGCCCTGAGATCGCCAACGCCGATGGTCGCGATCGTCTTGTGCCGCAGCTCCTCGGCGGCGTTGCTCTCAGACAAAAGGGCGATGCCGAGACCGGCTTCCACCAGACGCTTCTGCGCGGTCAGGCTGTCGACCGGCGTCCACTCGATTTCACCCAATCCATGGGTCTGAAATAGCGCAAACACATGCGCGGCGGTAATCTCGCGCCTGCCCGGCACGATCGGAAATGCAATCCAGCGCTCGCCGCGCAGATCGGCCAGCTTCGCGACACGGCGGCCGGCCCGTGGATGATCCAGCGCGCACACCGCCTGCAGCCGCTCCGAGCACAGCAATTCGCAGTCGAGATCGCGCGAACGGTCACGGTCGTAACGCAGGCCGATGGTCACCTCTCCGCGCCGGATCAGGTCGCTGACTTCCGCGCTGGTCGCCGTGCGCAGGCTCAATTCGACCTCGGGATGTTCGGCGGCGAAGCGTTTTAGGATCGCCGACAGCCGTCCGCCGGCGAGCGTGCCGACCACGGCTAGCGCCACCGGCCCGGAATTCGGCCGCGCCAGCGCGCGAACTGCGTTCTCCGCATCCTGCGCGGCGGCGACGGCGCGCTCGGCGTAGGGCACCAGCACCCGACCCGCATCGCTTAGCATGGTGCGGCTCGCAATCCGCTCGAACAGCGGCACGCCGAGCTCGTGTTCCAGCAGCGCAATGCGCCGCGAGATCGCCGGCTGCGAGCGGTGCAGCGCCTTTGCCGCGCTCGAAATGCCGCCACGGCGATGGACGGTCAGGAAGGTGAGAAGCGCATCGCTGTCCATGTCCGCCTCATGCAAAAAGCTGATGATATCCAGAGAAATAACAAATTTGGCTGATGGGCGATAGCCCGCTAGTTTCGTGGCCATCAGAACCGACAAAACCAAGCGGAGCACCCGATGCGAAGTCAGATGGAAAAAGCCGAAGCGTTTCGCGCGCTGCATGCGCGGCCCGGCGCATTCATCATTCCCAATCCCTGGGACGCCGGCACCGCGAAACTGCTCACCGCGACGGGCTTCGAGGCGCTTGCGACCACGAGCCTCGGCCTCGCCAACACGCTTGGCAGCAGGACCGTCAGCCTCGACGCCATCATCGAGAACTGCCGGATGATCGCTGACGCCACCGACCTCCCCGTCAGCGCCGACCTGGAAAACTGCGGCGCCGACGATCCGAACACCGCGGCAAAGGCGATCGCGCGCGCGGCGGAGGTAGGCTGCGTCGGCGGCTCGATCGAGGATTCGACCGGCGATCCACGCAACCCCATCTACGATTTTGCGCTCGCGGTCGAACGCGTGCAGGCGGCGGTCGAAGCGGCACGCAAACTGCCGTTTCCGTTCACGCTGACCGCGCGCGCCGAAAATTTCCTGCACGGCCGCAAGGATCTCGACGACACCATCAAGCGGCTGCAGGCGTTCGAGACGGTCGGCGCGGATGTTTTGTATTCCCCCGGCCTGTACGACCTCGAGACGATCCGCACCGTAGTGTCGTCGGTCGGCAAGCCGTTCAACCTGGTGATGGGATTTGCTGATCCGACGCTGACGCTTCCGCAACTCTCCGAGGCCGGCGTCAAGCGCATCAGCGTCGGCGGCGCGATGGAGCGCTACGCGCTGGCGGCGTTCTTAAAATGCGCGCGTGAGATGAAGGAGCGAGGTGCGTTCACTTTTGTGCGGGAGATGGCGCCGATTGGGGAAATCAGGGCGGCGTTCGGATGATCCGGTCTCTCCCAGTCATTGCGAGCGAAGCGAAGCAATCCATCTCTCCACAAGCGGAGGCATGGATTGCTTCGTCGCTTCGCTCCTCGCAATGACGGAGGGAATCACTCCTCCTTGAACCCGTATTCCGGCACATTCCCGCTGGCGCCGTAATATTTGTACGGCAGGAATTTGCCGGACATCGTTATCTTGACCCGGTCGCCCTTCGGATTGGCGACGCGGTCGATCGCCATGTCGAAATCGATCGCCGACATGATGCCGTCGCCGAATTCCTCCTCGATCAGCGCCTTCCACGCCGGGCCGTTGACCATCACCATTTCATAGAAGCGATAGATCAAGGGATCAGTCGGCGGCATCGGCGTGCCGGTGCCGCGCATCGGCACCTCGTTGAGCATCGCGACTTCCGATTTCGACAGCCCGAACAGCTCGCCGGCGTTCGCTGCTTGCGGCTTTGTCAGTTTCATCTGGCCCATGATGGCGCCGACGATCAGCACTTCCGAATAGCCGCCGATCTTTTCGCAGATATGTTTCCAGCTCCAGCCCTTCTCGCGCTTGATGTCGAGCAGCTTTTCGGTGAGGTCTTCGCGCTTCATGCTCCGTCTCCTTCTAACTCGTCTTGCCAGGCCTTGTGCCGGGCATCCACGTCTTGTTGGCGGGCCTAGGAAGACGTGGATGGCCGGGCCAGGCCCGGCCATGACGCCTGTGTTGAATCCTCGGCCTCCGCGGCAACCACCAATTCCGGCTTGCCGGGCCGCACGACCGGCACGTTGCGGGGATCGTGATCGGTCACCGTTGACGCAAACGTCTTGCTGCGGCTGACCAGGAAATCGACGATGTGGTTGCGCAGCGCGTAGTACAGCGGATGGCGGTGCAGATCGATGCGGCCGCGATCCTTTGGCAGCGGATTTTCCACGATCTCGGCCAGCACGGCGCCCGGACCATTGGTCATCAGAAAAATCTTGTCGGCGAGATAGATCGCTTCATCCACGTCATGGGTGATCATGAACGCGGTCTGTCCGGTCTCCAGGCAGATGCGCCGCACCTCGTCCTGCAGCGTGCCGCGTGTCAGCGCGTCCAGCGCCGAGAACGGCTCGTCCATCAGCATGATCTTTGGCGTGATCGAGAGCGCGCGCGCAATGCCTACGCGCTGCTTCATGCCGCCGGACAATTCCGACGGACGCTTGTGCTCGGAGCCGGTCAGCCCGACCAGGTCGATGAACTTCTGCGCATGCGCCTTCACCTTGGCGCGGTCCCAGTTGCGCCATTTCGAGGTGACGGCATAGGCGACGTTGCCGAGCACGGTGCGCCACGGCAAGAGCGCGTGGCTCTGGAAGATCACGGCGCGGTCGAGGCTCGTGCCTTCGATGGCCTGCCCATCGACGATGACGGCGCCTTCGCTCGGCTCGTCGAGTCCGGCAAGAATGTTCAGGACCGTGGTCTTGCCGCAGCCGGAATGTCCGATCACGCAGCCGAATTCGCCGCGGTTCATCGAGAGCCAGAGATCCTCAAAGATCGTGGTCTCGCCGCCGCCTGCCGCCGGGTAACGCCGCGCGATGCCCTCGATGGAAATGAATTTGTCGGTCATGACAGCTATTCCGGGAAGGTGACCATGCGCGTGAACCGCGCCAGGATCTGGTCGAGCAGCATGCCGACGATGCCGATCATCAGGATGGCGATGATGACGTTGGTGATCGAGAGGTTGTTCCACTCGTTCCAGACGAAGTAACCGATGCCGGTGCCGCCGACGAGCATCTCGGCCGCGACGATCACGAGCCAGGCGATGCCGATCGAGATCCGCATGCCCGTGAGGATCGTCGGCGCCGCGGCCGGCAGGATCACGGTGAAGGCGCGCCTGACGGTGCCGACTTCCAGCGTACGCGCGACGTTGATCCATTCCTTCCGCACCGAGGCGACACCGAATGCGGTGTTGAGCAGCATCGGCCACACCGAGCAGATGAAGATTACGAAGATCGCGGAGATCGAAGAATCCTTGATGGTGTAGAGCGCGAGTGGCATCCAGGCGAGCGGCGAGATCGGTTTCAGCACCTGGATGAAGGGATCGAGTGCCTTGCTGATCAGTGGCGACATGCCGATCAGAAAGCCAAGCGGGATCGCGACCATGACGGCGAGCAGATAGCCGAGGCCGACGCGCGCGATGGAATAGCCGAGCTGGATGCCGAGCCCTTTGTCGTTCGGCCCGTTGTCGTAGAACGGCTGCCTGAGATGCTCCCACAATTTGGCGCCGACATCGAGCGGTCCCGGCATCGCCGATTTGCCCTGGGTAGCCGTCAGCCCCATCAGCTTGGCGTATTCCGGCGACATGTTGGTGGCGGCCGACGTCGGGCGCGTGGCGAGATGCCAGATGCCGAGGAACGCGGCTAAAAGCACGATCGAGACCACGGCCGCGCGGAAGCGAAGGGATGAGGTCATCTTCTCCTTCTCCCCGCTTGCGGGGAGAAAGTCGGGATGAGGGGCGCTCTCCGCGCTGCTAGTGTCAATTGATAGACCTGTACCCCCTCACCCGCCGCGCAAGAGCGCGGCGACCTCTCCCCGCAAGCGGGGCGAGGTAAGGAAAGAGCGATGCTTCCCATCACGACGCCTTCCTGATCTTGAAGCTGTTCAGATATTCCTCGGGCTTGGCGGGATCGAAATTCTTGCCCATCACCGAAAAACTCTTGGTCGTCGTGGTGGGCGGCGTCAGCCCGGCTTCCTTCATCAGCCTTGTGGCGTCGGTGGCGAGATAGACCTGCGCGGCGATGCCGGCATAGTCGATGTCGCCCTTGATCTGACCCCAGCGCTTCATCTGGGTCATGATCCAGACGGCGAAAGATTGCCACGGGAACGGATCGAAATCGACGCGGTTCGGCTGGGTGACGATGTTGCCGAGACCGTCGGCGAAGGTGCCGGTCAAGATCTGCTCCAGCACGATCGGCGGCTGGTTCAGATAGTTGGCCGGCGCGATCGCGTTTGCGATCTCCTTGCGGTTCTCCGCCTTGTGCGCGTACGCAGTCGCCTCGATGATCGACTTGAGCAAGGCGCCATAGGTATTCGGCATCGTCGTGACGAATTCCTTCGACGCGGCGAAGGCGCAGCACGGGTGCCCTTCCCAGATGTCCTTGGTCAGGATGTGGATGAAGCCTGCGCCGTCGAACACGGCACGCTGGTTCATCGGATCGGGCCCGAGAAAACCGTCGATATTGTCGGCGCGCAGATTGGCGACCATTTCCGGCGGCGGCACCGCGCGGATCTGCACGTCGGTATCGGGATCGAGGCCGTGCTCCGCGAGATAGTAGCGCAGCAGATAGTTGTGCATCGAATAGTCGAACGGCACTGCGAACTTGAAACCCTTCCAGCTCTTCGGGTCGCGCTTGTCCTTGTGCTTGACCGACAGCGTGATCGCCTGCCCGTTGATGTTCTCGACCGCCGGCATGGTGTAGGGGATCGGATTG
The DNA here is from genome assembly GCF_056174665.1 of Bradyrhizobium sp. WYCCWR15520. Lineage (NCBI taxonomy): Bacteria > Pseudomonadati > Pseudomonadota > Alphaproteobacteria > Hyphomicrobiales > Nitrobacteraceae > Bradyrhizobium > Bradyrhizobium sp. WYCCWR15520. The sequence continues at coordinate 173,963 of NZ_JBWBWM010000007.1, forward strand.
GAGCCGGCGCCCATGGTGATGGCGAGCGGCATCGGGGACAGCATGTGGGCGGCGTCGTATTCCTTGTTGAGAGTCTTGTCGCGAATGACCGCCCAGCCGGCGGTCTTGATGACTTCGACGTTCAAGCCGTTCTTGGAATAAAACCCCATCGGCGCCGCCATGATGATCGGCGTGGCGCAGGTGATCGGGATGAAGCCGACCTTGAGGTCTTTCTTCTCGAGCGGCCCGCCCTGCGCGAACGCTTCGGTCGCGGTCTTGAGCGGGAAGAATTGCGACAGCGCGGCCGCGGCGGTTGCCGCGCCCACCGATTTCAGAAATGCGCGTCGTGCAACGTCCTGCGGAAACATCGCCCGCATCACGGCGGAGGCGACGACACCCTCGTAGCGCTTCTGCTCGCTCTCGATGGCGGATTGGGCCTGCAGTTGCGCGGCCTGATGATCGGCTTCGCTGACATGCTGGCCGCAAGAGCAGCCACCGGCATGAAGACGACGGTTTGGATCGAATGGGTTGTCGAAGGTAGACATCAGCCCTCCTGCGCGACGTTTGCCCCCTAATTAAGCAAGGCATATGCCAGCCCCGCTTTGCGGCGATGGCGCTGACATCACAGGGATTTTGCTGATATTGGCGATTACGAAAATTCGTGTTACACGAAATATCGTAATTGAATTACGAGATTTCGGAGTAACGGATGGATCTCGCCCTCGGTTCAACCGTCCCGCCGCAGGACGTCGAACTCCGCGCCGCCACGTTCGAATTCGCGATCGAGCCGACGCTGCTGCTCGATCCCCATGCCGACCAGATCGTCGACGCCAATCCGGCCGCCTGCACCCTGCTCGGCTACGATCGCGCCCTGCTGCGGCAGACCAAGGTCTCTACGCTGCACAGCGGCCAGTTGCCGGCGCTGATCGTCTTTACCCAGGCGGTGCTCGACAAGGGCGCGTACTGGACCAACGCACTGACGCCGCGCCACGCTACGGGGCAAAGCCTGCGCCTGGAATATGCCGGCTCGCTGGTGCCGGAAGGAGGACGTTCGCTGGTGCTGCTCACCATGAGCGATCTCGACGCGCGCCGCCGCCGCTACGTCGATGCGGCGGCCGAAGACCACATGCGCGGCGGGATCGCGACCTGGCAGCGCGTCGAGCGCGTGTTCCAGGATATCGAACGGGAAAACCAGTTGATCCTGCGCGCCGCCGGCGAAGGCATCTACGGCGTCAACGCCGAGGGCAAGACCACCTTCGTCAACCCGGCGGCCGAACGCATGCTGGGCTGGGGCGCGGAAGAACTGGTCGGCAAGGAAATCCACCCGATCGTCCATCACACCCATCATGATGGGCGGCACTATCCCGATCACGACTGCCCGATCTATGCGGCCTTTCGCGACGGCGCCGTGCACCAGGTCGAGGGCGAAGTGTTCTGGCGCAAGGACGGCACGCCGGTCTGGGTCGAATACACCTCGACTCCGATCCGCGACCGCGGCGTCGTGGTCGGCGCCGTCATCGTATTCCGCGACGTTAGCCAGCGCCGCGAGGCCGACGAGAAGCTGCACGCCGCGCTCGCCGAAGTCGATCGCCTGCGCGAGCGGCTGGAGCTGGAAAACGCTTATCTGCAGGAAGAAATCCGCATCGAGACCAACCCGCGCGGCATCATCGGCCAGAGCGAGGCGATCCAGAAGACGCTGCGCCAGGTCAAGCTGGTGGCGCCGACGTCGGCGGCCGTCATGATCACCGGCGAATCCGGCACCGGCAAGGAATTGATCGCGCGCGCCATCCACGAGGCGAGCAGCCGCCGCGACCGCCCGCTGATCCGCGTCAACTGCGCGGCGATCCCGCGCGAACTCTTTGAAAGCGAGTTCTTCGGCCATATCAGAGGCGCCTTCACCGGCGCGATGCGCGATCGCATCGGCCGGTTCGAACTCGCCGATGGTGGCACGCTGTTCCTCGACGAAGTCGGCGAAATCCCGCTGGAGCTGCAAGGCAAGCTGCTCCGGGTGCTGCAGGAGGGCAATTTCGAACGCGTCGGCGAAGAGCGCACCCGCGCCGTCGACGTGCGCCTGATCGCCGCAACCAACCGCGATCTCAAGCAGGAAGTGCAGCGCGGCCGCTTTCGCGAGGATCTCTACTTCCGCCTCAATGTCTTTCCGGTGGAGTCGGTGCCGCTGCGCGAGCGCCGCGAGGACATCCCGCTGCTAGCGCAGCATTTTTTGACACGCGAGAGCAAGGCGCTGAAATCCGACCTGCGTCTGTCGGAAGGCGATGCGCGCAGGCTCTCGCGCTACGACTGGCCCGGCAATGTCCGCGAACTCCAGAACGTGATCGAGCGCGCGGCGATTCTAGCGCAGAGCGGCCGGCTCCGCATCGACCTGCCCGACGCATCCGGTGCTCCGCCCTCCCCCGGCGCGCCGCGCGTGAAAGCAGATAGCCGTCCCGCGGTCATGACATCAGCGGAAATGCGCGCGCACGAACGCGCCAACATCCTCGCCGCGCTTCAGGCTTGCTCCGGCAAGGTGTTCGGCCCCGGCGGCGCCGCCGAGATGCTCGACATCAAGCCGACCACGCTAGCCTCACGCATCAAGGCGCTGGGGATTACCGAACGCTCGCGTGGCGCCGCGGGTCTCAGCGGATAGACGCGGCCGTCAGCCTGACTCGGCTCATCTGGTCAGGCTGCGATCCGGTCCAGCCTATCGGTCAAATGACTTGGCCGCCGGAGACTTCGATCCGCTGGGCGTTGATCCAGCGATTGTCGTCGGTCAGCAGCTTCGCGATCATCGGGCCGATGTCGTCAGGCACACCGACACGACCAAGGGCTGTCATGCCCGCGAAGGTCTTGTTGAGATCCGGCGTGTCGCGGACGGCGCCGCCGAGGAAGTCTGTCTCGATCGCTCCCGGCGCCACGGTATTGACCGCAATGCCGCGGCTACCGAGTTCCTTCGCCATGTAAACGCTGAGCACCTCGACCGCTCCCTTCACCGCCGAATAGGCGGAGAAGCCGGGGAAGGAGATGCGGGTCAGGCCGGAGGACAGGTTCACGATCCGCCCGCCGTCCGCGATCAGCGGCAACAGCGCCTGGGTGAGGAAAAACACGCCCTTGAAATGGACATTGACCAGCTTGTCGAACTGCGTCTCGGTCGTCTCCGCGATCGAAGCCATGTCGCCATGGCCGGCGTTGTTGACAAGGTGATCGAACGTATCGCGCTGCCAGGTCTTCCGCAGCGCGGTCCGCAGGCGCTCGGCGAAAGGCTTGAACGCGGAGACATCGCCAACATCGAGCTGGAGTGCGATCGCCGTGCAGCCCATCGCCTCGATCTCGGCGACAACGGCTCGAGCGCGTTCCTCACGGCTCTGATATGTGATGATGACATCGCTACCCTCGCGGGCGATGTTGAGCGCAGTGTTCCGGCCAAGCCCGCGGCTTGCTCCGGTAATGAGAGCGATCTTGGTCATGCTAGGTTCCTATTGCTTGCGTGGCCACGCTGATATGCAGCCTGGGAGCTGGCCTTTGTTGCCGGAACCTCGACGATCTTTGCCTATTCCTACAGATCGAATTTACGCATCGGTTCAGGCGCGATAGGATCGCTGCATGACCGACACTCTCCTCAAGGCTGTTCGCCGCTATGCCGAGGTCCATGCCGATCCGGCTGGGGTTGCCCGAACGCCGATTCCTGGCCTGACGACCATTCGTGCGACCGCACCGAGCGGCATGGACTATGCGATCTCCCGCCCGCTCGCCTGCCTTGTGCTGCAGGGAACCAAGCAAGTGACGATGGGCAATCGGGCTTTCACGTTCAGTGCCGGCGACTCTCTGCTGATCACGGCTGACGTGCCAACGGTAAGCCAGGTCACACGGGCGAGCATCGCCGCACCCTACTTCTCGCTTGTATTGGACTTGGATCCGGTGGTGATCGCAGAGCTCGCCGTGGAGATGAAGGCGGTGCCGATCGCCGAGGGCGCGCCCGTGCGCCACGAGCCGACCGACGCCGAAGTCACCGACGCAGCGCTTCGGCTGATGCGCCTGATTGAGCGCCCGGCATCGGTGCCAGTTCTGCGCACACAGTTGGTGCGTGAGATGCACTACTGGCTCCTGGCCGGACGGCATGGGGCGGCGATCCGACATCTTGGCTGGCCGGACGGCCATGTGCAACGCGTGGCGCGCGCGGTCGCGGTGCTTCGAGCCGAATTCGCTCAGCCATTGCGGGTCGCGCGCCTCGCGGTTATTGCCGGGATGAGCCCATCGGCCTTCCACCAGCACTTTCGCACCGTGACGTCTCTTTCTCCGCTGCAGTTCCAGAAACAATTACGTCTGATCGAGGCGAGACGGCTGATGCTGTCGGATGGAGTGACCTCGAGCAGCGCCGCATTCGCGGTCGGCTACGAGAGCGTCTCTCAGTTCACCCGGGAATACGCGCGCATGTTCGGTTTGCCGCCCATCCGAGAGACCAAGGCGGCAAGGGGCAATATCCGGGCCGCCTAATCCGGGCCGGCTCCGCATCGACCTGCCCGATGCCGCAGGCGTCCAGCCCACTCCGGGATCGGCGCGTGAAAGCCGACGCCCGTCCCGTGGTCATGACCGCAGCGGAAATGCGCGCGCACGAGGGTGCCAACATTCTTGCCGCGCTTCAGGCCTGCTCCGGCAAGGTGTTCGGGAAATTTCACCTCGAGCGAGCCTTTATCAGCAACGGAAACCTCGCCGCTTGTCGATGCGTTGACATGCTGTTGTCTTGATTGTCAACAGCAAGAGGCCATCAATGTCGATAGGCACACGCCGAGCCCAATTAATAGGCGCATTCGGCGCCATTTATCTGTTATGGGGTGGGACATATCTAGCGATCGCGCTAGGCTTGCAGTCAATCCCTCCTTTGCTGCTGATTGGAGCGCGCTCCATTCTCGGTGGCGCTGTATTGCTTGGCTTCTCGCAATTGAGGAGATTGACTCCACGATCGCGGGAAGATTGGCGGCACGCTGCAATCAGTGGCGCGCTCCTCTTCATCGGATGTCACGGGACCCTCGCATATGCCCAGCGTTATGTCCCTTCGGGGTTATCGGCCATCTTCTTGGCGACCATTCCGTTCTGGATCGTGCTTGTCAACGTATCAACTGGTCAAAGCGAAGCTTTGAGAAGGCTCTTGGCGCTTGTGCCCGGCTTGGCCGGCGTCGCATTAATCGCATGGAATGAAACGTCGAATACGCACAATTCGCTGCCGATCGGTGTGATTCTTTTGCTTCTGGTATCCTCTCTGTCCTGGGCACTCGGCAGCGTGTACGTGCAAAGGCGTGCAGCCCATATTCCGCCCCATGATCTTGCTGGCATGCAGCTTATCTGTGGTAGCGTCGGCCTGTTGGTGCTGAGTCATTTGGTCGGCGAATGGATCGACTTCTCGCCTCGCCAGGTCTCAATCGTGTCGCTCGGGGGTATGCTCTATCTGGCGCTCCTCGGTAGCGTCGTCGGGAACACAGCCTACCTGTGGCTGCTCGATCGCATGTCCGCCCCGGTTGTCGCCACTTACACCTTCGTCAATCCAGTCGTCGCGCTCATGCTTGGAGCATGGATTCTTGGCGAACGGATTACGATGCTGAGCTTAACGGGCGCGGCGTTGGTGATCAGCTCTGTTGCGGCGCTTCTCTACTTTGCGAGTGCCGATGAGCGGGCTTGACAGCGATCCACTGCGGATCGACGACAAAACTTGCGCGACACGGGATGCGGAGGCCTCATTAACTGGCCGGTAATGGCCCAAAGGCGCATGCGCCTTCGAGAGCAAAGCGGACCTGACGTAACTACCAGGACAATGCCCTAGTAGCGGCGGCCGCCGACCGCGAAGGACGAAGCGCCGGGCAGCGAATTGATCTCGCTGTCGAGGCGGCCTGACTGCTGGACGTAGCCGACCCCGAGCGACAGGCTGAGATTCGACGTTGCCTGGAATTCGATGCCGGCATACGCGCTACTGACGGGCAGCGTGCCGGATTTGGAATCGAACGGCGCGAACGGGCCGCCGATGCCGGTATTGTATTTCAACGTGTCGAAACCGGCATAGAAGGTGACGGGCAGCCCGCCGTTCTTCAGGCTGTAACCGAACTGCGCGCCTTCGCTGTAGATTGATCCGAAACTGCCGAAGGTGCTCTGGCCAAGGCTGCTGAAGCCCGTGGTGCTGCGCTGGCTGCCGACAAAAAAGCCGTTCGAGAAATTGTAGCGCGCATAGGAAGAGCCGTTACCGAGGTCGCGGAAGTCGAAGCTCGGAAAGTTGCCGTAGGCATCGGGGCTCTCGCCCGCAGTGCCGCTGAATCCCATCGGCCAGCCCGGGATCCAGTAATTTACCGGCGAGGCCTGGGCATGGGCCGCCGGCGCGCCCAGCCACAGCATCGCCACGACCAATGCAAGACCAAATCTGCGTGAGAACATCGACATCCGCGCGACCACCCGATTGCGTCGCGATTATACGCAGCGCAGATCGGGAACGCCAGCGCGGCGATGGCGCGGTTCCATTAGTTCGCGCCATCGCTTCAAGCATTGCAGGCCGCCGTGTTGCCGTTAATTCCGTAGAATCAGACGGCAACCACCGACGCGCCGTTATGCTGCCTTGGTGAGCTTGGCGTCCATCGGCAGGCCCTCCTCGATGGGCAGCGACGGATCGCGCGACCATTCGTTCCAGGAGCCGAAATACATCCGCACATCCTTCACGCCGGCGTTCTTCAAGGCGAGAAACGTGTTCGAGGCGCGCGCGCCCTTGAAACAGTAGAGATAGACCGGCGTGCTTTGCGTGATGCCGACGGTGGCGCATTCCGCCAGGATTTCGTTCTTGGACTTGAAGCGTGGCCCTTCCGCGGTCGGCTTCATCATGCGGTACCATTCGAGCCAGACGGCGCCGGGGATGCGTCCCTTGCGCGGGCAGAAATCCTTCCCATACGGAGAAGAGCTTTCGCCGATCCACTCGTCGATGTCGCGGACATCGAGCAGTGCGATACCGGGCTTGCCGACGGCGGCGAGCATGGTCTTGGCGTCGATCAGGATGTCGCCGGCTTCTGGCAGAACCGAGAACGACGCCTTCACCGGCGACGGCACGTCCTTGGTCACCGGCAGGCCCGCAGCCGCCCAGGCATCGTAACCGCCATGCAGCACCTTGACCTTGGGATAGCCGAGCATGGTCAGGAGATAATAGCCGCGGCAGGACTGACCGAAGCCGGAATTCATCGACTGCTCGTAGATGACCGCGGTCTCTTTGCCCGAAAGGCCGGCGGCGCCGAACGCGTCGGCGAATTTCGTTTTCAGTTCGTGAATGCCCTCCGGCGTCGAGGTCGCCAGATAGGTGAAGATTTCATGGACGTTGACGGCGCCGGGGAGATGCCCCGCGCCGTAAGCCTCGGGATTGCGGGTGTCGATGACGACGCACGGCTCTTGCTTGAGGAATTCCGCGAGTTCGCCGGCAGTTATCAGAACGTCCGTCATGGCAGGCTTCTCCTGTTTCAAGGTTGCGGGTTGGGGTCGGTCGGAAGTCAGTGCTCGTCGCCTGCCAGCATCTTGCGGAGCTGCTTGGTGGCGGGCGTAACGATGGCAACGAAATAGGCTTCGCGCAGCCGGCGCTGCGCGCGATGGCTCTTGAGGTAGCCGCGCGCACCGCAATGGAGCATCGCCGCATGCGCGGCCGCGACGCTGGCGTCGCCGAGCCGCAAGCGAAGTGCGACGACGCGCCGCCAATAGCTGTCGTCGGAGTTATAAGGATCGCTCGCCAGCGCCATCGCCTCCTTTTCGAACTCGGCGTGGAGTTCGCGGAATTGCGTCGGCTGCTGCGGCAGATAGCGGTTGACGTGCCCGAGCGGCGCCTCGACCTCGTCCATGATCTCGATGCAATCCTTGATCAGGCCGAGCGCCATGCCGGTCTGCAGCAGAATGAAGCCGGCGCGGATCTTTTTCACGAACGGCGCGGCCTGTTCGGCCAGGATCAATTCATCGGGCACGAACGCGTCGCGGAACTGCACGCCATAGGTGCCGGTGCCGTCCATCGCGAGAAAAGGTTTGCACGGCTGCAGCGTGATCGCGGGATCGGAGCAGTCGGCGAGGAACATCACAATGCCGCCGCCCTCGTCCTCGCGCTCGAAGATGGTGCCGAAGAAATGATCGGGACCAAGGTTCGACACCCACGGCAGCGCCCCCTTGACGACGTAGCCGCCCTCGACTTTGCGTCCCTTCAATTTGAGCTTCTCGATGCCGAAAAAACTCTTCATCGGATTGGAGAGCCCGGTGCCGCCGAGCACCCGTCCGCTCGAAAAACTGTCGCCGAAGCGCCTTGCAAGCTTCAGATTGGTCGAGTTCGCCGCGTACCAGACCAGCGTGTTCTGGCACCAGGCCATGAACGCCGTCGCACCGCAGACCTCCCCGATCGCAGCGATCGACTGGATGGCACAACGCAGGTCGGCCGGTCCCTCCTGCGGGACATGGCTGCCCCACGCGCCGATCTCACCGAAACCGCGCAGCAACGCGTCGGGATAGGCGGAGCCGGCATCGATGGCCAGCGCCAGCGGCGCCAGGTCGCGGCGAGCCAGTCTGGCAACCTCGTCAACAATCGTGGGAGCGGGCTGATCTGCAACTTCGACCCGCGACAAAGCTAGTGAACCCATGATCTCCCGCTCCCTCTTGCACGCGTTCCGCGTTACGTTAGATGCCGACCTCGAGATTGACGGGCCGCGTAAAGGTGTTGGCGACCGGCGACCACTTCTTGACGTGGGTGACCAGCGCGTCGATCTCGGCTTTGGAAACGCCCTCGCATTCCATGTCGACCTTGACGCGCACATCGGTGAAGCCGACCGGCTTCTCGCTGACGTCGCCGGTGCCCCACACCGCCGTGATGTTGAGGTCGCCCTCGAGTTCGAGTTCGAGCTTGTTGACGATCCAGCCGCGGTGAACGGCGTTGGCGTGCAGGCCGACGGCAAGGCACGAGCCGAGCGCAGCCAGCGATGCTTCGGAAGGATTGGGCGCGGTGTCGTCGCCCAAAAGGCCCGGCGGCTCGTCGACGATATAGGGCGCGAGGTTGCGGATGTAGTTGGCGTGGCGAAACTTGCCCTCCGCCACCGTCTTGCACTTCAAGGTCTTGATGACCTTCGGATTGGCCTTGCCGTTGGCGATGAGCTGCTCGAGCCCGCCTCTGTCGATCGGGGCCAGGCAGCCCGTCAGCACTGTTTTTTGAGCAACCGCAGTCATCATTTCTCTCCCTGAGTAGGATACCGAACGTTCTGTTTCCTGCATTAAGCGTGCCAGAACCGGCCGAAACCAAAAGCCGAACTTCTCTCGCTGCTTAGCCATGCCTGCCCGGAAATTGATCAGCGCCGCGCTGCTCACGCGCGATGCAGTTGCCGCGCGGCTTGCGATTATTTTCGGCGCAAAGATGCGGCTTGATGATTGCGGCGCGGTTCGATTAACTGGCTGGCATGGGCAAATCAGTTCCGAAGAAGAAGCAGTTCGCCGCGGGAGACGAGGAAACCGCGCGCGGCCGCCTGCTCAGCGCGGCGACGCATCTGTTCTGCAAGAACGGCATCAACGCCACCGGCATCGACGCCATCATCGACGAGGCCGGCACCGCGAAAACCACGCTCTACAAACTGTTCGGATCGAAGACCAACCTCGTCAACGCCGTGCTGGAAAGCGAAGGCAAGGCATGGCGCGAATGGTTCATCGGCGCCATGGAGGATGGCGGCGGCGACGCGCAGGCAAAGCTGAAGCGGATTTTTCCGGCGCTGAAGCGCTGGTTCGCGGAGGAACGCTTCTACGGCTGCCCCTTCATCAACGCGGTGGCCGAGCACGACAAGGACGCCAAGCAATTCCGCAACATCGCGCTGCGCCACAAGAAAGTGGTGCTGGCGCATATCGAGAAGCTCGCCAGTGAGATGGGCGCCGCCGAACCGCAGGTGCTCGCGCATCAACTCGCGCTGTTGATCGACGGCGCCATCGTCGCCGCGATGGTCTCGCGCGATCCCTCGGTCGCCGATACCGCAGGCCTTGCCGCCAGCAATCTGTTCGGGCCTTCGAGAGCAAAGAAGCCGAAGCGGACCGGTAGTCCCGCCGAGTTGGTCGCCGTCTGACGGCCGCTAGTACGACGCGAAAGCCGTGGCACCGAAAGCCAGAAAGAGAACGCCGGCCACGATCAGGGCGACGCCAGCGGCACGGCTGAGCCATTGGCTACGAGGCAGCAATTTCTCGAAGGCGACATAGATCGCAACAGCGGCGACCCAGGCGAGGTTCATGACACCGGCGACGAAAAGCAGCGCCATCAGAAACCAGCAGCAGCCGACGCAATAGCCGCCGTGCAGCAGGCCCATGCGGAACGCGCCAAGTGTGCCCGGTTTCCAATACCGGCTCAGGAACATTATGGGACTCTGGCAATAATGCAGACAGGCGTGCTTGAGCGGCGTGAACTGATAGAGCCCGGCGGTGAGCAGGATGATCCCGGCGAGCACAGTGCTGGTGCTCGCCATCATGCCGGACAGCAATCCGGCCTGATCAAGTCCCCACTGCAGCGAGACCGCAACGAGGCTGAAGCCTGCCCAGATCACGACATAGCCGGCGAGAAACAGCCAGCTTGCAACGACGGGGCTATCCGTCGTCGCCTGCCTGCGCTTGATCGCCGTGAACAGCAGGATCGTCGGCGCTGCGCTCGGCACCATCATCGCAACCATCATCACCCACCACATCGCGAACATGAGCCCGGCCTGCGCCAGCGACCACGGCTCAGGGTCCATCGGCATATCGGCCATGCTCATGTCGATGCCGGCGCCGGCAAGCAGATAGCCCCAGGAGAACGCAACCACGGTGGCTATTCCGATGGCCACGATCAGGCGATCGTGCCGCAGGGTCTGCTCGAGCGTCCAGGTCCCCGTCATGAATCCGCTCCCGATGCTGGAACGGCACCTAGTTGGATTCTGCTGCGGCGCTAGGCCGCGACGCCGTCCGGCGTCTGGACCACGTTGGCGAGCGAACTATGCGTGCCCTTGGTTTCGAATTTTATGGCGCCGGTCGAACGAATATTGGCCGAGGCAACCTCCGCCGCCCTGTGTTCGAAGCCTTCTGGCATCACAACCTGCACGCGGTGAGGCTCTCCGGTCACGGGATTCTTGATCGGCTCAACCTCGGTCTCCAGCACACCCGGCACGACGACACGCGCCACGCGCCCATTCTTGTCGAACGAGAACTCGAACGGCGCAAACACCGGCTCATGCATCTTGGTCACGATCAGGCTGAGAATCTGGAACAGCGTGCCTTCGGCGGAATGCTTGCCCGACATGATGTTGAACAGCGCTTCGCGCTGTTCCGGTGTGGCACGCTCGTCGACAATTGGTTGCAGCTGGCCGTTGCCCTCGTGCAACGCTCCGGGAAAATGAACGGTCGCCGCGAAAACCAGGCCGTCGAGTTTGGTTTTCTCGAAATGCCCTTTGGTGATCCGCATGCCGACCATTCCCTTGCAATACCCCTCGGTCGGCAGGGCATTGAAATCGCACGGACAGCCAAACGCGCAATTGCAGTTCTTGATCCATTCGCCTTCGAGACGCCAGTCGGATGTAGCCATGACAGACCTCCGCGTTGCGTTGTCGATTGGACTGCAGCCGCCTGGCAATGCTCGCCAGCGTCAAACGCGCGTCGATGCGAACGGGCTCGTGGTCAACGCATCGGCGCCATGCCACGATAGTTGGCATCGGGCGGCCTGCTGTCCGAGCACCGCAAGCCTACTCCGTTTGTGAGCGGGACGACAGTGACCCGGCCGACGGTTCCATGTGTCGGATGGCGAAACACCTGCTGGCCAGAAGCGCCAAGCTAACCGCGTTCCAGCAAGCACGCTTCCAGCCGGCCCAGCTCAGACGCCAGATCGCCCTCCACATCCGCCACCTTCATCTCGATCACGCGATAGTCGCGCGCCTCCAGCCAGGCCTTCCGCATGGCGCGGTCGGCAATGATCGCCTCCGACTCGTTCGGGTTGACCAGTTCGATCGCGAGCCGATGCACAAAGGAGACGAAATCGGGAATGTGGCGGCCGACCGGCGTCTGGCGCTTGAACTGGCCGGCAAACCGGCGGTCGCGGGTCAGCGCCTGCCACAGGATCCGCTCGGCATCCGTCGGGTTGCGGCGAAGCAGGCGGGCGAGCCCGCGCACGGTCGAGCTGTCGCCGGGCGCCGCCGGCCCCTGCCCATGCTCGGCCAGAAGCGCCCGCAGCCGTGTCGCCTGCTCGCCGTCGAGCACGCCGCCCTTGGCCGGGCCCTTGCGCCCTTCCGCGATCGCCATCACCACGCCGTGCAGGGTGTGCATGTCCTGCTTGGTCGGGTCCATACGGGTGAAGATGTTGCGCAGATTCACCAGCATGGTGTCCCGCTTCTCCCGCGGGCGGAGGAATTCGACCTTGTCGAGTTCCCGGACTAGGTTGTCGAAGAAGGCCTGCATTTGGTGCTGCGAGGCCGGCTCCGACCGCTCCGGCATCGCGAACGGCAGCGCGCCGCCGGTCGACAGCTTGAACCACTCATAGCCGATCAGCAGCACCGCCTGCGCCAGGTTCAGCGAGGCAAAACCCGGGTTGACCGGAAAGGTGATGATCCGGTTGGCGAGCGCGACTTCCTCGTTCTGCAGGCCATAGCGCTCGCGGCCGAACAGGATGCCGGCCCCGCCGCCGTTGCCGACATGGGCCACGATCTCGGCCGCCGCTTCCACCGGCGCGACCACCGGCTTGGCCTGGTCATGGGCGCGGGCCGTGGTGGCAAACAACAGCGTCAGGTCCGCGACCGCCTGTTCGACGGTGTCGAACAACTGCGCCTGTTCCAGAATCTGGTCGGCGCCGGCCGCCGCCCGCTGCGCGGCGATGTTCGGCCAGCCGTCGCGCGGATTGACGATCCGCAAGCGCGACAGCGCGAAATTGCCCATCGCACGCGCGGCCATGCCGATATTCTCGCCGAGCTGCGGCTCGACGAGGATCACAACAGGTCCGGCTAAGTCGAAATCAGACTTGGTTTTATCGGTGCCGGACATTTCTCGACTTCACCTTCTGATTCAATTTCCGAAGTTGATTCAACCTCTGAAGGTTTTTGAATCACCGCGATGGATTCAGTTCGTTTCGGATGGCGGCCCAATTCGCGAGCCTGCTGCGCGGCTTACTAACCTCTCCGCGCGCTCGCTCAAAGCCTCAAGGAGGCCCTGATCCCGCACCGTCGCTTGCGCGCATTAGACTTTCGGATAGGCTAACAATCACAAGCAAAGCGAAGCGAAGCTGCAAACAATCCCGAGCGCCGGTTCAACGGTGAAGGGCATCAACGGGAGGCGTCCATGCGCGGCAGGTGGTCGTTGGCGATTGTCGGCGTGGTCCTGATCCTGGCGGGCGGCCTGCTCGCCCATTTCACCCAGACTGCCGGCGGCATCCGGATCGAGGATGTCAGGTTCAAGGGCGCCAAGGGCAACACCATGAGTGGGTTGCTCTACATCCCGCCCAACGCCACGCCGCAGATTCCCGCCCCCGGCATTCTCGCGGTTCACGGCTACATCAATTCGCGCGAGACCCAGGACGGTTTCGCTATCGAGTTCGCCCGCCGCGGTTATGTCGTCCTCGCGCTCGACCAGACCGGCCACGGCTACAGCGACCCGCCCGCTTTCGCCAACGGATTCGGCGGCCCCGATGGCCTCGCTTATCTGCGCAGCCTGGAAATCGTCGACAAGAACAATATCGGGCTTGAGGGCCACTCGATGGGCGGCTGGACCGTGCTGGCGGCGGCGACGGCCGCGCCCAACGACTACAAATCGATGGTGCTGGAGGGCTCCTCGACCGGAAAACCGTTTGCGGCCGAGGGCACGACCACCTGGCCACGCAACGTGGCGCTGGTGTTCGCCAAATACGAGGAATTCTCCACCCTGATGTGGGGCGTCGACCTTGCCCGCGACGTGACCCAGAGCCCGAAACTCTGGGCCCTGTTCGGCACTCAGGGCCCGGTCGAGCCGGGCAAGGTCTATGGCGACATCGCGCAAGGCACCGCCCGGGTGCTGTATACCCCCGCCATCACCCACCCGGCGGAGCACATTTCCCACGAGGCGATCGGCTACAGCCTCGACTGGTTCGCCAAAACCCTGCAGGGCGGCACGCCCCGCCCGGTCGATGACCAGATCTGGTTCCGGAAAGAAATCGGCACGCTGATCGCCCTGCTCGGCTTCGTCGCGCTCTTGATCGGCGCCTTCGATGCGCTATTGGAAGCGCCGATGTATTCCCGCCTGCGGCTGCCGGAGATTGCCGACGGCACCATGCCGGAACATGTCGCCGCGAGCGGCCGCCGTTGGACCGCCGCCTTCATCCTGTCGGCCTTCATTCCGGCGCTGACGTACTATCCGGCATTCGCGCTGGGCGGGACATTCCTAAAACCCTCCGCCTTGCTGCCGCAGGGCATTACCAACCAGATCCTGGTCTGGGCCGTCATCAACGGCCTGATCACGCTGGCCTTGATGCGGTTCGCGCCCAAGCGCGCCAGCCGAAGCGGCATTGTCCTGCAGTCGGCCGTGATCGCCGTCGCGTCCGTCGCGATCGGCTATGCCGCGCTTTGGCTTGCCGATCTCGCCTTCAAGATCGACTTCCGGTTCTGGATCGTCGCGATCAAATTGATGAGCCCCAAGCAGTTCCTGATCTTCCTGATCTACGTCGTGCCGTTCACGACCTTTTTCGTGATCGCGCTGCATGTCCTGCATCGCAATTTTTCGACCATGGCGGCACCCCGGGACGCGCTTTACCTGACCAATATTCTAGCACTGACGCTGGGCTTCATCGTGCTCGTGGGCGGGCAATACGCCATCCTCTGGCTCACCGGAAAGCTGTTCAACCCGCTGCCCGACCCCGGCTTCGTGCCGCTCTCGACCATCGTCGCCATCCAGTTCGTTCCGCTTCTGGCGATCTGCGCCGTGATCGCAACCTTCACCTGGCGGCGGACCGGCTCCAGCCTGCCCGGTGCCCTGATTTGTGGCCTGTTCGTGACTTGGTATGTGGTAGCGGGGACGGCGACCCAGGCAGCAATCTAATCTAAAGGATGGGCTGAAACTGCATAACAGCTTGGCTTCCGCCGGCCGGTTTGCGGTGCTATAGGCCGCGTATAATCACTCCACCCCGCCCGTATCAGCGGTTTTCCGAGAAAAGGCCCCTTCCGTCATGGCAAAAATCAAGGTGTCCAACCCCGTCGTCGAACTCGATGGCGACGAGATGACCCGGATCATCTGGCAGTACATCAAGGACAAGCTGATCACCCCGTTCCTGGATGTCGAGCTTCTGTATTTTGACCTCGGAATGGAGTACCGCGACCAGACCAACGACCAGGTCACGATCGATGCCGCCAACGCCATCAAGAAGGTCGGCGTCGGCGTCAAATGCGCCACCATCACCCCGGACGAGGCCCGGGTGAAGGAATTCAACCTGAAGGAAATGTGGAAGTCGCCGAACGGCACCATCCGCAACATCCTCGGCGGCGTCATCTTCCGCGAGCCGATCATCTGCAAGAACGTGCCGCGCCTGGTTCCCGGCTGGACCAAGCCGATCATCATCGGCCGCCACGCCTATGGCGACCAGTACCGCGCCACCGACATCAAGTTCCCCGGAAAGGGCACGCTGACGATGAAGTTCGTTGGCGAGGACGGCACGGTCATCGAGAGGGAAGTGTTCAAGACCCCGGGCTCCGGCGTCGCGATGCAGATGTACAACCTCGATGACTCCATCATCGACTTCGCCCGCGCCTCCTTCAACTACGGCCTGTTGCGCGGCTATCCGGTCTATCTCTCGACCAAGAACACGATCATGAAGGTCTATGACGGCCGCTTCAAGGACATCTTCCAGGATGTCTTCGACCGCGAGTTCAAGAAGGAGTTCGAAGCCAAGCGCCTGACTTACGAACACCGCCTGATCGACGACATGGTGGCATCAGCGCTGAAATGGTCCGGCGGCTACGTCTGGGCCTGCAAGAACTACGACGGCGACGTGCAGTCGGATACGGTTGCCCAAGGCTACGGCTCGCTCGGCCTGATGACCTCGGTGCTGCTGACGCCCGACGGCAAGACCGTGGAAGCCGAAGCCGCGCACGGCACGGTGACCCGGCACTATCGCGAGCACCAGAAGGGCAAGGAGACCTCGACCAACTCGATCGCGTCGATCTTCGCCTGGACGCGCGGCCTCGCCCACCGCGCCAAGCTCGACAACAACCCGCAGCTCGCGAAATTCGCCGATACGCTGGAAAAGGTCTGCGTCGCGACCGTCGAGGAAGGCTACATGACCAAGGACCTCGCGCTCCTGGTCGGCGCCGACCAGCGCTGGCTGTCCACGACCGGCTTCCTCGACAAGGTCGCCGCCAATCTCGAAAAGGCGATGGCGGCCTAAGCCGCCTTCGCAACTCCCCCACATCATTCCCTGCGACAAACGCTAAGCGTTTGCGCACGGGGACAGAGCGACAAAGCAATCCACGTCTTGGAGCACGATGGATTGCTCGACGCCTGTCGTCGGGCGCGCATTCGCACGGCCGGCTGGCTCGCAATAATAGAAAATCCACGACGGAGCATTACTGTGTCGTTCACTAAGAGCATCGCGCTCGCCGCCTTCCTATTGATCGGGTCGCTTGTCAACGCGACCGCCCAGAAAGCGCTTCCCGAGGCCATCGCAGCTCCGGGCGAAACCCCGATACTTACGCTGCATGCCGAAGGCGCGCAGGTCTACGAATGCAAGAGCGGCGGTGACGGCACACTCACCTGGGCGTTTCGCGAGCCGATCGCGACGCTTTTCCAGGACGGCAAGACGGTCGGCCGGCATTACGCCGGACCGAACTGGGAATTCAGCGACGGCAGCGCGGTGGTTGGCCAGGTCGCCGGCACCGCTCCGGGCATGGTCGCGAACGACATTCCCTTGCTGAAGCTCACAGTGACTTCCCGGCGCGGCAACGGTGTTCTCAGTCCGGCGACGACGGTGCAGCGGATCAACACGGCGGGTGGAAGGCTCAACGGCACCTGTTACAAGGCGGGCACCTATGAAAGCGTCCCCTACTCGGCCGATTACGTGTTCCTGCGCAAGGGCTGAGCGCTTTCTCCGTCATGTAGCGCCCCTGACCATGTCGAAACGGCATTGCCCAACGGCGGCGGCCCCCAATCGGCATGCGGACAGGCTGCGCCCAAACCGGCGCCGGCTGTCCACCACCGGCTTCCCCGACAAGGGCTCGGACAATCTCGCCAAGGGCAATGGCGGCATAATGAGCCGGCGATGGTGTTGGTCCTTCGGGGCCAACATCAGGGATCTATGATGCCGTATCTCGGAAATATCGCGCTCGCCGGGTTCTTGTTGTCGGCCTCAGCCCTGGCTGCGAACGCGCAGACACCGCTTCCCGAGGCCGTCGCGGCACCCGGCGAAACCGTCGTCCTCACACTCCACGCCGAAGGCGCGCAGGTCTACGAATGCAAGGCTGCCGCCGACGGCAAGCTGGCCTGGGCGTTCCGCGAGCCGACCGCGACGCTGCTGCTCGACGGCAAGACTGTCGGCCGGCACTATGCCGGGCCGAACTGGGAACACATCGACTCGAGCGCCGTCGTCGGCAAGGCCGTCGGCAACGCGCCCGGCGCGACAGCGAACGATATTCCCTTGTTGAAGCTGACGGTGACGTCCGGGCGCGGCACCGGCATCCTCTCCGGCGTCACCACGGTGCAGCGGATCAATACGGTGGGCGGAAAATTCGAAGGTGCCTGCGACAAGGCCGGGAGTTACCACAACGCTCCCTACTCCGCGGACTACGTGTTCCTGCGCAAGGGCTGACATCACGCTACGCCGCCACCCGGGGAGTTGCCGATGCTGTTCATGGTGATCGAGCGCTTCAAGGACCAGGATGCGATTCCGGTCTACCAACGCGTTCGCGCCCGGCATCACATCCCCGCCAGCGTCAGCCTGCACATTGTGACCGACTATCCAGGTGCATCGACCGCGCTTCGCGCTATCGCTAACCCATCGCCACCTTGCCGTCCCCGTGCTCGCGTCCGTCGAGCCACAACGTGCCGAGCGCGAACGCCAGCCAGCCGAAATTGTAGAGGAAGCCAATTATCAGAACGACCCAGCCGGGAATCGGTCCGACTGCGGCGCGATCGACAAATTCCGCGAGGGTTGACGCGGGCGCCGGATGGATTGCGATCTTGCCGTAATAGGCAATCACCTGCACGGCGAGAATCCAGACGTAGTTGCGGCGCAGTCGCCGCCCCGCCGCGCGAACAAACGAGATGTGGTGGCGGGGCGCGGTGTAGTCGCGCCCGAGCGTCACCTGCCAGCTATCGTCGCGGGCTTCGCCGGTGAATATTGGCGCGTAGAAATTCATCTCCATCCACCGCGCTCGGGCGCGCCAGACATTGAAGTAGCGATAGCGTCGCGCCTCCATGCCGAGAAACACGGCAATGAGCAGGCCCACGAGCAGGAGCGGCAGCGGTGAAGCCTCCGGGCTCGAAAATGTCGTTGAGAGGGCGATGCCCATTGTGACGATCGCCCAGTTGGTCGTGTTGTCGAGCCGCGTTCGCCAGATCGTCGAACGGTAGACCTCGCCCCGGTAAAGATGAGCGATGGCGCCCATCTCGGCAGAATTGAAGATGTGTTGGTGATGTGTTTCGCTGGAAGCCGTGACAGACATGGCGGGACTCCGGTTATCCGAACCGGGGATCACCGGCGTTGACCGCGAGAATCCATGTCATCAACGCCGATGAACCTATCCGGATTTGTGACCCCGCAACTATGCTCGCCCCGAGGCCGAATTGCCAGCAACAGGTCGAACAATAGAACGGTGCACCGCACACTATTATCCGGTGACAAGGATTGCTTCCGCCTTCGCTCTTCGAGCTACGCGGACAAGTCGTCGCTCCCTTGCGCACAACGCTTCGGGTTTGTCGCAGGCAATGACGGCGGCGCGATATGACGCTTTCGGGCGCCTGCCAGATCAGGCCCCGCCCATCGCCTGTTCGATCGCGGACAGCGCCGCGTTGGCCTTGGCGCCGTCGGGGCCGCCGGCCTGCGCCATGTCGGGCCGGCCGCCGCCGCCCTTGCCGCCGAGCGCTTCGGAGCCCTTGCGCACCAGTTCGACCGCGTTGAAGCGCGCGGTGAGATCGGCGGTGACGCCGACGACGATCCCGGCCTTGCCGTCCTCGGTGACGCCGACGATCGCGACGACGCCGGAGCCGATCTGCTTCTTGCCGTCGTCGACCAGGCTCTTGAGGTCCTTGGTCTCGACGCCCTCGACCGCGCGGGCCAAGAGCTTGACGCCTCCCGCTTCGCGCACGCCGCCGGCCGCGCCCCCGCCATTGGTGGCGCCGCCGCCCATCGCGAGTTTCTTGCGCGCATCCGACAGATCGCGCTCCAGCTTCTTGCGCTCTTCCATCAGCGCCGTGATGCGCGAGGGCATGTCGTCGACCGAGGTACGCAGCTCCGCGGCAGCGTTCCTGGCGAGCGCCATCGTGTCGTTGGCGTGCTTGCGCGCGTGACGCCCGGTCAGCGCCTCGATGCGGCGCACGCCCGAGGACACCGCGCTTTCGCTGGTGACCGAGATCAGGCCGATATCGCCGGTACGGCGCACATGGGTGCCGCCGCACAGTTCGACCGACCAGCCGAGCGCGTTCTGGCCGTGCGCGCGATCCTGCTTGCCCATCGACACCACGCGGACCTCGTCGCCATATTTCTCGCCGAACAGGGCGCGCGCGCCGGCCTCGCGGGCATCATCCACCGCCATGATGCGGGTGGTGACCTCGTCATTCTCCAACACCACATCGTTGGCGATGTCCTCGACACGGGCGAGTTCTTCCGCCGTGATCGGCTTCGGATGTACGAAGTCGAAGCGCAGCCGATCCGGCGCCACCAGCGAGCCGCGCTGGGCGATGTGATCGCCGAGCACCTGGCGCAGCGCCTCGTGCAAGAGATGCGTCGCCGAGTGATGCGCGCGGATCGAAGACCGGCGCCCATGATCGACTTCGAGCTGCAGCGCGCTGCCGACCTTCAGCGTGCCCTGCTCCACCGTGCCCAGATGTACGAACAGATCGCCCGCCTTCTTCTGCGTGTCCGTGACGCGGAACTTGACGCCGTCGCCGGTTAGCAGGCCGATGTCGCCGACCTGGCCGCCGGACTCCGCATAGAACGGCGTCTGGTTCAGCACGATCGCGCCGCTCTCACCCGTCTTCAGGCTGTCGGCATCCGCGCCGTCCTTCACCAGCGCAGTCACAACGCCCTCGGCGCTCTCGGTGTCGTAGCCGAGGAATTCGGTGGCGCCGAGCTTTTCGCGCAACGGGAACCAGATGGCCTCGCTGGCGGTATCGCCCGAGCCGGCCCACGACGCGCGCGCCTTGACGCGCTGCCGCTCCATCGCGTCCGAAAACGCCGCTTGATCGACGCTGATACCGCGCGACTTCAGCGCGTCCTGCGTCAGGTCGAGCGGGAAGCCATAGGTGTCGTACAGCGTGAACGCGGTGTCGCCGTCGAACATGTCGCCTTTCTTCAGGCCGGCGCTCTTCTCGTCGAGGATCGACAGGCCACGCTCCAGCGTCTTGCGGAAGCGGGTCTCTTCCAGCCGCAGTGTCTCCTCGATCAATCTCTCGGCACGCACCAGATCCGGATAAGCCTGGCCCATCTCGCGGACCAGCGCCCAGACCAGGCGGTGCATCAGCGGCTCCTTCGCGCCAAGCAACTGCGCATGGCGCATGGCGCGTCGCATGATCCGGCGCAGCACATAGCCACGGCCCTCGTTCGACGGCAGCACGCCGTCGGCAATCAGGAACGACGACGCACGCAGATGGTCGGCAATGACGCGGAACGACGCGATGTTATCCTTCTTGGGACCATGCCCGAGCGCTGAACCCGTCGCGTCGATCAGGTTACGGAACAGATCTGTCTCAAACACGCTTTCGACGCCCTGCAGGATGCAGGCCATGCGCTCCAGCCCCATGCCGGTGTCGATCGAGGGACGCGGCAGCGGCACGCGCTCCTCCTTCGTCACCTGGTCGAACTGCATGAACACCAGATTCCAGAATTCGAGGAAGCGGTCGCCGTCCTCCTCCGGGCTGCCGGGAGGTCCGCCCCAGATGTGTTCGCCGCGATCGATGAAGATCTCGGAGCATGGACCGCACGGGCCGGTATCGCCCGCCGCCCAGAAATTGTCCGAGGTCGCGATGCGGATGATGCGATCGTCCGAGAAGCCGGCGATCTTCTTCCAGTAGCCCGCCGCCTCATCGTCGTCGTGGTAGATGGTGACGAGCAGCTTATCCTTCTTCAGCCCGAAATCCTTGGTGACCAGGTTCCAGGCGAGCTCGATCGCGCGCTCCTTGAAGTAGTCGCCGAAGGAGAAGTTGCCGAGCATCTCGAAGAAGGTGAGATGGCGCGCGGTGTAGCCGACATTGTCGAGGTCGTTGTGCTTGCCGCCGGCACGCACGCACTTCTGCGCGGTGGTGGCGCGCTGATAGGAACGCTTCTCGATCCCCGTGAAGACGTTCTTGAACTGCACCATGCCGGCCGCCGTGAACATCAACGTTGGGTCGTTGCGCGGCACCAGCGGCGACGACGGCACGATTTCGTGGCCGTTCTCCTTGAAGAAGTTCAGAAAGGTCGACCTGATGTCGTTGACGCTGCTCATGTTCATCCAATCGGGCAAAGGGCCGGATCAGGCGGCAACCAGCCCTTAACCCTCCGGCGGAACGCTTTTAGACAAGGCCGCCTGCGGTGTCCAGAAACTGTGCAGGCGGATCATAGGCTTGCCGCAGCACACAAGATGGGCACGCACATCCCGTTGATAATGCTGCGGCTGCGTTGACAGGCTTGGCAGGCCTGTGTTTCCCTCTTATCTGTAAGACGTCACGTCGGGAGAGATCGGCTTCAGCGCCGGCGCCGAAGGAGCAACCGCCCCGGAAACTCTCAGGCAAACGGACCGCGTGACGAAATAGCATCTGGAAAGTGACGCCGGGCGGCATGTGCCCAGGGCGTCCGCCGACGGGATAATACTCTCAGGCACAGCGACAGATGGGGCTTTCTTAGGGTTTTCGGAGGCTGGTCTCCGGAACCCATGAGGGCCTAACGGATGCTGGCACGCGACGAATCTCCCCTTAAACGCACCCCATTGCACGCGCTCCATGTGGCGCGCGGCGGCAAGATGGTTCCGTTCGCGGGCTATGAGATGCCAGTGCAATTCCCGGCCGGCGTGCTGAAGGAGCATCTGCACACGCGCAGCGCCGCCGGCCTGTTCGACGTCTCCCATATGGGCCAGCTCGCGCTGCGGGCGAAATCGGGCCGGATCGAGGACGCGGCGCTGGCGCTGGAGCGGCTGGTACCGCAGGACATCGTGGCGGTGCCGCCGGGACGGCAGCGCTACGCCCAGTTCACCAATAATGACGGCGGGATTCTCGACGACCTGATGGTGGCGAATTTCGGCGACCACCTGTTTCTGGTGGTCAACGCCGCCTGCAAGGCCGAGGACGAAGCGCATTTGCGCGCGCATCTCTCCGAGAGCTGCATTATCGATTCTCTGAGCGATCGCGGCCTGATTGCACTGCAGGGACCAAAGGCGGAATCGGCACTGGCGAAACTTGGTGCCGACGTCACCGCCATGCGGTTCATGGATAGCGGCCCGCGCAAGGTCGCCGGCTTCGACTGCTTCGTCTCACGTTCCGGCTACACCGGCGAGGACGGCTTTGAGATTTCTGTGCCGGCCGCACAGGCCGAGGCACTGGTGACGATGCTTCTGCAAAACCCTGACGTGTTGCCGATCGGCCTTGGCGCACGTGACAGCTTGCGGCTCGAGGCCGGCCTGTGCCTCTACGGCCATGACCTTGACACCACGACGACGCCGGTTGAGGGCGCGTTGGAATGGTCGGTGCAGAAGAGCCGCCGCAGCGGCGGCGCCCGCGCCGGAGGATTTCCGGGCGCGGACAAGATTCTCGCCCAGTTCGAAACCGGCGCAGCGCGCCGCCGCGTCGGCTTGCTCGCGCAAGGCCGCGCGCCGGTGCGCGAAGGCGCGCTGTTGTTCGCCGATAGCGCCGCTGCCGAGCCGATCGGCAAGGTTACCTCCGGCGGCTTCGGGCCGAGCCTCAATGCGCCGGTCGCGATGGGCTATCTGCCGACATCGCTCGCCAAGAACGGCACGCAGGTTTTTGCGGAAGTGCGCGGTCAACGCCTGCCGCTGCAGGTCGCTTCCATGCCCTTCGTTCCCAACACCTATAAACGCTGATTCAAACGCCAGAGGAAGTTTCATGACCACGCTGTTCACATCCGACCACGAATGGCTCCGCATCGAGGGCGATGTCGCCACCATCGGGGTCACCGACTATGCGCAGTCGCAGCTCGGCGATGTCGTGTTCGTCGAACTGCCCAAGGTCGGCCGCGCCCTGAAGAAGGCCGAAGCCGCCGCGGTGGTCGAATCCGTGAAAGCCGCCTCCGACGTCTACGCGCCGATCTCTGGCGAGGTGATCGAAGTCAACGAAGCGCTCGCCGCCGAGCCCGCACTGGTGAATTCCGACGCCGGCGGCAAGGCCTGGTTCTTCAAGTTGAAGATCGCGGACAAAAGCGAACTCGGCGGCCTGATGGATGAGGCCGCTTACAAGGCCCATACGGCTTAAGGAAAGCAAGCCATGAACGCGCCGCTCAAGACCACTGCCGCAGCCGCCACCGATTTCGTGCGCCGGCATATCGGCCCCTCGCCCCGCGACATCCAGTCCATGCTGGATAGCGTCGGCGCGAGCAGCCTTGCCGAATTGATGGGCCAGACGCTGCCCGGCTCCATCAGGCAGAAGGCGCCGCTCGATCTGGGCCCGGCGTTGAGCGAAACCGAGGCGCTGTCGCATATGCGCGAGCTGGCCGCGCAGAACGAGGTGTTCACCTCGCTGATCGGCCAGGGCTATTCCGGCACCATCCTGCCCGCGGTGATTCAGCGCAACATTCTGGAGAACCCGGCCTGGTACACCGCCTATACCCCGTATCAGCCCGAGATCAGCCAGGGCCGGCTGGAGGCGCTGTTCAATTTCCAGACCATGATCTGCGATCTCACCGGGCTCGACGTCGCCAACGCCTCGCTGCTCGACGAGGGCACCGCCGCGGCGGAAGCGATGGCGCTCGCCGAGCGCGCCTCGCAGGTCAGGACAAAGTCATTCTTCGTCGATGCCGAAGTGCATCCGCAGACGCTCGCGGTGCTGCGCACCCGCGCCGAGCCGCTAGGCTGGAATCTCGTCGTCGGCGATCCCCTCACTGATCTCGATAAGGCCGAGGTGTTCGGCGGCCTGCTGCAGTATCCGGGCACGTCAGGTACGGTGCGCAACCTGCAGCCGGCGATCGCGGCGCTGCGCGCCAAGGGCGCGCTCGCAGTGGTCGCCGCCGATCTTTTGGCGCTGACGCTGATCGCCTCGCCCGGCGAACTCGGCGCGGATATCGCCATCGGCTCGGCGCAGCGGTTCGGCGTGCCCATGGGCTATGGCGGACCGCATGCGGCCTATATGGCGGTGCGCGACGCGCTGAAGCGCTCGCTGCCCGGCCGCATCGTCGGCTTATCTGTGGATTCGCGGGGCGCGCCGGCCTACCGGCTGGCGCTGCAGACCCGCGAGCAGCACATCCGTCGCGAAAAGGCCACCTCCAACATCTGCACCGCGCAGGTGCTGCTGGCGGTGATCGCCTCGATGTATGCGGTCTATCACGGCCCCGAAGGGCTGACCCATATCGCGCGCAACGTGCACCGGCGCACAGCGGTGCTGGCGGCGGGCTTGCGCAAGCTTGGTTTTGCATTGAAGAGCGAAGCGTTCTTCGACACCGTGACGGTGGATGTCGGGGCCAAACAGGGCGAGATCGTCGTCCGGGCACACGCTGAGAAAATCAATCTGCGCCTGGGTGACGGCACGCTCGGCATCGCGCTGGATGAGGCCACTACGCCGGCGACCGTCGAGGCGGTATGGCGCGCGTTTGGCGGCAAGCTTTCCTATGCCGAATTCGAGATCACCGCGCGCGAGGCGCTGCCCGCCGCCCTGAAACGCGACAGTGCGTTTCTTACCCATCCCGTGTTCCACACGCACCGTTCCGAGACCGAGCTGTTGCGCTACATACGCAAGCTCAGCGATCGCGACCTCGCGCTCGACCGCGCCATGATCCCGCTCGGCTCCTGCACCATGAAGCTGAACGCGACCACGGAAATGATCCCGCTGACCTGGCCCGAGTTCGGCTCGCTTCATCCATTCGCGCCATCCGAGCAGGCCAGCGGCTATCACGTGCTGTTCAGACGGCTCGAGAAAGCGCTGTGCGACATCACCGGCTATGACGCGATCTCGCTGCAGCCGAATTCGGGCGCGCAGGGCGAATATGCCGGGCTGCTGGCGATCCGCGCCTATCACGCGGCGCGCGGCGAGCCGCACCGCGAGGTGTGCCTGATCCCCTCCTCCGCGCACGGCACCAATCCGGCGTCCGCCAGCATGGTCGGCATGGAGGTGGTGGTAACGGCCTGCGATGCGCGCGGCGACGTCGACGTCGACGACCTCCGCGCCAAGGCCGAGAAGCATTCGAAGAATCTCGCCGCGGTGATGATCACCTATCCCTCGACCCACGGCGTGTTCGAGGAGCACATCACGGAGATCTGCGACATCGTCCATAGCCATGGCGGCCAGGTCTATCTCGACGGCGCCAACATGAATGCGCAGGTCGGTCTGTCCCGGCCCGGCGATTACGGCGCGGACGTCAGCCATCTCAATCTGCACAAGACCTTCTGCATCCCGCATGGCGGCGGCGGCCCGGGCATGGGCCCGATCGGCGTCAAAGCGCATCTGGCGCCCTATCTGCCCGGCCATCCCGCCACCGACGGCACGGCGCCGGCTTCCGTCGGTCCGGTGTCGGCGGCGCCGTTCGGCTCGGCGTCCATCCTGACCATCTCCTACATCTACATTTTGATGATGTCGGGCGAAGGCCTGACGCGCGCCACCGAGATCGCGATTCTCAACGCCAACTACATCGCAAGCCGGCTCGATCCGCATTTCCCGGTGCTCTACAAGAATGCGAAGGGCCGCGTCGCGCATGAATGCATCGTCGATCCCCGCGCCCTCAAGACGACGAGCGGCGTCACCGTCGACGATATTGCCAAGCGGCTGATCGACTACGGCTTCCATGCCCCGACCATGAGTTTTCCGGTCGCAGGTACGCTGATGATCGAGCCTACCGAATCGGAATCGAAGGCTGAAATCGATCGCTTCTGCGACGCCATGATCGCAATCCGCAACGAGATATCAGAGGTCGAAAAGGGCCGCTGGAAGATCGAGGCCTCGCCGCTGCGCCATGCCCCGCACACCGTGCACGACATCGCCGACGACGGATGGCAGCGCGCCTATAGCCGCGCCGAGGGCTGCTTCCCGGCCGGCACCTCGCGGACGGACAAATACTGGTGCCCCGTCGGCCGCGTCGACAACGTCTATGGCGACCGCAATTTGGTGTGCTCGTGCCCGCCGGTGGCGGATTACGCACAGGCCGCCGAATAGCTTCGTAGGATGGGTGGAGCGAAGCGATACCCATGATCGTGCCGCACAGGGATTTGATGGGTTTCGCTGCGCTCTACCCATCCTACGGTCGCTACGGGTCATGCCACGCCCCTACGGCACGAGCAGGACGGGGTCCCAGCGCCACAGCCGGTCGTTAGTCAGCTGCGTGCCGCCCCACCAGCGATCGATCGGGTTGTGGCGGCTGAAATCTTCGGTGCCTGCCAAGATTGCCTTGCCGAGCGCGGTGAGCGACAGCCGGCTTGCCTTGTACCGCTCGTATCGTTCAGGCTGATCGTGCATCTCAAGCGTGAACGGCCACTTCGTGAGGCCTGACACGGCCGGCACCGGAGCAAGTGCAAGCTTTTCCAGGATAGCTCCAACTTCCCAATAACCGAACACGCGACGCTGAAAGCACTGCTTGAAATTGGGAAACACGTGGAACGGATGATCGTAGCCTGCTGAGATCAACTCCAGGATTCGCAACTCGGACGCGCCAAGCCCGGTTGCGCGCCCGGGTAACTCTTCGAGCATTTCCAGCACACATCGCCTAAGCTGCGGCAGGATGCTCAAATCCCTCCCCAATAGATTGGACCAGGCGTGTGGCGTCGGCGCCCGGAAGGCCTGCCACGCAAGGCTTGCGATCTCGAGATGATCATCGGTGATGGCGACGTCCATGAACTTCGATTTAGCGAGACGCGCCGGGTCTGCCTCACCGAGAGAGACATCCACGTGTCGCAAAATCATCCTTAAGGTTTTCGCCCGCGGGCCGAGACAATCCAATAGCCAGATCAATACCAGTTGGGCGTTCGGCTCGGTTTCCATCCAGAGTTCGACCGTTTCGCAACGTTCGCAAGCCTCGATCAACCCGAGATCCTTGAAGCCGAGCTGCTGACGGCGCTGCCGGGGCAGAGAATAGAGCCAATTCGAGTCCGGCCCTTGCGTTGTCTTTGCCTCCAAAAATGCTGCAAGCTCCGCATCGGAACGCGGCGCCCCCCAAACCATCCGAAGCTCGATGGCGACAGCCAGATCGGCAAGAGCGGCCGATACAACGCAGGCCGCACTTGAGGAATCTGCCGTCAGGACCAGACGCGTCATGGTGCGACTTGCCTGCGGGAGGGCGCGACCAGCGCCGGATTCCAGCGCCACAGAGTATCGTTGGTCAGTCTCGTGCCGCCCCACCAACGGTCGATCGGGTTGTGCCGGCTGAAGTCTTCCTCGTGCGCGAGGACCGCCTTGCCGAATTCGGTGATCGAGAGCCGGCTACGTAGGTAAGCAGGATGCCGGTCCCGCAAATTCTTGCGGTCGAGCGTGCGCAGTTCCTCGTCGAGGCCTGCCACGGCAGGGCGCGGGCCAAACGCAAGCCCATCCAGCAAATAGCCGTATTCCCACTCGCCGAAGATGCGCGTTTGCCGCAGTTGGTAGAGATGGAAGAGCGCATTTGTGAGCGAGTACCCTCGCGCGATCAACTCGAGCATCCGCATTTCCGAGGCGCCAAGCCCTGTCGAACCTGACGGCAGTTCTTCGAGCAGATCGATCAGGACAGGTTTGAGCAGCGGCAACGCGCTCAAATCCCTTCTGAGCAAATCGAAGCAGGCAACCGGCGTGGGCGATCGCCAAGCCTGCCAGGCCGCGCTCGCCGTCGCCAACTCCCTTTCCGTGACGTCAACAGCCGGCGGGTCCCACCGGCCGAACGTCTCAAGCTCCCTCATATCCAGATCGACGAGACGCAGCTTCAACCTGCCAACGATTTCCGGATAGGAGCGGAAGTAATCAAGCAGCCAGATCAGTTTCAGCTGCGCGCTCGGTCGCACGTCGAACCACAATTCGACGGCTTCGTATTGCTCGCAGAATTCGGCCAGGCTCGCATCAGGGTGCGTCCTGTTTTCGCTCTGTTTCCGGTGGACGCCCCAGTCCGACCAGTGTGTGCCTTCGTCGTGGCTTGCGAGACGCGGACCAAGATGGGCTGCGAGTTCATCCGATGAGGGCTGCGGTCCCCAGACAAAGTCGAAAAAGGCTAGATCCAGCAGGAGGTCCGCGAAGTCATTCTTTATAAAGTCCGGCGTCAACCAGCCGGTCAGGACCAGAGGCTTCATTGCACTCTCCGATGATACCTACCCACCAAACAAAACGGGCGCTGAAGACGTCGGCAACTCAACGTCTACAGCACCCGTCTGTCACGTTTCAGGCCTTAACCCCTGAAGCGTTTCTGAAGCTTATTCGTCGTCCGCCGGCTCCTCGCCATCGGCGTCGCGCTCGGCCGGGCCGGCCAGAATCTGCTCGGCGATCAGGCCGGAGTTCTGGCGGATCGCCAGCTCGATCTTGGCGACCATGTCGGGATTGGCCTTGAGGAAGGCTTTGGCGTTCTCGCGTCCCTGCCCGAGCCTCTGGCTGTCATAGGAGAACCAGGCGCCGGACTTTTCGACGATGCCGGCCTTGACGCCGAGATCGAGGATCTCGCCCATCTTGGAGACGCCCTCGCCATACATGATGTCGAATTCGACCTGCTTGAAGGGCGGCGCCAGCTTGTTCTTCACCACCTTGACGCGGGTGGTGTTACCAACGACTTCGTCGCGCTCCTTGATCGCGCCGATGCGGCGGATGTCGAGGCGGACGGAGGCATAAAATTTCAAGGCGTTGCCGCCGGTGGTGGTTTCCGGCGAGCCATACATCACACCGATCTTCATGCGGATCTGGTTGATGAAGATCACCATGGTGTTGGACTTGTTGATCGAGGCGGTGAGCTTGCGCAGAGCCTGGCTCATCAGCCGCGCCTGCAGGCCGGGCAGCGCATCGCCCATCTCGCCCTCGAGCTCGGCCTTCGGCACCAGCGCCGCCACCGAATCGACCACCAGCACGTCGATCGCGCCCGAGCGCACCAGCGTGTCGCAGATTTCCAGCGCCTGCTCACCAGTGTCGGGCTGCGAGATCAGGAGTTCGTCGATGTTGACGCCGAGCTTGCGGGCATAGACCGGATCGAGCGCGTGTTCGGCGTCGATGAAGGCGCAGATGCCGCCCTTCTTCTGCCCTTCCGCCACGGTGTGCAGCGCCAGCGTGGTCTTGCCTGACGATTCCGGCCCGTAGATTTCGACCACCCGCCCCTTCGGCAGGCCGCCGACGCCGAGCGCGATGTCCAGCCCGAGCGAGCCCGAGGACACCGTCTCGACGTCCATCGAACGGTCGTTCTTGCCCAGCTTCATCACCGAGCCCTTGCCGAACTGGCGCTCGATCTGGGAGAGCGCGGCGGACAGGGCCTTGGTCTTATCCATGGAGGATCCTTCAACGATACGCAGGGCAGTGGCGGACATAATACGTGCTCCTTATGGCGGGGATTCGCGAGCGGGACAAACGGCAGCGAGAGGCTTTTTGGATTCGATTTCGTCTAGGGATTTTTGTACCACGTTTGTTCTATGTTCGCAATATGTTCTTTTTCGTGTTGGGACACTGGCCTGTTTCGACCCTGGCCTAAGTTGAAAATCACAGTGGCCTAATTTGAGCTGTTAATGATTTCGCGATGTGAGCTGTATTGATCAGTATATCGGCTGCCGGACATGCCAGATTGCCCCGATCACCGCGCAGCCCTCGGCTTCTATCGGTGATGAGAATGCCCGATTGCGCTCCCGCCTTCCTCTATGGAACGGAGCAGCCCTATGCAGCAGCGACGCCGCTACACACGACCTGAAACCACCCTAGAGCAACGTCTTGCCGACGAGGCCTGCCGCCTGCGCGAGCAAGCCAGATTGCTCCCGCCCGGCGAGGTTCGGGAGGCCACAATCCGCAAGGCGCGACAAGCCGAAACCGGATCGCACTTGAGCGAGTGGCTGCGATCTCCCGGCCTGAAGGCTCCGAGCTAAATGCACACATTCAGCGATAGCTACACCTTGGGCAAGTTCACCCCTCCCTCATACGCGAGCTGGCTTGCCGAACTTCGCACCCTGTTTCCTGTGCCGGATGAATTCCTTCTAGCGGATACGATCTTCAGTTTCCCGAACGCATTCAAGGACGGAAAGACGCCGCAACAGGCTTACGAGGCGTTCGATATTTTCGTCAGCGCGGAGGCTTGAACTTGAGCGACAACGGGCCGTAGGCCGCCTGACGGGCCAAATTAGGACAGCACCATAAGGCACTGGCCTGTTTCCGACCCCAGTCGCCTAGTTTGAAATTCACCGTGGCCTGATTTGGATTGTTCACTTCGGAACCGACGGCCGGGCATCTGCATGTTAGGATCGGAAGTGCAAACCCTACGGTTAGGACCCGTAAGCACGAGGTTGTGTCATGCAGCGTCGCCGATCTCTTCCCCACACGTTCGAGGAAAATATCGCAGCCGAGAAGGCGAAGCTGGAAGCCCAAATTGCCCAGCTCAAACCTGGTCCTCAGAGGGACGGGCTGCTCCAGAAGATCAGACAGCTAGAAACTGCCTCCCACATCAACGAATGGCTTTCCTCGCCGGGACTTCAACCGCCAGAACCAGCCTAGAAAGAAGTAAGGCCGCCTCAGTTGGCGGCCTCTTTCGTTTAGGGCAGCACGGCAATTGCGGCTGCCGTCCGTATTCCGAGGCCCTGTCCTAGTCTAAAGTTAGCGGTGTCCCAACTCGCGTTGTGCATACAAGTGGACAGAAGGGCCGCCTCAGCACCGGCGTGATGACCTGCTCCGGCCAGCAAAGAAATAGCTGCCTGGGCCGCATTGGCCGGCGACCTCTCTTGAGCAAACCCTGGTCCGCCTGCGCGCAAAAATGAAAGGGCCGCCTCGCAGGCGGCCCCCAGCCGGTACAAATTGGTTCGGGATGAAAAGCAGCCCCGGCGACAGCCACCATAGGGCTTTCGACGCGCCTTGGGGATTCCGTAACACCACGGTGTTTTCGTACCCGAACCCTAGGAGCGCCGTGGTTGCGTTTCGCGGCATACTCACCCAAGCGAACGCTGCATCTTTCCGGCCGCCCGGCCCCCCAACTACGCAAACATACGGAAGTGACCCGGCGCGGGAGGACCGGCATATTTCCCGCCCATGGGCCGACATATCCTGTTCAAATGTCCACGGCTGGGCACGAACGTTCAGCATTGGCTTCCGGCGACCGCCCCGGAGGACGGGCCCAATTCGTATGTTTCCGTCCTCTGTCTGGCCTGCACCCGGCTTCATTTCATCCACAAGGAAACCGGCAAGCTTCTGGGCGAGGACTGATCGGCTGTTGCCGGCCGGACCGGCCCTCGGTTCCATTGGCACCATGGGCTCGGAAAAGGGCCGAGCGCACGATCGTGCCAAGCTTGGCCCGCCTTAAGTTCACTTTTGTACTTTTTCTCCGGAACGGATTCGACCGCAGTGCGTAATCGGATCGGGTGCAGCGCGAAGGGTAGTAACGGGTAGTAAAGGGGAACCAGGATTGTGCCGGGAAAAAAATATCTGACGGAACAAGCGGCAACCTTTCTCAAGTTTGCAATGGCCACCACGGATCCGGATGTCGCCGCGGGCTTTCTCGACAAGGCCGCCGACCTTTCGGCCAGGAGTGAAAAGGCGCCGGACGCCAGCCCCCGGCCGCCTGATGTAGAGCAGCCGAAAGGCTAGCTCTCCGATGAGGCCGCCACCGGGGCGGCCTCATCGTTATCGGCCGGCCTGCATGGGAGACGCCGATGAGATCGCTTACAATTTTAGATGTGCTTGCGGCTTTACCTGCACCGTCCGTCAAGGCGCGTGCGCTATGCATCACCGTATGCAGATACAAATGACCGCCCTCGCCTACGAGCCCATCCTGCCAATGCTTCAACGCCATGGCGCCGATCTCTTCACCCGGCTCCTGAGCCTCAGCCGCTCACCGGAGCCCGCGCGAGTGCCGCCGCCCGTCCGGCCCGGGGACGCGCCGTCGCGAACCCACATTCCGTCGCGGCAACCTTATCCATCGCGTCAGGATTGAGAGCAGCGGCCGTCGGCGGCCTTCTCCCTTCAACGCGTCGCCTGCCCAACTGCATCCTGCCCATGGTTCGGCCGGGTCAGCCAAATCCTCGCACATTGCCGAAATGAATGAACGGCAAGTGCTGCCAGTCGTCCGATGGTGGCCGCTTGGTCGCTTACGTCAGGCAAATGAACCGGCGCGCGATCCCGCACACCTGCAGCGCCTACGCAGCTTCCTGCATTCGCGATTCCGCCGACCAATCCGACAGCGTTCAGATGTGCACGGCCAAGACGGAGTGCATGAAGACCGGCGTTCACGTCGGCCCCTACAGCGGCAGACACTACGCCGGCATGACCAGGATCTAGCGCACGATCCGCGCCGCCCGTTTCAGCGGGCAAATCGCCCGGCAAATTCGCCTGAATGGCGTTGAACCTTTTTCGTTGCGCGCAGACAAAATTCTTGCCTGGGCAATTGCATACTCGGGGAATAGGCCTGCGCCGCCAAGCGACGATATTCCGCTTGCGCGGCGCAGTGCTTTTTTGCGGGCATGAAAGCGGCCCGGGAATTTGGGCGCGTCCGCGGGGTTGAACGCTGGCAGCGGAGGAGGATTTTCCCGGCGCGCGCTCCCGCGCGGCAACCGTTATTTATCGAACGGGCGATCTATGGTACTTTGCATTCCGCTCGCGCTATTGCAGGAGTGCGGGCGATTTCCATGAATCACAAAGCGCAGAATATGCGCTGACGACGATGGGAAGCCTTGGGAGCGGCGGGTCCTGGAAGTGGCGCATTCTGGAAGTGGCAATTTTGGATCGACGACCTGGTGGGGTCGGGAAAGACCGAGGCAACGCTTTCGGTATTTGCCGTGCGTCGCATCCAGTTGAAGATTGTCGCGAGCTGGCGCAACGGCGCGCCAGGCTAACGCCCTGAATTGGGGCCGCGCAGGTAATTCCAAGCCTCTCCCGCTCCATTCGCCGGTGTTCAAACCGGCATGTGACAGACTCTCTCTGTCTAGCTGTACTGAATAACAATTGCAATTTTAAGTATGAGGATTGAATTTTGAAGCGGTGGGGACCCGCAACGGGATTTTTATATGATTCACAAGGGCGTCGAATACAGCGTGACCGCGGTCGCTCCGGGCATCTGGAAATGGCAATTCCGTATCGGCGAGCGGGTGGTCGTGGGAAAGACCGAGGCCAAGCTCAATCTGCTTGCTATCCGGCGGGTCCAGCTTCGGATCGATCGGGAGCTAAAAAAAGCCGAACGGAAATAACTCGCTGGCTGGAGGCTTCCACAGGTCTTCCATAGAAGAGATTTCAGCAATTACATCAGGTTAAGGCTGAGGGATCAACGCTTTATATGCCCGGCAAGGTGCTTGGGCCCGTAAAAACCCGGAGTTGATCTTTCGATACGCCAGGAATCCACTCCCGGCGCTTGGGGATCACGGGGCCGGCGGCGGCCCAATTTGCATTTGGTCAGCTTGCCATGCCGGTCTTTTTCTTCCGCGTTCGACATGGCGAAGATGCATGCGTCAGCAATGACGGCGCGGAATTTGTAGACCATAACGCCGCCTGGAAGGAAATGACCGGGGTATGCGGCGACATGATCGCGGACATTTCCCGAAAGCTCTCCGAAAACGCCGAGTGGCAAATGGAATTGCTGGATGAATCCAGAAAGCCGGTGTTCCGGATTCGGCTGGTTGCGGAGACGCTGCAGGATACCGACGAACGCTAGTTAGCGGGCGCCTTCCGAGAAGCGGGCTCGGGTTCGCCTGGCGGCGCCACCTCACCCCGAAGCTCCTTGGCCGATACAAATCGGACGCCGACCAGTTCGCCCCTGCGCCAGATCAACGTGCAGACTCGCCGCACCTCGCCGCCTGCGGTCAGCGAAAGGCCGAACATCTTCGGCACCGCGAGGTCGCCGACATCAAGACAGGCGCCATTGTCGGAAATATCGAGGATGTAGCACTGGATCCATGGCGCATCCGGCGCCGGGATCAGGAATCCCTGCTTGTGCAGGTCGACCCGAACGAACTTGCGGGCCCCCAGGTCTTTGCGGTCTCTCGCCATGATTTCTCCAGTACGTAGAAATACTAGGCGGAACACCTGAATACCGAGTTATCGGAATTCGGCAAAAATCGGGGAGTCGATATTAATTCCGGCACAACCCAAGCCTAATCGGCGCTGGCAAGCCTGCGCATCGTGAATTCGATCTCGCCGCCGGGCAGCTCGCGCCAGCTTTCGACCGAGCTCATATAGGCCGCCTTGGGATAGCGGGTAAGGAAGTCGCGCGCCCTCGCCCGCGCTTCGTCGCGCGGCAGCGTAAACGTCTCGCGCAGATAGCCGTCGCCCGGCTTGCGCCGGCCGGCCATCCGACTCGCGAGATCACGCGGACGAAAGACCATGTCGGAACTCCAGACACGATGACGACAGGTCAAATATAGGGGGCGCGGCGAGCGAATCCTACTCGCCCTTATCGTAAGGCATTACTGGCTGGTGCTGCCAGTCTTGCTCTTCGACTGCTTGGCGGGCGCGGCGGCCTTGGGCGCGTCCGTGCTCCGCACCGTACCCCAGGGATCGGAAGAGACCTTGGCGTCAGGGATCTTCCTCAAGGAATCCTTATAGGCCCTGTCCTTGATCGCATCCTGC
This sequence comes from Bradyrhizobium sp. WYCCWR15520, assembly GCF_056174665.1. Taxonomy (NCBI): domain Bacteria; kingdom Pseudomonadati; phylum Pseudomonadota; class Alphaproteobacteria; order Hyphomicrobiales; family Nitrobacteraceae; genus Bradyrhizobium; species Bradyrhizobium sp. WYCCWR15520. The sequence goes on from NZ_JBWBWM010000007.1 coordinate 208,952, forward strand.
TCCTTTTCCTCCGGCGATTTGGACTGGAATTCTGGCATCAGGTTGATGTTTGGGGTCTGCGCGTAGGCCGGCATCGTCAACAACACCACCACCACCACGGCCGCGCTCAGCATTCTCATGACGCTCTCCTTTGGGACGCTTTCGGCGTTTCGGGGAAGATACCACCGGCCCGACCGCCCCGCCAAGCGCGCGGGCTCCCCGCCTTTGGTCCGATGCCCGGAATCGCACTGTTTGCGGCGATGGCGCGGAATCGCTGCAAAATGGCACCGCATCTGCCGCCTGCGGCCGCTGTTCCCTTCGCCGCAATGACCACTACAATGCGCCGACATCAAGATCGGACGAGGAAGCGCACGTTCATGCAACAACAGCCACAAGCGGCGGAATTCGGCATCGCGGAAGCCAGGCGGGTGCTCGGAGAGGTCTTTGCGCCATGGGTGATGGATCTCAATCTGTCGATCGAGCGCTTCGACGTTGTCCCGCCCGACAATGCCGCCGACTGGCAGCCGGGCGCGGTGCTGCGCCTGCCGTTCTCGGAGCGGCTGTGCCGCAATGGCGGCACCGTGTCGGGCCAGGCGCTGATGGCCTTCGCCGACACTGCGATGGTGATCGCCAACCTCGCCGCCAATCGCGGCTACCGGCCGATGACGACGGTCGACCAGACGACGCATTTCATGCGCGCAGTCTCCACCTCCGACGTGCTGGCGGACGCGCGCGTCGTCCGTCTCGGCCGCACCATGAGTTTTGGCCGCGTCACGCTGCTTTCCGCCGCCGACAACAAGCCGGTGGCTATGGTCTCGAGCGCGTTCGCAATGCTGTAGGGACTTGCAAGGCCAGGCAAAGGCGCGTCAGCTCACGCCCTCACCCTGCTCCGCCGCCGGCGCCACACGAGTCCCACCATCAGCAGCACCACCAACCCGGCCACGATCGCGCCGCTCATGAAGCGCCCGCCGGGCCGGTCGATGGTGCGCGACCACAGCGAAGGCGACTCGCCCCGCCGTGCCAGGCGAAACGCCACCACGCTGTCGCCGATGGTCGTGCCCGACTCGGAATGACCGCCGGCGCCGATCGCGACATATTGCTCGCCCTTCCAAAGATACGTCATGGGATTGGCAACGCCGGGCACCGGCAGCCTTCCCTGCCATAGCTCCTGCCCCGATCGCGCGTCGAAGGCGCGCAGGTACGCATCCATCGCGCCGCTGAAGACAAGGCCGCCAGCGGTGATCGCGACGCCGCTGACGAGCGGCGTGCCGAACGGAAGAGCGATGCCGAGCGGCGCGCGATCCTCCGTGGTGCCCACACGCGAGCGCCAGACAATCTTCCCCGCCTTGAGATCGACCGCAACCATCTCGCCCCAGGGCGGCTTGTTGCACAATAACCCCAGCGGCGACAACGCGACCGCGCGCGTCATAGCAAACGGCGTGCCCTGCTGCCGTCCGAAGTCGTGACCCGGCGGCGGGTTGAATCCATCGGCGATCGTCGCGCGCGGCAACAGCTTGATGATGTGGATCGCCCGCGTCGTGTTGACGTAAAGGATCTGGTTGACCGGATCGAATGCCGCCCCACCCCAGTTCACGCCGCCGCCGGTCATCGGATACACCACGGAGCCCTGCGTTGATGGCGGCGTGTAGATTCCGTCGTTACGCGCCGATGCGACCTGCGCGCGGCAGGCCTCGCCGTCCCAGAACGGGACGAGGCCGAACACGTCATCGGCCGAAATCCGTTGCGGCACCAGCGCCGGCACATGGGTCGGAAACGGCTGTGTCGGCGAGAGCTGCTCGCCTTCGGCGTCGCCTTGCGGTACCGCGCGCTCCTCCACCGGCCATATCGGCTTGCCGGTGTCGCGATCGAGCACGAACACAAAACCCTGCTTGGTCGGCTGGATCACGACGTCGCGCTGGCCGTCGCCGGTATCGATGCGTGCCAGCGTGGGCTGCGCCGGCAGGTCGTAGTCCCAGACGTCGTGATGCACGATCTGATACGACCAGACCCGTTCGCCGGTCTTGGCGCGCAGCGCCACGACCGAATTGGCATAGTCGTTGTTGCCGGGCCGCTTGCCGCCCCAGAAGTCCGGACTCGGCGAGGATGTCGGCAGGAACACCAGGCCGCGCTCCTCGTCCACCGACATCGGCGCCCAGACATTGGCGTGGCCGGCGGTGACGCCATCATGCAGCAGCGGGTCAAAACTCCAGCGCGACCGTCCCGTCCGTGCATCGAACGCGCGCACCGTTCCGGCCGGCGCCTCGGCGCGGCGGTTGTCGGCGATTGCGGAGCCGACGATGACGGTGTCGCTGATAATGACGGGCGCCGATGTGATCTGGAATTCGCCGGGCCATTCCAGCGGCATGCCGGTCTCGAGCCTGATCTCGCCATTGGCGCCGAAATCGGCGCAGGGAATGCCGGTCCTCGCGTCGAGCGCGATCACGCGCGCGTCGTTGGTACCCATGAAGATGCGCGCGCGGCAGGCGGCGGTCTCGGACGCGTTGCCATCAACCCAATAGGCGACGCCCCGGCAGTTGTAGCGATTGGCAGGGCGCTGCGCGGTCGAGATCTTGGGATCGTATCGCCACTTCTGCGCCCCGCTGCCGGGATCGAGCGCGATGACTTCGTTGAAGGGCGTGCAGAAGATCAGGCTGTCCTCGACAAGCAGCGGGGTAGCCTGAAACTTGGTCCGCCTCATCACTTCGGGCGCGCGGGCGTTCAGATCGCCGGTGCGAAACTCCCAGGCGCGAACGAGATTGCCGACATTGTCTGATGTGATCTGGTTGAGCGGCGAAAACCGCGATCCCCCGCGATCGCCGCCCCAATGCTCCCAGGCGGAAGCCGGACGCGAGATACCGAGGCAGAAGATGGCAACGAAGGAAATGAACAGACAAACCGGATTTCGCATCCTGCCCCCGCAAGCGCAATGCAACGCTTGCGGGATCGATTACCCTATTGGCACGTCAGTATCTACCCCGGCCGCCATGATCGCCGTAGTTGCCGCCGCGGCCGCCGCCAAATCCGCCGAGGCCAATTCCGATGCCGATGCTGACCGGCGGTCTCGATGGCTCGTACACTTCGCGCGGCGGCGGGTCGTACACCACGCGCGGGGGTGGACGGCGAACGACCACGACGTCGTCATCCGGCTCGCTCCGGCGCGGCGGCTTGCGATCGACCCGCTTCTTCGGCGGATCCGGCTCGACGCGCCGGACCGGCGCATTTACCTTGATCGGTTGCTGCTGCGGCGGCTGTACGTTGCAGGGACACATCGGCGCGGCGAGCGCAACATTCTGCGGCAGCGCGGCGTTGGCGGCCGCAACGGCCGGGGCGAACTCGGGACGGTTACGCAGCCGCTCCTCCAGCTTGCGCGCGGTCGCGCTGAGATCGCTGTCGGGGAATCGCGTCAGGAACGAGCGATAGCCGGGTGCGGTGTTGATCAGCACGGCGTTATTCCACGCCACCATGCGCCGGTGCCGGACCAGCCAGTCGCGCGCCAGCCGTCCGAGCGAGGTCTGCGGGTAGAGGCCGGCAAAGGCCTCATAGGCTTCGTCGGTGCCGTCGGCCACGATCAAATCGTTCGCCGCCCCGACCGGCTTGCCGTTCAGGTCGCGCGTCCATTCGGCAACACTCTTCTTGGGCTGCGCGGCAGGCTTGGGACCTGCGATGGAGCCGCCGGAAAAGCGGAAATCCTCGGTCAGCGAAGAGCTGTCCCACGGCGTCTGCCGGCCTTCGGTGACCTTGTTCACCGCCAGCCGGACACGCTTGAAGGTCTCTTCGATCGGAATCCCCTGCTCCTTGCCGGCGGCGAGCAGCGCGGTCGTATAGGGGCTGTTGTTGCCGGAACCATCTTCCGCCACCGCGCCGGGCGAGGTCGAGAACGACAGGAAAGTGCCGGGGGCGCCGACCTTGGCATCGACCAGTGCCAGCCCGCTGCCGGCGGTCTTCAGCTCGGGGAACGGATTGTTGCGGCAGGCATCGAGCATCAGGATGCGCATCCTGCTCGGCACCGAGGTCAGCGTATTGAGGATGTCGTTGAGGCGCACCGCCTGGATCGGAATGTCGGCTTCGCGCTTCGCATCGATGTCGACCGGAATCAGAAAATTCTCGCCGTCGATCTGCAGGCCATGGCCGGCGTAAAACACCAGGGCCACCGTGTCGGGACCCTTGGCTGCCACCTTGCCGGCGAATTCGCTGACCTTATCCCGCATCTGGCCTTGCGAAAGGTCCGAGGCCGTCGAAACCTCGAAGCCGGAATCGGTCAGCAACTGGGTGACCGCCTTGGCGTCATTGGCCGGATTGGGCAGCGCCGGCACCGAGCGATAGGCGGATTGGCCGATCACCAGCGCGAGCCGGTTTTCGGCGAAAGCAGACGGTGCGCCCAAAAGCAACGCGGCGGGAACCATCAACCCAAACAACGTGTGACGGAACATGATGTCACCTCCCGACAATGCAGGCTTCGGATTGGTCACGTCCCCGAAGCCAAAGGTTCAAGCCGGCCGCGCCACGTGAGGCGACGGCGACCCGATTGAAAGCGGATGTTGTCGCAGGCCCGGAATCCCGTGCAGTGATCCAAATCACAGTCGCGAGATCGTTTTGTGTGCGGCAATCCCCTGTCCGGAATGGCGCCGCCGGGGTAAAACAACCTCCGATGCGGCGGATCGTGGTTCATATAGCGCTGGTGGTGGGCGCGGCGCTGACGGTCGCGGGTTGCGGCTTCGCCGACGTCCGCGCGCCGGTGCCCGACTTCATGCGCGGCAAGGCGCCCGACCCGCCCACGCTGGGAACGCCGCCCGACGTCAAGATGCTGCTGCGGCAGAAACTGGACTCGGTGTTCGTGGCGGCCTCGCAACCGACCCACGTTCGCGTCTCCGAGCCACGCCCCAACCTCCGTGGCCCGGGCTGGACCGCCTGCGTCAAGGCCGAAGTCGTTTCGGTGACCGGCAAGCCATTGGGCACGCAGACCTACCAGATCGAGATTGCCGACGGGGTGATTGCCGACCGGCAGAAGGTCGAGGCTGAGGATACCTGTAACAACGAAAGCTACGAGCCGGTCTAGCGCTACAAACACCTTGTCGTCGCGCGCACCGGACAGAGCTTCAGCGCGCTCGTCAGCGAGAACAGCACGCGTGCGCCGCGGGTGGGATTATCGGGGGCGCGATAGCTGAGAGGCGCGGCGGCGCCGATGTCGGCTTGCAGGCCGTCGGCGAGGAAGAAGCGGACGCCGCCGCCGGCCGAGGACAGCGACAGGCCGTCGCTGAGGCGGTAGCCGTCATTCCAGGCGACGCCGCTGTCGACAAAGGCGTAGAGCTGGTAGCCGCTGAGATATGACAGGTTTGTTTTCTGGTCGAAGCGCAGTTCGCCGGTGCCGGCAAGACCGTTGTCGCCGCTGATCTCGGCGCTGCCATAGCCGCGGCCGAACGCGATGCCGCCGAGATAGAATTGCTGCGAAGTAAAGAGAGGACCGGACGCGGTCTGGCCGGCCGCGGCCAGTTTCAGCGACCACGCGTCCGTAAGCGTCTGATAGCGCGTGAACCAGAAATTCAGCGCGGAGAATCTGCCTGACGCGCCGAAGCGCGACAGGTCGTCGTCGCCGCGATGCGAGGCGCCGAGGATGTCGAGGCCCTGGCGATAGTTCGCCGTCAGATAGTTGGTACCGCCGAAATCGTCCTGCAGGCGGTAGTCGGCCGTGAAGCTAGCGGTGCGGATGCGATCGGCGTAGATCGGGCCGAACACGTCTTTCTCGGACGCATTGGTGAAGCCGGCTGCCGCGGTCAACGTCAGGCCCGACTTCTGCGATTGCAAGGGAACGATGCTGCCGCGAATTTCGAACGACTCTGTCTTGATGGTGTCGCCATAGAGACGGCGGTAATCGCCGGGCCGGACCTCGCTGTAGTAGCCCGACGCGCCGACGCGGGCGCCATCGGTGCCGACGGGCACCTCATAGGACATGCGGCCGAATGCGAGCTGCCTGACATCGCCGGGCGTCGTCGAAAGATTCACCACGAAGGAATCGCCGGGCGCGAGATAGGAGTTGAACGCCGCCGTCCCGTAGCTCTGCCACGGTCCGACGGAGGACGATCCGAGATTGTCGACGCCGAACGAGGTGAAGACGTGCCAGGTTTTCAACGAGAGAATCAGGCGGAAATGGCCGGTCGCGATGCCGATCTCCTCGATCGCAGTGTCCTCGATCCGCACGCCGGGCCGGCCGTTGATCAGCAGCAAGGCGCGTTCGAGCGTTGCAAGCCGCGACGGCCGTTCCGCCAGCACCGCAGCAAGCATCGGCTGGACGCCGAATTGCTCGGCGCCGTCGCCCTTCAGCGTCAGTTCCGTGATGCTACCTTCGATGACTTGAATGCGAAGCACACCGCTCTGGACGTCCTGCGGCGGGACGATCGCCCGGCTGAGATGAAAGCCGGCGGCGCGATAGATATCGCCGACCGCAGCAGACATCGCAGCCAGGTCGGCTTGGGATACTTTTTTTCCGATGTAGGGTTGATAGGCCATCACCAGCCGGTCCTGCGGGATCGCGACCGCGCCGGTAATCGAAACTCGCCGAAGCACGAATAGCGGCATCGCGTTTCCCTGCCGCTCCGCGCCGGCGAAATGCGGCGACGGCAGCTTCGGGCGCCCGTTCGCGCCCTGCCCCGATTGCTGGTCCTCGAAACGTTTCTCGGTCTGCTTCGGATCGTACGCGGGCTGGTTCGCATGCTGCGCGTTCGCCGAAAAACAGCCGGCCGAACACAACCCGAGGCTAATCACCACCGCGCGGGACAAAGCTGAAGAGTTCAACTTCCGTACTTGTACGGACAACGAACCGCGAACGTTAGTGAAACCGCTAGCCATCTGATTTTTAATAGAAAATTATGGTCAACGAATGGTTAATGCCGACGACGCAGAACACGATTCCTGCTCACTCAATGTTGAAACATTCCCGATAGCATTCGGGACAAAGCGGCAATCGAAGAGAGTTTCATGCGTGCGATTCCTCACGTCTCAAAAGCCCTCGCGGCAGCGTTCTTCCTCGCGGCGGCGTCCAGCGCGTTCGCCGCCGATGGTGGCGACTGGATAGTCAGCAAATCCTCCGGCGAAGTCTGGCTCGCCGGCAGTGGCGTTCAGCAGGCATCGCTGCAGCAGGAAGACGTCTTGAAGCCGGGCGACACCGTTCGCACCGGCCGTAACGGCCGCGCGCTGTTGACGCGCGGCGACGAAGCGATCCTGATCGCGCCGAATTCCGTGGTCGGCGTCCCCATCGAGAAGAAGGAAGGGCTGTCGACGACGATCGTGCAGAAGGCGGGCTCGATCCTGCTCGACGTCGAAAAGCGCAACGTCAAGCATTTCGAAGTCGAGACGCCTTACCTCGCCGCCGTGGTGAAGGGCACGCAATTCCGCGTCACCATCAATGCGGGGAAGACCAGCGTCGACGTGATCCGCGGCCAAGTTGAAGTTTCGGACTTCAAGACCGGCCAAATCGCGCAAGTGATGGCCGGCCAGCATGCGACGGCCTTCGCGAGCGGCAAGACCGGGCTGTCACTGGGCGGAGCCGGCGTCCTCGCGCCAATCGAGCAGGGCAGGCCCCGTGCGCCTTCGGTCGATCGCACGCCAGTGCCACGCGGAGGCTTTACGGCGATGCGCAGCGCCGCCAATGGACAAGGCGTCCAACCGTCCCGTCAATCGGGCGTGCATCTCGTCAGGCCAGGCGTGACCCGCATTTCGTCGTCGATAGGCGAAGTCCGCCTCAACGTCCATCGCGTTACCCACGGCCTCGCCCGCGAGAAGTCGGCGGTGCATGGCGGATCGCGTAACGCCGCCAGGGGCAACACGGTCTGGGACGCGTCCGACACGGCGAACAACAGCCAGGGCAACGGCGCCACCAACACAGCGGGCGCAAGCAGCGCTTCCAGCGTCAGCGCCGCAATAGCTGCCTCCAGCGGCTCGGAAGGCGGCGGAAGCGGCAATGGCAAAAACAACAATGGGAACGGCAACGGCACCGGAAACGGAAACGGCAATGGGAACGGGGCCAATGGCAACGGCAGGGGCAATGGTAACGCGAATGGGCATGGGAACGGCAACGGCAATGGCAACGGCCGGGGCAGAAGCTGAACCGGTGAGCCACGCGCATAGCACGAGCTGAAAGCCACAAGCCCAACGACGCCGCATTCGACCACCAGAATGGTGACCACGTGAAACAGTATCGGTTGCATCTTTTCGTGATGATCGCGTTGGCGATCGTCTTGGCGGGCGACTGGCATAGCTCGCTTCGCAATGTACTGGCCGACCTGCGATTCGCGTGGCAGTCGCGCCAGGCCAGCGGCGACATCGTGGTGATCGCGATCGACGCATCGTCGATTGAAAGGATCGGCGTCTGGCCGTGGCCGCGCCTGTTCCACGCCGAACTGATCCGGCAGCTTCAGAACGCGGACGTCCAGGACATCGCGCTCGATGTCGATTTCTCCACGCCTTCCGACGCCGCGTCGGACCGAAACTTTGCCGAAGCCCTGCAGGCTGCTGGCGGATCGATCGTGCTGCCCTCCTTCCAGCAGCCGCGCACCGACAGGACGACGCTTCACATCAATCGCCCGTTGCAGCAGTTCGCCGAGCATTCCTGGCCCGCGCTCGTCAATGTCGAGGTCGGCCCCGACGGCCTCGTCCGCCGCTATCCGTTCGGCGAGAAGCTGGATGGCAAATTCGTGCCCTCGATGGCTTCCGTCCTCTCCGGCCAATACGGCGAAAAGCGAACGCCATTCCTGATCGACTACAGCATCCGAACGGCCGGCATTCCCAAAGTATCCTTTGTCGACGTCCTGCGCGGCGACCCGGCGACCTTGCAAAAGCTTCAGGGAAAGAAGGTCATCGTCGGCGGCACGGCACTCGAACTAGGTGACCGCTTCAGTGTCCCGAATGGCGTGATCCTGTCCGGCCCCGTGCTGCAGACACTGGCGGCGGAATCGCTGCTTCAGAACCGCGCGCTGCAATGGACTTCGCACGTCATCACGCTGACCGGCCTCGCTTTCCTTGCCTTGATCATGCTGTTCTCATGGCGCCGCCTTTCCGCCGGCAAGCGCGTAGCGATGCTCGGCGCAACGGCGGTCGCCCTCGAGGCCGGGGCCTTTGCCCTGCAGGCGGCCTTCCCGCTCATTTTCGACACGTCGCTGTTTCATATCGCCATCGTCGTCTATGTCGCGGCCATCGCGCTCGACGAAATCGACATCCGCGATCTGCTCGGCAGGGTCGCGGAGAGCCGCTTCCAGCGCGTGGCGATGTCGCTTGGCGACGGCCTGATCTGCACGGATTCTCGTTACATGATTACGGTCTGGAATCCGGGCGCGACTGCGATCTTCGGCTACAGGCCGGAGGAAATGATCGGCCGCCCCTTCGACGAAATCTGCGCCCGCGATGAAGCCCTCCCCACTTCTTCCTTTTCGATCGAGGACGCGGCCCATCTGGCTGCCGGATCGGTGGTCGAGTTCGACGGGCGCCGCAGCAATGGCGAGGTGTTTCCGGTGGAAGCCTCCTTCTCCGGCTGGCAAGGCGCCGACGGCTTTCAATTCGGGGCTATCCTGCGCGACATCTCGGTACGCAAGCGCGAAGCCGAGAGGATCAAGTATCTGGCGGAGCACGACACGCTGACAGGGCTCATCAACCGAAACACCCTTCACGCCCAACTCGACGCGAAAATTTCCGCGACCGAGGCAAGCGGCGGCAAGGTGGCCCTGCTGGTGATCGGCATCGACGGCTTCCAGCAGATCAACAACATGCTCGGCACCACCTGTGGCGATCTCGTGCTTCGCGCCATTTCGCAGCGACTGACGGCGGCTATTCCGCCGGCGGGTCTGGTCGCTCGTTTGAGCGGAGACGAATTCGCCATCGCAGTTCCGACGAGCGACATCGCAGAAAACCTCAACCGCTTTGCGGAACAAATCGGCGACAGCTTCGACGCGCCGCTGCTGGCCGGAAACCGCCACCTCCGCGTCAAGGTCAGCATCGGCGCCGCCGTTTGCCCGGCCGATGGACGAACGGCGGACGAGCTCCTCAGCAACGCGCATCTGGCGCTGAGTCGTGCCAAGGCGACCAACCGCGGCGGCTACGTGCTGTTCGAGGACTCGATCCGCCGCGAACTTGAGAAGCGCCTGACGCTGGAGGCTGAGCTGGCGCTGGCCGCGGAACGCAATGAGTTCGAGTTGTTCTACCAACCACAACTGCATCTGGCCGACGGCCGCCTGATCGGCGCCGAAGCCCTGATCCGCTGGCGCCATCCCGAGCGGGGCCTGGTTTCTCCGGCGGAATTCATGCCGGTCGTCAATACCTCGCCGATTTCCGAGCGGATCGCCGACTGGGTTCTTCAAACCGCCTGCGCCGAGGGCGCCGCCTGGGAACGCGCGGGACACAAGCTCCGCATCGGCGTCAATCTTTCACCGTCCCAACTGGAGTCGGGCGGCCTCGCCATCTCGGTCGCGCAGGTGCTTGCCAGCACCGGCTTGAGTCCGACCAGCCTGGAGCTCGAGGTCACGGAAGACATCCTGCTCCACGACGAGCAGGAGGCGCTGAATACGTTCCTCGAGATTCAGGAGCTTGGCGTTCGCCTCGTCTTCGACGATTTCGGCACCGGCTTCGCCAGCTTGAGCTATCTGAAAAAATTCCCTCTCGACGGGCTGAAGATCGACCGCTCCTTCGTCTTGGGCTTGCTGACCAATCCCGACGACGCGGCGATCGTGAGTTCGACGATCGGGCTGAGCAAGCAGCTCGGCCTGTCCGTCATCGCCGAAGGCATCGAGGACCGCGGCACGGCCGACTTCCTGGTCAAGATGGGCTGCGAAGAAGGACAGGGCTATTGCTTCGGCAAGCCGATGCCGGCCCGCGATTTTGAAGCCAAATTCCTCACCGCTCCCGCCGCCGAGGTGGCGTAGCGGCTGAGCGGCCTGATCAGGCTGAACGATCCGTTAACGCGACCGCTCGAATCCGACCCTCGCCACAACGCGATTTTCCACTTCTTTCCCCTAGCCTTGCCCTGTGAACGCGATGACCACGCGGTGTCCTCCGGACGTCGCTGGCCGCATAAGTCGCGAACGGGGATTCGGGGAAAGTGGCCGATATTACCGATACATCGACGGTGCGCCGCGCATCGGGCAAGGACGCAGACACCCGCACGCCGGTCTCCGGCGGGGTGCTGACGCCGCTTGCCGGCGTCTCGGCGACCCAATGGCGTGCGCTCTCGATGCGCGCCGCCGAGCCGAACGGCTATTATCTGCCCGATTGGGAATTGGCGGTGAACGCTTCTGCACAGGCGCGTAGCAATGCCGCCGCGCTCGGCGCGTGGCGCGATGCATCCACCCTGATCGGTCTCGTGCCCGTGATTTCGATGTGGCGCGCCTACAAAATTCCTTTGCCCGCTTTGGTCAGCGCCGATCCCTACGGCACGCTTTCCACGCCGCTGCTCGACGCTGATATGGCGGAGGAAGCGGTAGCGGGCATCTTGCGGCGGGCTCGGCGTGCCGGCGCGCGTGCGTTGATCCTCCGCGCCACCTCGCTCGATGGCGCAGCCATGAAGGCCTTTACCAAAGTCTTGCATCGCGGCGGCATGCAGCCGCTGGTGCTGCAATCACATATCCGCGCCTGCCTCGACGCCACCGGTGATGCCGATGCGCTGCTGCGCGAGGCGCTTGGCGCGAAAAAACTGAAGGAACTGCGCCGCCAGCGCAATCGCCTCGCCGAACACGGCGCCGTCCATTTCGATGTGGCGCGAACACCGGCCGAGATCGCTGCCGCCATCGAAACGTTCCTGGTGCTGGAAGCCAGCGGCTGGAAAGGCCAGCGCGGCACCGCGCTCAGCCAGGACGACGGCGACGCCACCTTCATCCGCCGCGCCACGTCGGCGCTGGCCGAGACTGGCCAGTGCGAGATCGTCACCTTGCGCGCCGGGGAGACGCCGGTGGCGGCCGCGATCGTGCTGCGCCACCAGGACCGTGCCTTCTACTTCAAGCTCGGCGTTGACGAGCGCTTTGCGAAGTTTTCGCCGGGTGTGCAATTGACGCTGGAACTGACGCAGCATCTCTGCGCCGATCCAGCCATTGCCGCGGTGGATTCCACCGCCAGTCCCGACCATCCCATGATCAACCCGATCTGGCGCGGGCGTCTGGCGATCGGCGACGTCCTGATCCCGCTGCGGCGAAACGATCCGGTCGTGCTGCTGATCCGCACAGCACTCAGCTTGCGCGGCGCGATCCGCGAACCGCTACGCCGCATCGTTCATATTGTCAGAGCACGGCAGGAGAAATCCTAAATGAATACGCTCACCGCCATCGCGCCCGTCATTACGGCCGATCACGACGCGCTCCGCCGCGACTTTCCGCTGAAACCGTTTGCGATCCGTCACAAGCTCGCCGGCCATCCGCTGCTGACGCTGCCGCGCATCGCGCAACTGGCCTCCGAACTGCCCCGCGACCTGATCGAATTTAATTCCGGCAAGGTCGCGATCAGCCAGGATCCGGATGCGATCCCCGCCGTCGACCTCGACCCCGTCGAAGTCGTGAAAAGCATCGAGACCGCCGGCGCCTGGATGGTGCTCAAGCGCGTGGAGAATTCGCCGGAATATCGGGCGTTGCTGGAGGACACGCTGCTGTCGGTCGCCCGCGCCCGCGGCTTCAACAGCTTAGGCGACGCCGGCTTCGAGCAGGTCGAGGGTTTCCTGTTCGTGTCCTCGCCGAACTCGACAACGCCGTTCCATCTCGACAGCGAAGACAATTTCTTCGTGCATATCCACGGCGAAAAATTCTTCACGATCTTCGACAATAGCGACCGCTCGATCGTCTCCGACGACGAGATTGAGCGCTCGATGACCAAGCATCGCAACCTGAAATACGACGACAGCATTGCGTTGCGGGGCACGGAGTTCCACCTGTTCGCCGGCGACGGCTGCTATGTGCCCTATCAATGGCCGCACTGGGTACGCACGGCCGGTTCGTTTTCGATCTCGATGGCGATCACCTGGAAGACGCGCGAGGTGCGGCGGATGAACGATCTGCACTTCTTCAATTCAATGCTGCGCGGCATCGGCCTGCCGCAGCAGCCGCCCGGCGCGCAGCCCGTGCTCGATGCGCTGAAGCTCGCGTTCTATCGCACGGTGACGACGGCGATCAAACCGCTGCGCGCCTCGATGGCGATGCGCCGCGTGCTGCGGCGGATCGCGCTCGGGAAACGGGCGAATTATTGTTTGAAGGGCGCGTAAGCCGTAGCCCGGGTGAAGCGAAGCGTAACCCGGGGGCCGGTGCAGCAAGATGCGAGAATCCCGGATTGCGCGGAGCCTGTCATCGGGCGCGCATTCGCGCGACCCGTTGGCTTCATCCGGGCTACGGGAAACCTCACTGCAACGGCGAATGCGGCGCCGGCAGCATGATGGTCGAGTGCATTTCCTCGAGGAAGCCCGGCCCCTTGCCCAGGAATTCCTGCCACGCCGGATCCTTCATCGCATTGCCACGCGCCTCTGCGCGGGCGTTGAGGCTGGGATAGGCCCAGATATGGCAGGCTTCGTTCGGTTGACCCGCTTCGGTCGTCCAGAGGCCAACGATCTTTGAATATTTCTCGCGCTCCGGCAGCACGCCGGTGAACGCATCCAGCCATTGCTTGAGCCCGCCCGCTGCCTTGGCCCGGTAGTTGCGCAGTTCGTAGACATTGCCCGTCGATGCCGGGGCAACCGGCGGCCTCACCGCGTTCATCAGCCGGACGTCCTGACGTACGAGCAAGGGGCGGATCAGCGGCACATACTCGCCGGTCCAGCGCGAATTCTTTGCAAGTTCGGCCCGCATCCGCGCGCGCTCGTCAAAACTGGTGTAGCTCCACATGTGCAGGACCTGATTGAGCGGCCCGATCTCGGTCGACCAGTAGCCTTCGAGCTTGCCGTAATCGTCCTTGCGGATCTCGCGCGATATCGTGCTCGCGGCCTTGATCATGTCGCCGAGCGTGCCGGGCTTTACGGTGTAGGTGCGCAGTTCGTAAATCATGGTGTCTCCCCAAGTCTTGTTGTTGCTAGTTCCATGGGGCAACGCACGTCGTCAACCGCTACACTGCGTTTGCGGAGAGAAGCCCCTCACCCCGCCCCTCTCCCCGCAAGAGCGGGGCGAGGGAGAAGAAAGTCACTCTGCCGCCTGCGCGTTGATCTCGGCGGACACCTGACGGATCGCCCGGGCGAGCTGGTCGGCGGGCTGTGCGCCCGACACCGCGTATTTCTGCGCGAAGACGAAGGTGGGAACACCCGAAATACCCTTGTCGGACGCTTCCTGCGCCTGGCTGGAAATCAGCGCGACGTCCTCGTCGGTAGCAAGGCGCTTGCGGACATCGTCGGCATCGAGGCCGATATCGGCTGCGGCTTGCACCAATACGTTCACGTCGGTGAGATCGCCGCCGTCGCGGAAATACAATTCCATCAGGCGCTGCTTCATCTCGGCGGATTTGCCTTCGGCTTCCGCCCAATGGATCAGCCGGTGGCAATCGATGGTGTTGGGCTGGCGCTTCACGAGCTCCGGCCTATAGGTCAGCCCCTCCTCGCCCGCGGCCGCTACGACGCGGCCGGCGATGCCCTTGTAGGCTTCGACCGAGCCGAATTTGGCGGTGAGATATTCGTCACGGCTGATGCCCTCGCGCGGCACCCAGGAATTGAGGAAGAACGGCCGCCAGCGCACTTCGACCGGAACATCCGGCACCAGCGCCAGCGCGTTCTCGATCCGGCGCTTGCCGATGTAGCACCAGGGGCAGACCACGTCGGAGACGATGTCGATCTTCAGGGGTTTTAAGGTGCTCATCGAGGCGTCCTCGCAAAATGATGCCCGGAAGGTAATGAGATCGGACAGCGAGACAAGGGCGATATCAGCATGTCTCGTATCACTTCACCTCCGCGGTTATTGTGGCAGCCGGCCGGCCTTTCTAGAACTCCGCGTATCGATTTGGACCGGAGCCCTGCAATGACTGCCATTTTCAAGCCGGAAGGCCCCCTGTTTCGCGCCACCGAACATGCCGGCGGGCCGTGGTCGCCGGATATGCTGCAGGGCAGCGCGACCACCGCGCTGATGACCCGCGAGGTCGAGCGGCTGGCGAAAGCCTCCGGCTTTGCGGTGCGCCGCCTCACCTTCGATCTGTGGCGGCCGGCTGGACTGCGCGCCTTCGGCCTTAAGACGGAGATGCTGCGCGACGGCCGCAAGGCCAAGACCATGCAGGTGCGCCTACTGGACGGCGACGTCGAGATCGGCCGCTGCACGGCGCTATTGACGGTGCAAGGCGGCGAGTCGCCGGCCGATCCATTCTCGAAGGACGCGGGTGACGCCGCGCCGGAGACCGGAAAGCAGCCGCCGTCCTTTGCGCAGAAATGGAGCCGCTATTTCCAGAACGTCTCGGTGCGGTTGATCGAGGGGGCGCTGGAAAAGCCCGGCCCTGCAGCCGCCTGGATGCGGCTCGATGTGCCCATGGTCGAAGGCGAGATCAACACGCCGCTGTCGCAGGCGGTGCAGGCCGCGGATTTTGCCAGCGGCGTCGGCCAGATCGTCGACATGCGCGAATGGACCTTCATCAATCCCGAGATCAGCCTGTATTTCTTCCGCCCACCGGAGGGCGAGTGGATCCTGATCCGCTCACGCACCCGTGCGGGCGCCGACGGTGCGGGGCTGACCATGGCGAGCTTAAGCGATCGCAACGGCCCATTTGCCGAAGTGCTGCAGGCCATGACGTTCGAGCGGCGTGCCGCGCAGGCTCAGGCATCCTGAGCGGCGAACGCGGTGAGAACAGCTTCGGAGGCGGCGTCGGCCGGCATGAACATCTCCACACGCAATTCCTGCAGCGTGACGTCCTGCGGCGTGCCTAGCGTCAGCACTGCGCCGATCAGCCCGATGCTGACGTCGTCCTTCTTCAGGCGCACTTCGCAGAGCGGCCCCGGCGCCTCGGTTTCGTTGAGCTGCGGCGTCGGCAAATCGGGCAGCTTCAATAGTTCGCGCCAGGTCGACTGCAGTGCCAGATCGAGCGGCGCGGCCATCGCCTCATGACGGGCGCGCGCCAAGAGGGCCGCTGCGACATCCGGCCAATCCACCACAAATGGACGCAGCTCATCGGGCGCCAGAAACATCCGCATGTGGTTGAGCGGCCGTGTCATCCGCTCTTCTCCCAGCAGCATCGTCATCAGCCGCGACGCCGCGCGGTTGGCCTGCATCACGTTCCAGCGCCGGTCGGTGACGATGGCCGGAAATGGTTCGTGCCGCCGCAGCAGCAAATCGATAGCGCGTTTCGCGTCCGCGACTTCAGGCGCGGAAAGATCGCGCTCGCCATATTGCCGCGCAAAGCCGCCGGCCTCGAGCAGCGCGTTGCGATCGCGCAAGGAGAGACCGAGCGCCGCCGCCAGTTGCAGCAGGATATCGCGGCTGCCGGCGGCCTTGCCGGTTTCGACATAGCTCAGATGCTTGATCGAGATGCCGGCCTCGAACGCGAGATCGGCCTGGCTCATGGCGCGGCGGTTGCGCCAGCCGCGCAGGAGATCGCCGACCGGATTGATCGGCAGCGGTGCATGTTGGCGAGAGTCCATGTGCCGATTATGCGAAGCGGACGCAGCGGTGTAAACGGTTCGTGACGCCGCGCCTAACCGAGACCCGCCGCCACCTGCCGCATCCGCTCGGCGGTCAGATCATCCGCCGGGAAGAAGGTTTCCAGCGCGAGCTCCTGCAGCGTGATGTCGACGGGCGTGCCGAACACCATGGTGGTGGAGATGAAGCTTAGCACCTCGTTCCCAAGCCGCAGCTTGAACGGAATCGCGACATTGTCAGCCGAGATCGGGCCGGACCGCGCCGGCATCTTATAGGCTTTCAGCTCCTGATACAGCTTGAGCAGCTCGGGATCGGCCGTCGCCTCGCACTGGCGGTGCAGCCGCTCCAAAAGATGCGCACTCCATTCGGCGAGATTGACCGTGCGCGGCGCAAGTCCTTCGGGATGGAAGGCAAGCCGCAGAATATTGAAGGGCTGCTGCCCGAGCAGATGCGGCGGAATGCCTTCGAGCAACGGGGCCACCATGCGGTTGGCCGTCACCAGATTCCAGTGCCGGTCATAGGCCAGCGCCGGATTGGGCTCATGCGCCTTCAGTACGAGGTCGATCGCCTGGCGGGCGGATTTGAGCGCGGGATCGTCGAGCGAGCGCTGCGGAAAGGCCGGCGCAAAACCGGCCGCGACCAGGAGTACGTTGCGTTCACGCAAGGGAACCTCCAATCGTTCGGCGAGCTTCAGCACCATCTCGCGCGACGGCGCCGCGCGGCCGGTCTCGACAAAACTGAGGTGACGCGCCGATATCTCTGCATCTCCCGCCAGATCGAGCTGGCTCAAATGTCGGCGTTGCCGCCATTCGCGCAGATGGTCGCCGATATGGACGGGTTGGGTTCGTTCGGCTCGCGCCGTGGCAGCATGTGCGTTCATGGTGGAAAATCTACCATGCGAATTTCAGCCATTCCATTACGTCCGAGGTAATGGATTTTGCCGCCTAACCACTTGAACTCGCAAGAATTTCTTTTTCTGTCTCCTAACTGATACCAACACAAATACCAACATCCCGAACTCAAACAAAAATGCTGGCGAGCCGATTATTGGCGAGCCTTGCCCCAAGTTCGTCCAGTGATCCAGCACGTGCGCGAGAAGTTCGTCTGCGTAACCTGCCAAGCTATCACCGAACACGCCGGGCCTCGCACCCGATTGCACGTGGACTTGCGGGCCGAAGCTGTTCGCCCATTTGAGTGCTGAGGCCGGCGCGCAGGCGGTGCGGAGTAAGTCGCCGCCGACCAGGTAAAATGCCTTGCCGAAGCCTATCCTTCGCTTCGGACTTCCCAGACAACGATGGAATGTGGCTCCTTGCCAGAAGTTCGATCATTCCCGGCTTGGCGCGGTAGCCACGCTTCTCGCGCTTCCGCACAGATTAGGAGTGGGCCCGCGCGTATGGGCTTCTGCGCTGCAGCTGTCATCTACGTGGATCGGACCGCGGCACACCATCACGCATCCCTAAGTCCCGCCTGGGAACGGGATACCATGGAAACCCAGACCTATGGCAGTTCGGAAGACCTGTCTGTGTTAGGAGCGCGGAATGCGGGACACGCATAGGATTCGTCCTGAGCAGGAGTCATGTGGATGCTGATATTTGAGCGGCTGCCGCCCGGCGATCCGAACGCTGCAGGGCTGGGCGATCTCGGTGCTGCAAGAAGCCGGCGCAATCCGCGGCAGCGGCGCACGAACGGGAGGGCAAAAAAATCGACTCCCGCTCAACGGGCTCAATCAGACAGACGGTGCCGTGCTAATCCATGCAGGTTGGCTCACCACACTAGGACTGGCACAAGCTGTCATGTCTGCTGGTTGCTTCTCCGCCTCAGATTGTGCCGCAGCCGCGGCTGACCTAGTCAGTTCCGAATTTGCAACCCTCCGTACTCGCGCGCCGGCAAGGCTATCTTTTGACCGCCGCATCCGCGCTGGTCGGACTCTGAATACCTTCCTTCAAGACGCAGCTTCTTCCATCCGCTCACCTATCCTCACAGACGATTACCTCAAACTGGTTCAGTATGTCTGACATCCTAAACGTTCTTATGTATGGGAGGGCTGATAAGGGTGGGCAAGTGTAGCTTAAGCCTTGAAGCAGCGTAGGAATTGGTTGCCGATCCTGCTCCCCGTTCTAGGCCGCCTCACCCGCCATGCCGGACTGTACAACCGCGACATTCCTGTTTCCAGCTGTTGGCCGCAAGAAGATCACCGCCGCTTTCGACCCGGGCGCTTGTCGTCCGACTGCGGCATCATGCTCCTCGCCCAAGCTGAGCGCCGCGCTTGGCATGCCGAGCGCCTGGCGCGCTTCATTCCGGACCAGCGCGATGCGACCCGCGTCAAGCATGCCGTCGCCATGATCCGCGCCCGAACGGCATGGCGCCGCCGTCGGCGCAGCACGTCGATGCTGCGGCCCGATTTGTTCACACTGGCGATCGGCTATTCGGTTCAATCCCGGCGAGACTCCCATCTCACCCCGTTGATTGACGTTCAAATGATGCGTGGCAGCGACGCCAGCCGAGTGAGTCAGGAGGCGATCATTGCCGGCGCATCAAAATATTCCGTCAGCCATTTCATTGACTGCGCGCCGATTGCTCGTAGGATGTGCATCGCTGATTGCCTCACGCAGCGGTTATGGGTAATTGAAAGCTACCTTGCAGCAGGAGCAATTGTTGGTCATGACAGGCCCGCCGTCCGTCTAGGCTCGCACAGCAGGGAATGGCGGTCGAAAGGCGACAGCGGTCCGCTCTTGTCCTTCATGACCTGGCTGAAGGCGATGCGGTACATCGTAGCGGCCCCTGGCCATGCCCCCCGCAGATTGCTCGGGCCAGTCCGATAGCTAGTAATGCGATGACCAACGCGATTGAATTTGCCGAGGTTTGTTGGTGTCGATGTGGATCAATTCGCCCGGATGTTACCGCTCGCAGCGACGGCTCGGTTCGGCCGGATCCAGAGCGGCGAGCCTGTTCTAGTAAAACCGGTGCAGGATGCGGCTAACGGTTCCCGCTGACATTCCGACTCCGGCAGCGATCTGCTTGCCGGTGTGAGCTGCCGGCTTAACGCCTCGACTCCGGCGCACGTCAGGCGGAGTTTGGCTTGGCAATTGAACGGGCTTGAGGAGCGATCGCGCGATACATGCACTATTGCGGAACCCTACGATCCATTTGGCGACCGCCTTCGCTGTAGTAATCGAACTGCGGCCGCCTCCTTCGTCAGGCCACCTTGACCTCTCGACCTTTCCGCGCCTGTCGGCGTGATGATGCACAGCAGAGGCCACGAGAGAGCGGCATGTCAACTTGTCCATGCGCAGGCAGCGACATCGTTGCCTCAGAGGCCGATCGAATTCACCCCGATCGTTCGTAGACCGATAGTTAGCAGGTAGGTCTTATTCAGCACGGGCGGCGTGGTGCCGGCGGAGTAGCTATAGGAAATTACATAGTTGGCCGCCAGCACGAAGCAATCGTCCACATAACCGGCGCCGACCATATATTGGTTGATCTTGTTGGCCTCGAGATCCCAGCGCGCGGAACCCGTAACCACCCAGTTGGACGCGACCTTCAGCGAGCCGGTGGTCAAGATGCCCTCGCGCCGTGTCAGATAGCCGAGCTTGGGCTGGGCGGCATAGTTGCCATACAGCATGCTGACCGACCAGCGATCGAAATTGGCGCGCCCTTCAGCCTCGAAGCGCTGGACGTTCCAGGTCTGCTCGTCCATCCGGCTGCGGACGCTAAACATATAGGTCCGGTTCGGGGAGTAGCTGCCGCTCGCGACATAGTCGGAGCGCGGCTTGTCGAGGCCGGAATCGAGACCGGAATTGATGGAATCCTGGACCGCGAAGGAGTTCATGCCGAACAGCTGGTAGGATTGGCCAAATAGCACATTGACGCTGCCGCCGTGATCGAACTGCGTGGTCGCCTGCACGCCGACATTGGCGCGGCCGCCGCCCTCGACGCGGTCGTGGCCGGAAAACTTGTCGACGCTGAACAGATTCGAGGTGTCGAAAACAAAACTCTGCGCGTCTTCGTTCGGCAGCCGGCCGGCATAGGTCTCGTTCGGACGAGCGATGACCTGCGCGATCGGCTCGATCGTGGTCGTGCCCCACGGCTGAACGTTGATGAAGGGGTAGCGATATTCGAGGCCGATCGCCGGCATCAGGCGGACCGCCTGGGTGTCGCCGACGGGCAGGAAGTTCGATACGCCGGGCTGGTTCGAGATCGAGGCGTCGATGGCGTCGGCGCGCAGGATCGCAAATGGCGTCCAGATTTGGCCGATCGGATCGGTGTACGAGCGCCGCCACTGTGCTTCAGCCGTCAGCCGCGTATACGTGCCGGGCATGCCGCGCAACAGGCACTGCGAGGGGATACGGGCGAGCGGGTCGGCCGATGCGTTCAGGCACAGGCCGGTGGTATTGGCCAGCGTCGTGATCGGGTCGAAGGCCGCCGTGGTACGCGACAGGCCGGTGAAGTTGGTCTTGTAGCTGACCTCACCGCCGAGGATCGGGTGGTTGATGACGTTGGAATAGTCGATCACCGGATGGATCACCGGCACCTTGTCCTGGCTGCCGGAGTAGGAGAGGTAATAGATCGTGCGCGCATCGAAGAAGCTGCGATTGCCGACGCCGGTCAGATAGAGCTGCGAGATGGCTTCCGTCGGCAGGCTCAGGAACGAGCCCAGCGGATCCTTGTACTGGGCCAGCCGGTAGTCCGAGAAGAAGTAGTAGTCGGACAGCAGGACGCCGTCCCAACCCCACACCCATTTGTCATTGAGCGCGAACTGGCCCTTGGTGTCGAGGCCGCCGCGGAACTGGCGGTCGCCGGGCTGGCCGGTGAACGCAATCTGGTCGAGCTGGTCGATGCCGTAGGCGCGGATCTGATACGAGCCGTTGATCAGGCGCTGGCGGAATTCGCCCTGGAACAGCACGCCTTGCCGCGTCGTGAAGCGCGGGTTGAAGGTCGCGTCATAATCCGGCGCGATCGCCCAGTAGAACGGGGTTTCGACCGCGTAGCCGTGCGTCGAGTTGGTGCTGTAGGCCGGCATCACAAAGCCGGTCTTGCGCTTCACCGTCGGATCGGGCGTCGAGAAATACGGCAGATACGCCATCGGCACGCCGAAGAACTCGAGCTGCGCGTTTTCGAAGTACAGCATCTTGTCGGTCTGGTCGTGGATGATGCGCGCACCCTTGACCTGCCACAGCGGCGGCTTCTTCGGATTGTCCTTGCACGGCGCGCAGGCGGTATAGACGCCGTTTTCCAACACGGTGTAATTGCCGGCCGAGCGGTCGGCGCGCGTCGCCACCATCCGCGTCGCGTCTGCGGTATCGACGCGCAGCGAATCGACGAAACCGTCACGGTAGTCGTCGCTCAGGTCCATGATGTTGGCGTAGGCGACTTTGCCTTCCGCATCCGTCAGGCGGATGTTGCCTTCCGCATGCAGCCGCTTGGTCTTCTGGTCATAGATGACCTTGTCGGCCTCCACGCTGGTGCCGTTGTAGAACATCTGCACGTTGCCGACCGCCGACACGCGCTGATTGTTGTAGTCGTAATCCACCTCGATCGCTTGCACGAGCATCTGGTTGTCGTTAGCCACTTTCGGCCGCGTAGGTCGCGGTTGGCGCGGATTGTGGGTGAAGCTTTGCGCCGATACCTTCACCGAGACGATCAAGTCGCACGCAGGCGCGATAACAACGGCGATAGCAAGCAATATGCCGCGGCGACGACCGACCACAGTCAATACCCCTCCCACGGAGGCAACGAGGTCTACAATCTGATACCGCCGCCAACCAACGGCCACGTCACAGCAATCGGACCGAACAGCCGCGCACGACGTACGCGGCAGCATCAGCATGGCACTGATTTGAATCAACTCAGCAAGGTTCATCTGAACTCTGTGACAAGGCGTGCGAGACCCGTTATGGGGACGTAACAAAAACGCCCCATATCAAGCAACCGACGTGCCAATGTCGTTCTGCCTGCTTTCCTCACTGAACATCGTGTCTCTCGCCGCGCTGGCGGAAAACTGCCGTCGTACTGTCGGGCCTGGAACATCGACGTCTTGGACCGGACATGGCCCGCGCAACAACCGGGGCGGTCTATGGCGACGATTCCAGAAACAGCAACTGCGCGAAATCAGCCTTGCTTGGCTCGCATGCTCCCGCCGCTGTTATAGGGTCTCGCCCGCGGCCAAGATGACTCCCTGCAGATGCGCCGGAGCAGCAGGTCACTCGTTTTCCTGAGCGGACCAAGAGTAAAGGAAGCAATCACAGGTTTTCGCTGATGCTGGGTCTACTCGGAGGCAGCTGTTGCTTTAATCTGAGTGTTAGAAATGCTGGGCTCAGATCAAAGGCAGCCATTATCCATCTAGCCTGCAAAATCTCCGCTGGAGTTAGTTGCTCCCCATGGGCACCCGAGCCAATGAACGTCGGACCTTCTCGTGCGGATTGGTGGAGTCGATCTGTACTATGTTGTCGGATCGCGTTCATCATTGTTCACAAGGAGACAACGGCCCATAATGCCACTCGTTGCGCTGATGGCCCAATTGGCGGCAACCGATCGGTCGACATTTATGCTCGGCAGTCCTCTGCCGGGATCGGCAGCCTCTTGAACGAAGGCGTCAGCTAACGAGTTCCGGAATGCGGAGATTGTTTCAGTGTCCATGGGCGAAACCGCGCACACCGCCGCTTTATTGTTTTCGTCCATATACACCTGAGGACCAAAGGCAGTGCCGCTGGCGTTTGGGGCCATGATTAGCGTGTATGTAATTGTGGTGCCCCCCGACGATGTAAAAGTACGGAATTTCGCAGAAACCGGCTCAAATATCAGGCCCAAATCGGATGGCCCATCCACATGGAGCTCCGGACGACCCTGTCTGAAAGCTGGCTCAGCAAACGCGGCAACTCGTTCTGCCCTGTTGTCTGCTCTCTTTCGCAAAATGTCTTGGTTAATGCAATTTGGCTGCTCTTTGCTACTCCGCGCCCCCACGCGATACTGGAGACCCGAGAGAGCCAGAAACGTCGTCGCGGCCAGCTGAGCATTGGCCATTGCATCAGCGCCGGCCCGATTAACACAGAACAGATCCGCAACCGCGGTCAGCACAGGACCACGTTTCGACTGTTCGGCACTCAAAATGTATCGCGCATAGAACTTCAAAAAAACATCGGCACGAAAGTTATGAGAAGCAGTTAACATCCCGAAGTAATCAGGTGGATCGATCGTGTCGTCTGCCGTGGCTCCAGGGATGCTGACCACTGACACAAACAAGGTCGCGAGCAACATGAATCCTGCGGGATACAGGTGCCCCAAACATTCGGCTAGTGAACTCGATCGATGTGTCACCATGGAAATGGGCTCCACCACCCAAATGGGGAGAGGGATCGCCGACTAACTGATCACGCAGCTCGCTCTACCCCAGCATCACCGCCCCCTGAAAGCGTTCGATGATGATGCCGCGAACAAAGCAAGCGGCGTGCCGCATCAAGAATTCAGGTTGCAGGTGCGTTGTAGTATGTGCGAGACGATCAACAGGTCGATACTTGTCTCAAAACCGACAATGGCCCTGCCAGTGTGGCGCAGCCGAGATCGGGCTGTTGTGCCTGATCGAGTAAGTTCTCGTGACATCAAAGCGCTGCAGATGCTGCAGAGTGGGACCCACCGCAAGGCTTGCGAATCCGGTTTGATGAAACCACAATTCGGCTTGGAGGACCCGGTCCTCACTCGACGCCGAACAGCCGGAATTGCGCCGGCGCGCCGAAAAATACCATCGTAGAGCGACTCGGAAGCCCCGCTGCGTCTCAGTTTCGTAGTCGTCGATTAAGACGAGGCGCCGCGTCGCGCGTAATGGCCATCGTCCACCAGGATGTCCCAGACAAAGCCAGAAATGCCGGCATTGAGCGTTGGCGGAGGTTAAGCGACTCACACGAAGACGCTCCGCGTCGATTTGCCAATCGAGCTGGATGATGCGTATCTTCACTTACTCCTTGTCAACATTACGTTCGGCCAAACGTTGATCGAGCTCACCAATACGTTGGCTTGAGAAGCGCGCCTCAATTGTAAGACTCGCCAACAGATACGTCGGCGCGCGGGCCGGCGCCAGCTCCGTCGCTACATAATTGACTCGCTGCTGCGTACTCTCCAGTTCGTGCTGGGCCACGTCGTATGGGGCACGAGCTCGATCCAGGTTACGGCCTAAGCACACAGCGCGTACTTACTCTGTTTGCGCGCTGAATTCTGCGTCCGCCTGCCGCAAGCGCGCGGTCGCAGTGTCTTGAGTCGCCTTCGTTTCGGCAATCCGCTCGCTCCTCGATCTGCACAATTCTTCCACGCTAAAAATTAATTGATTGCGCGCCGAAGCGAACCCTCCGACGCCGACAAGCCCCCGCTGGCCAGCAAATGCGATTGAGCTCGATCTGCTGACTTTAGCGATCGCGCTTGAGCTCAAGCAGGCGAGTGTCGAATCGCTCGTCTTTGATCTCAGCGATAAGTTCGACAAGTTAACACGCGCGCCGATACTCTTGAGGCAAGGGCTATTCTATCTCGATCGGAACGCGAATGATGATAGCATGACCGTCGCATCCGCCGATGTTCCAGGGAAGTGCTCGCCGACCATAAGTTACAATCCCCGGCTAATAGCCAAACCGACGACTATAGTAAAAGCGCATAGGCAGCTTCCAAGCACATCTCAAAAGGAAAGGTGACGCCACTCAATGCAGAATTCATTGAATCGGTGAATATGCAGCATAACTCCTCCTTTTGCTTAAAAGTCATATGGCTGCTTGGCGCGTTTCTCGACAAGCGTCGATGTTGCCCGGCCGCCAAATGGTGCGGGCCTGCGACCACCTGATGTAGCCATTCCATTTGAAGCTAGCATAGCGTCCTGACCATTTGCGCGCCCGATCCTGCCCTGGGCACGCTTTAACATCGCACCAACGGTTCGGCCGCGCATGCAGTACAACAAACCTCCCGCTGGTTCGCGCTTCTGGTTTCATCAATCGACCTCGGATGAATGACTCACCCTTTCTCGTCTCATCTCGGCAGCTACCTCCTAAAGCGCAACAGCCAACGCGCCCACAACTCTGCAGCACGTGATCCACCTTGCGTCGGACCGCGCGTGCCTCGACTGCGAATGGAGCGACGTTTATCGTTTCGATTTTTTCGCAAAGTGATGCCGGACGTCCGCACGAGAACGCCCCGCTTCTTTGACCACAGGATGGTTCAGATCCCAGTGCGCCGTAGCGATCTCGACAGCGCTTGTAGCAAGCCAAGCGCGCTCACCTGTGAGTTCGCAGCGCAGCTGCACACGGTCACCAGCCCGCATGTCTAGCCAGACCCAGCGACGCCCTTCGGCGATGACACTCATGCCCGGCTTAAGTGTCGCAAATGCATCTCGACGGAAAATTTCAATCATGGTCTGCGCCCGACGTAGAAAGACGAACCAATTCGAATGCAAGTTGATGCGCTGATCAACTACCCCATCTGAGAGGAGGCCGTCACAAACCGGAGATCCCGGTTTGGTCCTGACACACACGGGTCGAGCACGCTGTGAGCTCGCTGCTGTTCTCGAAAATCGAATCGGCCATCGGAGGCTCCCCAGCGTCACCACCATAACGGATGGGAACTGCAGGACTTGTCCTCTTATTTACTCGCCACTTTTGTTCTCAATGCCTTTCCTGGGCGACACGCACTATCAAAGAGAGAGAGAGAGAGAGAGAGAGAGAGCATCGAGCCCCGGCGCCGCACTACAGAACTCGTTGCCATTGGGCCAGCTCTTTGGGGATGTTCATCTCCGTTGGGTCTCCAGCGGAGGGCCAGTGGCATGTGCCGTTCGATAGTTCTTCTGCGGCCTTCGCAGCGGTAGCGTATTTCCCTAAAACCTGACCGTCAAACACGAGGGCGCATCCATCCGGGAGGAGAATAATCTCAGCCGTTCCGGCGGGCGCCTCATACCTCCACTTCATGCGTCTCTGCTCACGCCGTAGATCTTTTTCAGGCGTTCATCGGAGGTGACCCTCTTCGCCTGACACGCTCCGCTTCCCGTGTTGGGATAGAGCAAGTGGTGAAAATCCTCATAGACATCGAGCACTTCCAGCGGCGACCAGGGCGTGCCTGACGACACATAACAAGCGCTGCCGTCAGCGGTGCAACGGTGCGCCTGTGCAGTTCTGATGATGACGGGATCAGCACTAGACATTTGATATCCTCCCTGCTTTGCACCAGCTGCTCGCCCTTGGCTCGGCTTGTTTTGGAGAGCGGGGAACGCTGCAGAAAATTAAGCCCTCTCCTTGCTTTCGGTATCACGCGCCGCCAACTTCCATTCATGAAGCGCCCCTCCTTCCGTGGCAGCCAAGGTGCACCGCATGCTATCCTCGAAAACCCCGTCAGGACAGCTACCTAAATTGGTTGAACGCCAAAGGCGCGCACCCACCGTGCTCATCGTACCTCGGCCACTGGAAGCAGCGCGAGCGCGCATCGGAGTTGTCCGCAACCGCCAAGTTATACTGCCGTGAAGACCCGCAAGGCACCTACTAGGCTGGTTCGCTGTGCTCCGTCGAGCAAATCGCGATGCTAACGCCCGAGTCTTCCGCTTCAGGTCGCGCGCGAATTTTACCGTTACTACTGTTGCCCAGTCGATTCCCTAAGCGAGACGCGCGGCGTGGAAAGCGTCCGCAATGCGCTGAATGAGCCGCTGCGGGACGGGACGGAATAGATGCCCATCCTGTGCCTGAGTTTCTCCATGTATGGTAACCGGGAAGTCTGCTCCAGCGCGTCCATCTCTGCGCAAACCGACTCAAGCCCCAGTGAACCTCCTCCGAATGAGTGGACACCTGTAGTAGGCTCAGAGAGCCCGGACGTGTTGAAAGTCAGAACATCCACGTCGATCGTTCACGGAGGACTCAAGCGCCAGGCTGTAAACTGGCGATATCGACTAGTTGATCGATTGGGTCGGCCAAGGGGTTCGGGCTGCGCGATTCGGTGCTGCGACACTGGGTGGATGTCCGGCAGGAGCAGGCATCGGCGGCGCGGCGCCGATGTCGGCGGACCAGCCTTCAGAGATCGCTAAGCTGCGCCAGGAGAACGAGCGGCTGCGCATGGAGCGCGACATTTTGAAAAGTCGATCGCGATCTTTGCCGGAAACCCGCTTCATTGAGGACCACCGCGACAGCTATCCGGTACGGCTGATGTGTGCCGTACTCGAGGATTCGACAGCCAGTTATTACGCCTGGCGCGAGCCTCGAGCAACTTCCAATGCCGTGCTGCTGGCCGAGATCCGGCAGGTCATCGCGAGAGTTGACAGCCGTATGGCTGTCCTCGGGTCCATCCTGTCCTACGGGCGCGGGGACGCGGCGCCAGCCATGGCGGGGTCGAACGGCTGATACGAAGGAATGGCACTCGCTCGATCATGGCGCCGCCACGTCGGGTCCGCACCACGGACAATTGCCACGATCTGCCGATCGCAAACGTGATCGCGCTTGACTTCACCACTGCAGACTCGAACCGGGTCTGGCTTGCCAATATCACGTACATCCCGACGACGGAAGGCTCTGTATCTGGCAGGCATCATGGACCTCTTCAGCCGAAAGATCGACGGTTGGGCAGTGCAAGTGCCAACTGCCAATTGATCGGGTGTTGGATGCGGCGCGGATAAATCACGTCTAAATGAACGCATGGATTACGCATGAGATCTGATTTTCATTCATCCCACACAACGTCCTGAGCCAACACCCTTACGCGGGCAATCACGCGCAGCTCTTGTCCGATCTGAAATGCCTGAAATTTGACGCCTGTTGCCGGGGAGGTTCAAATCTGAACCGGCCGCAGCGGTGACCTAGATCGGCTACCGGCAGGTAGTAGGCGCTAGCCCGGCTGATGTTCAGAGCTTCCGCTGCCGGCTGATCGGCAGCTCGTGTGCACGGTCGATCATCGTTCTGCGCTCAGCAGGCCCGCTTTGCTGAGCCTTCCTTCTAAGAAATCGTTCTCCAGTATCAGCCCGCCGATCTGGCATGCAGCGACTTCACTTCAACGACGCGTGGCCCTGCCCCATGGCCTCAACGAGGGCCGAACAATCGGCGCCGCCACCTTCGAGCTTTCCACGACGTGATCTGATTGGGGTGGACGCTCAAATGCTCCGGCAGTTGAGCTAACGTCCGATCGCCAATGGTGGCGGCAAATGCAACCTTGACCTTTGAAGGCCGCTGAGTGGTTCCAACGAGCTCGCCTGCTCATTCTCTCTCCTGTTTCATGACGCACACCCTGCCCGCTGTCAGGAAGAAACTCCAGCTATCGCCTCGTTCAGATTCTCGAGACTGGCTCTTTTCAAGAAATCGCGTTCGAAGTAAGGAGCCGTGGAGGCTAATCGATCTACTGTCGCAGATCCTTTCTCGCATACGAGGGACGGGGTCTCGCCTGGTTTTGTCGACAGTAACTTGCGCCATGCGCCGTTAAGCGGCGTGCCGTGTTGCGCGCGCGGACCCTCATCAGCTCACTTGCGTGGGCTCTCTCATCTGGAGAATTGCCTGAAGACAGATTGATGCATGTAGAAGGGCCGCGAATCACAGGCGCTGAGAGGCGCACGAGCCCACTCGCACCATCTTGCCGAGTTGCTCGTGTGGAACCATCGCCTCCTCTTCACGGTATTTCCAGCGTCACGCTGTGCGCCGACAGCGTGACTAGACACATGAGTGCCGCCAATATCGCAAATGCGCTCGGCAATCCAGCGAACTTGGCGAGGAAGCCAATGCCAGCAGGTCCGAGGAGGACGCCAGCATAGCCAGCCGTGTTGATCGCACCGATCGCAAGGCTGGCGGGCATCGCTTTCTGCGTGCCAGCCCGGCGGAACAGGACTGGCACCAGGTTCGACGCCCCGAGGCCGATGAGCAGCAAGCCCGCCATGGCGAAGGCTGCGCCCACGGCGGTCAGCAGGACCGCGAAGCCCGCTACCGCCAGTAGACTGCCAAACACCAGCGTGGCGCGGTCGCCGACGCGCGCCACGATGGCATCGCCACGGAGACGACCGACCGTCATGGCAATAGAGAACAACATGTAGCCGAGACCACCCTGCGCCTCCGGGACGAGACCTCTGCCCACGAGCAGCAAAGCACTCCAATCGAGCATCGCGCCTTCCACGAGAAAAGTGATTGCCGCAAGCATTGCGAGCAGCAGCACCGTGTTGTGTGGCATGACCAACAAGGGCACCTGCTGGGCCTGCGCGGTTCGGAGCAATCGCGGGCAGGCCAGCAGCATAGCTATCGCCATAAGGGCCGAGCAGATCAAAGTTGATGCGAAGGCGCCAGCGCCGAGCGAGAGCAAAGCGGTCATCCCCCCAGAACCGGCAACGCCGCCAATGCTGAATTGTGCATGAAAGCCGGACATCAGCGGCCGCTTCGCTGCACGTTCCACTTCGACCGCATGGATATTCACGGCCAGATCGAAAGAGCCAAGCAAGGCGCCGAAGGCAAACAACGCAGCCCCAAGCGCCAGAGGTGTACCAGCAAGCGCGAGCCACGGCAGGATGAGGGCAAGGCCGAACCCGCCAATCAGGATGATCGGCCTACTGCCGTAGCGCGCGCTCAACACACCGGTCACGATCATCGCGACGACGGAGCCGACTCCGAGGCAGAGCAGCAAAAAGCCGAGGACTCCCTCATCGACCGCCATCCGGTCTTTCGCGAACGGCACCAGGGGCGCCCAGCCCGCGATGCCAAAGCCGGCGACGAAAAATGCAAGGCGCGTCGCGAGCCGGGCGGCCGGGCGATCCACCGACATCATCGGGGAAAGCCGGAGAAAGATCTGCGCGAGCGCAGCGCGTAGGTGCGTTGCACTTCACAGAAACTATGAACATCGCAACTCCTGATGGCGCGTTGACGCAAAGAGCGCGATTGGGTCGCTTTTACTGCCATTTCAAACTCTGTCTGCCGTGATCAATCTGTAATGTAGAACGCCGGGGAATTTAAGTCGACCTGCCAAAACTGAGAGGAACAATAGTTAGTGCCAATTGTCAGTCAAACGTCCACAGATTCGCGAGTACACCCAAGTACGAAGCGACTGGAGATCTCCGATTTCCAAGCGGCACCCTCTTTCGCGGCCCCAATCGATGCCAAGTCTAAGGTGCTCAGTTTTGGACGGAAAGCGCAGCGGAATGGTTGATGCAATTGGAAGGTCTTTTTTGGGGAGATGGCGATGGGTGCAGCCAATGCGGCGGACCTTGAGGCAGGAGTGAAGCTGCGATCCGCGGTGTGGAGCTGGTCCGTCCGTTGATCTCTTCTTTACCGGAACTCGAAGGCCGGCCATAGGCGGTAGCCGTCATCCTCGCAGCGGAGCTGCGAAGCGACTATGTTGCCGAAGCCTGCTGTGAAGCGGCGCCTCGAACCTCAACGCCCTAGCCAATGCTTTATCTGCCTTGACACTTCCGGGGTCGAAATTCCGTATCTGTCATGAAGGGTCGGCAATGCACCGGCGGCGAGAAATTCGTCCGGCAATGCAATCTGACGGAACACCGGATGAACACCGGAACGCATCAATAAGCCGGCAACGGCTTCTCCGAGGCCCCCGATCACGGTATGGTTCTCAGCAACCACGACCAGTCGCCCGGGTTTGCGGGCTTCGCGCAGAATCGTCTCGGCATCGAGCGGCTTGATGGTGGGAACGTGCAGCACCGCTGCATCCACGCGGTCACCAGCCAACTCCTTCGCGGCCTCGAGCGCGCGCATCGTCATGATGCCGGTCGAGATGATCAGGACATCCCCGCCCTCCCGGATCAGGGCCGCCTTGCCAAGCTCGAACTTGTAGCCGTACTCGTCAAGCACCACCGGCACCTGGCCGCGCAGCAGCCGCACATAGGCCGGGCCTTGATGGGAGGCGATAGCAGGCACCAGTTGCTCGATCTCATGCGCGTCGCAGGGATCGATCACGGTCATGTTCGGCATCGCGCGGAATAGCGCGAGATCCTCGGCCGCCTGGTGGCTCGGGCCATAACCGGAGGTCAGACCGGGCAGCGCGCAGACGATCTTCACGTTGCGGTCCTCCTCCGCAATCGTCTGGTGGATGAAATCGTAGGCGCGACGAGAGGCAAACACCGCATATGTCGTGGCGAAGGGGGTAAAGCCTTCGGCAGCCAGCCCCGAGGCGACCCCGAACAGCAGCTGCTCGGCCATGCCCATCTGGTAGTACCGATCCGGGAATGCCTTGGCGAAGATGTGCAGGTCAGTGTACTTGCCGAGATCGGCGGTCATGCCAATCACGTCGGTGCGGTTTCGCGCGAGTTCGACGAGCGCGTGCCCGAAGGGCGCAGACTTCGTCCTTTGTCCTTCGGCCGCGATCGAGGCGATCATGGCCGAGGTGGTCAGGCGCGGCTTGCCGGGCGGCGTTGCTGATACAGTGGTATTCATGACTGCGTCCCCGCTTCAAGCGCGCCAAGCGCGAGTTGCCATTCGTGCAGCTCGACACGAATGAAGTGGTTCTTCTCCCGCTGCTCCAGGAACGGAACGCCTTTGCCCATCAGCGTGTCGGCAACGAGGATACGGGGCCTCGCCTCGGCGTGGGACTTGGCGGCATCGAATGCCGCCACCACTGCATCGAGGTCGTTACCATCCACGCGCTGCACGAACCAACCGAATGCGTTGAGCTTGTCCACCAGCGGCTCGAACGCCATCATTTCCGTCGAAGGACCGTCGGCCTGCTGGTTGTTGACGTCGACGATGGCGATCAGGTTGTCAAGCTTGTGGTGAGCTGCGGACATGATCCCTTCCCAGACGGAGCCTTCGTCGAGCTCGCCGTCGGAGAACACCGTGTAGACCCGCGCGCTGGAGCTCTTGCGCTTCAGCCCGAGTGCCATGCCGACGGCGATGCTTATACCCAGCCCGAGCGATCCGCCCGACATCTCCATGCCGGGCGTGTAGGAGGCCATGCCGGACATCGGCAGACGGCTTTCGTCGCTGCCATAGGTATCGAGCTCTGCTTCCGGGATGACGCCGGCCTCGATCAAGGCTGCATAGAGCGCGATGGCATAGTGACCGTTCGAGAGCAGGAAGCGATCCCGTCCCTCCCAGGACGGCTCCTCCGGCCGGTAATGCATGGCGTGGAAGTAAGCGACGGCAAGCACGTCGGCGATGTCAAGCGCCTGCGCTATATAACCTTGGCCCTGGATTTCGCCCATCCTCAGCGCGTTGCGGCGGATGTTGTGGGCACGCTTCGCCAGCGTCGGCGCGTTTGCAATCGCCGGAGCCGTTTCCATGGCGATCTCCTCCTATCGTGCTCAGTGGATGAGCATGCCGCCGTTGACGTCGATCACCGCCCCCGTGACGTAGGCGGAGAGGTCGGAAGCAAGGAACGTGTAGATTCCCGCAACGTCCTTTGCTTGGCCGAGGCGGCCGAGCGGAATGCCCTCGAGTATCTTCGCCTTCATCTCGTCGGTGAGCTTGCCAGCCGTGATGTCGGTTCCGATCAGGCCGGGCGTGACGCAGTTGACGCGAATGCCGTCGAGTCCGAACTCGCGCGCCATCGCCTTGGCGAGGCCGAGCACGCCAGCCTTGGCCGCGGAATAATGCGGCCCGCCGAAAATGCCGCCGCCGCGCTGCGCCGAGACCGACGACATGCAGGCAATCGAGCCGGACCTGCGCCGGCGCATGTGCGGGATCACCGCCTGGGACAGAAAGAGCACGCCCTTGAGATTGACATCCTGGATGCGCGCCCAGTCCGCGGGCGTGATTTCGAGCAGCTTCGCCGGCTGCGTAATGCCGGCGTTATTGATCAGGATATCGATCTGGCCGAAAGCGCCGATCACAGCGTCGATCGCATTCATACAGGATTTCTGGTCGGCGACGTCGCAGCCGAGGCCGAGGTGGGATCCGCCCGAAACGACGTCCAGGCTCTTCGCGGCGGCTTCGGCCGCGGCGCCATCGATGTCGAGGATCGCGACCCGGGCACCTTCTGCCGCGAACCGCCGGGCGGTCGCCAAGCCTATGCCGCGCGGCGAGGCCGCGCCCGAGATAACCGCCGTCTTCCCGCGTAGCAGCATGTCTCCTCCCTGGCATTGATCCGAGACGCCGTCGACCCGCGCCTGTTTCTTTGACCGTACCTACTATTCCGGGGCCGCAACGGCGACAAACGCACAGTTGTCGCCCATAGATGAATCTGGTTCACTTATGGGATGTTGCTGTCCAGCATCCCGATTTCCGCAATCCGCGCCTTCGAGGCAGCCGCGCGCACCGGCTCCTTTCGCGACGCTGCAAGCGAACTTCATTTGACGCCGAGCGCCGTCAGTCACGCGATCCGCAAACTGGAAAGCACGATGAGCACCACGCTGTTCGAGCGCAGCGCCCGATCGACCCGATTGACACCGGCCGGACAAAACCTGATGCGTCACGTCGGCTCCGCATTCGACAATCTGCGGCACGGAATCGAGGAAGTGGCCGGCCGCGGGCCGCAACTGCTTCGGGTGCATTGCGCGCCGAGCTTCGCAGCGCAGTGGCTGGCGCCGCGTCTCGACCAGTTCATTGCCGCCGAACCCAAGCTGGAAGTGCGGCTCGCCGCCAGCACCGAGTATGCCCGCTTTGGCAATGACGATTTCGATCTCGATATCGTCTATGGGCAGCCGAGGAGCGAGTCTCTGGAAATCATTCCGCTCGGCGAGGAGACCGTTGCGCCCCTGTGTACGCCGGCGCTTGCAAAGAAGATCCGCAAACCGAAGGATTTGTTCGGCCAGGTGCTTATTCGTTCAGAGGTCAAGAAGGTTCAATGGCACCAATGGTTTGCCGCGAATGGGCTTGAGGCGCCCGCCATTCATGGGATGCGTTTCGACCGCAGCTTCCTGGCGATTGCTATGGCTTCAAGCGGTCTCGGCGTCACCCTGGAATCCACGCGACTTGCCGAGCGCGAGATCGAGACGGGCAGATTGGTCGCCCCGCTCGCCGGCCGGTCCGTCGATATCCGCTATGTCGGCCACCATCTCGTCTTCCCTCGCGCCAACCGGCAGCGCCGCGCAGTGCGGGCATTCGCCGATTGGATCATGTCAGAGCTTGATCGGACTACCACGCGGCTGTAGTGGACCACACGCAGCCCGAGCCCTTCCGGCGAGATCATCTTTTTGCCAGCGAGATCCGCCTTCTTGCGTTTGCTAATGATTGACTGCGTGGTAGCATGTGCTGAAGCATAGCAATTTGGATGACCGGCCCTAGCGGGTCTTTTGATTAAAGGCAAACGACTGCTAGAGACGAAGGGGGCCGATAATGAAGACATCGATCGCTCATTTCCAATGACTCCGCAACTCCTCGGTCGGCTCGGTGCCGCCATTAGCGTGACGTAGGGGTAAATGCCCTGGCCCTTGATATCGTGGGGATAGCCAACGACAGCGACCTCGGACACCTCGGCATGCGTGACTAGCGAGTTTCGAGCTCGGCAGTGCCCTTGTGGTGACCCGAGACGTTGATTCACGTCGTCAACACGGCCGGTGATCAGTAATAGCCGTCGGCATCGCGGCGGCAGCCGTCAGTCTGGAATGTCGCCCACTGCTCACTCCGATACACGGCTTCAGCGTGTGAGGCCGGCCGCCGAGACCGCTATGGCAACAGCGGCAACAATGGCATTTTCATTTTGCAAGTACGGCTTGGAAACCAGCGCGCTCAGGTTGAAACAAGAATGATCGCTAAGTCGTTACGGACAATACGCTCGTTCCCCTATACTATCATCCGCGAGGGCTTCTCACTGAGCGTATCGGTTGGCTCGGCACTGCGCCCGCCTCACGATGCCCCCAAGCCCCGGGCGGGCCGTGCTCAGCACGCAGACGCTGCCGAAGGAATGCTTGAGACGTTCAATAAAAGCCAAGGGTAATAAGCAGCAGTCCAGTCCCGACCTAAGATTTGTTAGTTCAATTTGATGTCGAGCCGTGTCACTTCCTTCGTTGGAAAATGGAGGCACGCGGGGGGATGATGAAGGATTCAAGCCCATTTGGAGAAGCTGCACAAAGACGCGGCCGAATGTGCGCTCGTCCGAGACTTAGCTACTGACTAAGCGAAGCGCGAAATGCTCGATCGTTTTGCGCAACATCTGGATGAACTAGCCATGAGGTCGAGCGGGCCATGAATGCTCGAAAGACCGGCTAATGGTGGCGGCGCGAGTATGCGGGCAAGAACGCTACTCTTTATGCTGAGCGTCACGGCGTTAGGGGCTTACACTATAAGCCGCCACAGCAGTCCGGTGAACAACGCGCCAGTCGCGGCGGTCGCGCAGTCGCAGGCTTCCGTGGCCAACCCCGTTGCCTCACGTACCCTGTATCACCTCCTATTGTAGCGGCAGCAACCTCTAACAATTCGGCACCCGCCATCAAAAGCCACTCCGAGAAGTCCGCGACCACCCATGCCCCAGAGAAACCTGCACCGCCTGAGATCAAGCGCAAGGCTGAGGTCGCACTGACGGCCACGGCTATTGCTGCGATCCTATCAAAGCAAGTCGGGACCAATATCACGCAACCGGCGGACCGTGCGCCTGCCCGGATGACACCATGCTCAACGGCAGGGCGTGCCCTCGCAGCGCATATTCTCGACCAGCCGGTGCCTCGCCGCTTTACTATCCTACCGACGTGACGCCTGCGATGATCGAGGGTTGTAGAAGGCAGGCGTCGCGATGATTAGGCGTCGTTGCAACAGATGCCGATAACCTTACTCGGTCAGCTATCTGGCACGCGAGAGGCAGCTTTCGTATGCGAGCCGCGCGCGGTTGGTCTAAATGTCTGGTCGATGCGCAGCACGATGCGAGAGAGATCGCGCCAGTCGGCGTCTCGTTGATCAGCATCAAGCACGCGCATATCGGTTCAATGCAATATGATGTTGCTCGTCTGATCCAACCAAAATATCGGGAACAACCCCATGCAAAGTAGCACGCCAGTTGGGATCGGCGCCTAGCTCATTTTTCCACCTGCATCGATCCACGGAACCCTCTAAGTCATTGGCGCATGCGACGCCCAATCCCAGCACCCGTTCGCACTTGCTCCTGTCCCGCGGTACCCGCACGGCACCTGGAATGGACCAGCGTACGCAAGAAAACCGCAAGGCGGCTGCGTACGAGGATATTGTGGGACCCATCCTTCAATGTTGTTGGCTTTGATCGTCAGAAACGGGGCACATAAGCCGTGGCATTGGCCGGCGCATCCTTTTGCTTGCCTGCGCGGCATCGTATTCCGCCTGCATGTCGAGAAGCTCTTTGCGGGTGAATTTCTTGAATGCTTTCTCCAGCCGCGCTGCCATGTCAGCGGACAGCGCGGCGTTGCCGTTGGGCAGGTGCGATAAAGGTAGCGATTGCGCGCGCCTATGGCTCTCATTCGCTGCGACGTGCACGGCGTCTTTTGATCTACATCGAGGAGCAGGGCTTCATCGTTTGCCCGCTTGACAGTGCCGGTCGGCGGATCGTGATGCTAGTCGAACTGGCCTGGGCGACTGCGCCGGGCGACTCCAATGCCGAGGAACTGCCGGTGGTGCAAGACTGCAGCAGTTCGGCTACCTGATGCAGCGGTCGAGCGCGCATTTCATCGGACACTTCACTCGGTGCGACTGAGGTCATGTATGACCGGTCGAAGGCCGCTTGAAGGTTATCTCCAAAGTAGCAAGTGTGACGGGCAGCTTGAAACGACGTGGCCCTGCACTTCCAGGATTCAGATACAGCACATCATCAATCGTTGGATCCGCGGTCGATGCGCATCAATCCGCAAACTGCTGGATCAATCTGCAATTCCTGAGGGTGCAAGACATAGAACGATCGCTCTCCGAGCTGTACCGCCTGAGTGTCAGGATAATGTTTCGCCCACTCGGCGGTATCGGTGTTCCCTCTAATCGCTGTGAGGCGCAAATCCGACGGAGTCTGACAAGAATTTCCGCACGACCATATCGCCAGCGTGGATGATATGCGCCACCCCGCCAAGCCGTGCTCAGCCTCGAGCCGCAGGAGCCCGTGGGTATCCGAGACGATTCCAATCCGCAGCACTGCAGCATCAATCGATGCGCCGAACAGAATGTCCGACTAACCCGATCCCACATACTACGCCCCGCTTCTGAGAGCCGGGTACTTTGGCTGTCGCTGGATCTTTCTTGATCTCTCGGTGCACACGTCGTGCACATGCCGCCCTCTAACCGATTGAAAGACCTGAACTCTCGGTCCAATCCATCATGGGCGCAATGCAAAATCGATGCGATAACATATTGATGTTATTTCGCTTTATCATCTCATCCGGAATGGCTGATTTTTGGGCCGACAGAAATTCAAAGCTGACTATTGGGGCATTTTCCTTTCATTTCAAGTGCTTAAGCGGATCGCCGTTCGTGCTTCAGCGATGCTGCGCCTCGCCCGTACGACGTCGCAGTACCGAATGGGTTCTTGCAGTACCGCGATGTTGCACCTACTCCTACCCTTCTTGTCGATCCACTAAGCTCAGACAAAGTAACGTGCTGCCCTGCCCGCGCCTAGAGCTGCACAAGTGCGATCGTAGTTTCGGCAATGATGGAGCAAGAAATCTTGCGAATGCGCAGATTCCGGAATGTCGTTCCGGGAGCGGACCAGTCGTGCTCTGTGTAGTTGCTCGGCTTTTTGGCCGGCCCGATAGCGGCCGCTTCAAATTTGTATAGACTGAAGAGCCGTTTCTCGAAAACAACCCCATGCAAAGTAGCACCCCAGTGCTTGCTTCAAAGTTCAGACTTCGCGATTTCACTGCACCCGGTATTTGCTCATGTAGTGTTTGCGCAGGATCTTGCGGATCTGCTCCGCAAGGCGCCTGTTAGCGCTAGCCTGCGGTTTGTCGCGGCGCTCCGGCGGCTTCGGCCGATGCGGATGAGGGCGCTGTTTGGTCGAATGTTGCCTTCGGGTCAAAGCGGCAGGCCTTTGTTCATGCGACAATCTCGACGGTACCGCCGATGGCAAGACCGAGATCGCGGTCCGCCCGCCCCTGATTGACGGCAATTTCGGCAAGCCCGTTGGAGTTCTCATACCAGAAGGCCGCGCCTGGCGGCAGATCGCTGAAGGTCCTCGCGCGGTCCAGAACCCGACCTGCCGCGGTCAGCCTTGCGCCGGGCGGCAGCATAGCCGCCCTCAGCCCGGTCATGGCATTGCCGTAGTGATCGACGTAAACGATCTCGCAGAGGTCATCCGGCCAGTCTGCCCTGCGATCTGCGCCATCATGACGTGGCCGGCCGGGGGGCGGATCACCGCGCGCCAGCATGGCTGCCACCGGGGCGAAGAGGTCGCGCCCGTGAAAGCTGGCCGAGAGATGCTTCGGCTTCCAGTCGATGTCCCAGCTGCGCGTTTCTTGGGCTCTGCGCCGGATCAGCTCAAACAAGCCGTTGCCGGGGCCGATATACCAGCGGCCATCGGCTTCGACAAAAATGGATGGCCGCGTCCCGCCGACGCCGGGATCGACAACGCAGAGAAAGACGGTTCGTGCCGGAAACCATGCAGCATAGGCGGCCAACAGATACGCCGATGCCTTGGGATTGCTGACTGGCGCATCGGCGAAGAGGTCGACAACGGGAATGCGCGGCGCCATCTGGTGCAGCACCGCCTTCATCTGACCCGTATACGGGCCGTGCAACCCAAAATCCGTGAACAGGGCAATCATTGGTGTCAGCCTGCCCAACTGCGTGTGTCCACCTCGCTCGAAAACGCTATACTGACTCATCCGAGCCGCACGACGGACCGCGGTCACAGCAGCACGCCAAATCCGGCTTGCTCTCCCTCAATCGGCTCGCCCACTGTGATCGGCTCGGCGCAATGTCGATCTCGCGTCTCCTCATCATCTTCGGCTTGTCGCTCGTTGCGCTTGGGCTGCTATGGCCAGTGATCAACAAGATCGGCTTAGGCCGGTTGCCCGGCGACACCGTCATCGAGCGCGACAACTTCCGCGTTTATATCCCGCTCGCAACATCGCTGCTGGTCAGCGTGATCCTTTCCCTGATCCTTTGGCTCGCTAACCGTTAGCCGTCGGCGCCTCTTGCTCAGGGTGGACGACGCTCGGGAGCGTTCGCGGCCAGCCTGCCGGCAGCATCATCGTCTGCGCCGTGAGCAGCCACGGCATCCACATGAATCGCGTGGCCTGCACCCAAAACGTGAAAGGGTTAGCCGCCTCGAACGAGGACCCGAGCGCTTCGAAGGATGGCGTTGCCCGCAGGTTGATTGATATCTGCTCCCAATCACCAGTCGGCGATTGCCGGTGAATGATGTCGATGTCGAGGCCGGCCAAACGAGCGCTTGCTCTCGTGGCATCGATATCGCTGCCTCGACTGTACGTTCGCTCAGGCATCGGCCTTTACCATCTTCGTGCACCGATTCCGTCCGCTCGGCACTTGCCGCCGCGGCCGGCTTATTGATTATCGCTCATTATTTTCGGCAATGAAAGTTCGGAAAGTTGCTGCCACGACCATGGCTGCACCTTGCGGAAGGATGGAACCCCGCCTCCTTGAGGCGCGCGAGGAGCTACATCTGGATCGATTGAAGCCGGTTAGCTTAGTCGCTTCTGCGGTTGGCTACCATCGCTGGAATCCGCAGCCGAGCCTTCACCATGCCACGATGCCTTGCGTATCTTGCCGCCTTCATGTTTGCAAGTTACCGGAAATCCCCGAAAAGGCGCGTTGGTTAAATCAGAATCACTGGATTTTCGTTCGCAGGCCCGTGTGCTCGTGGCGGACACATTGCGGCCGGATGGGTGCGTCCAGCGCGCTCTTCACCATCTGACCAAGTGCCAGGAAGTCGGCCTTGCGTGGAGACGTCCGGCGCCACGCAAGCCCGATACTGCGGCCGGGTTGCGGTTCGACAAAACGCAGGAGCTTCACTCGGTCGTCGCGCAACTCGACATCGGCCGCGACTTCTGGAACTAGCGTGGCGCCATATCCGCTCGCCACCATCTGCATGACCGTTGCAAGGCTCGTTGCACTGAGGCTCGAGGCCACAGTCCAACGCCCCTTGACACAATAGTCGAGCGCCTGATCCCGCAGACAATGGCCTTCTTCGAGCAGAATGAGCTTACGCTTCTTCACCTCGCCGGGCGTCACGCGCGCCGTTTCCGGAAGAGGGTCGTCGGCTGGTACAGCAAAGAGGAAGCGGTCTCTCATGAGGTGGAAAACTTCAACCGCGGCCGCCTTGAGCGGCAACGCCAGCAACAATACTTCGAGAGCGCCACGCTCGAGATCCGCGAGCAGCACCTTGGTCTGCGCTTCCACCAAATCAAGGCGCAGATCGGGATACCCGAGTTCCAGTTGCGGCAGCAACCGCGGCAATATATACGGCGCCAGCGTCGGGATGACGCCAAGGCGCAACGTTCCGCTCAGCACCTTGGCTCTATGTTGAGCCAGGTCTGTCAGGTCGCGCACTGCACCAAGGATCACTCCGGCGCGTTGCGCGATCTCGATGCCAAGTTCGGTGAACATCGGCGCGCCCGGACGCCGCTCGATCAACTCTATGCCGAGAAGCCCTTCCAGTTCGTGGATCTGCATTGAAAGAGCGGGCTGGCTGACACAACACTCCGCCGCGGCTCGTCCGAAATGCTGATGACGGGCAAGCGCATCAAGATAACATAGCTGCCGGGTCGTGATCACCCCGATAAGATATTCTTAATGCCGCGGCAAAGCAATTTGATTGGCTTTTTGGCCGCTAGCTTAAAACATTGGATGGCTTGAAATCGTGCGGGTTGAAATCACCAGCGCAAGCGCGCCACACGTGCTCGCTCCGAGGGTCGCTGCTGTGCGGGCAAGCAAGGGAGGACCGCAAATTCGGACTTAGAACGCCCGCGGCGCCCGCGAGGTCACCTGGTCAAATCGGGAACCATCCATGGTAGGCAAGCAAATCGCA